>JAOADO010000028.1 GCA_026417275.1 Verrucomicrobiia bacterium
TTCATGTCCATATAATATCGGTTAAACTCTCGTCTTAATGCCCGCACTTCATAAGAGTTCATAGACACAACCCTCCTGTGTGGAGGTAAATTCCTTGCCGATTCATCCTCCATGATTAAATACGCCGTGTATGGCGTCAGAATATTATACTTCTTTGCAAGCTCAACCACCTCATCCCTCAATTCTCTGTTCTCTCCTCGCAAGCGAATTTCATCCATCAAAAAGCCAATGCGCCGCGTTGCCCAGAGACGCGGTACAAAATCGTGGTCAATTGAGTTTTCCACAAAATTTGCGTCGTACGAAATAGTTTTATTTTCCCCCGCAGAGGTGGCGGATATCGTAATTTTTCCCTTACCCGCCTTCGAATATCTCCCAACGACAACAAGTTGGTTTCCTTTAAACAAATCTGGCAACGGCTTTGGATAAACTCGTGAGACCTTTATTTCTTCCGGGAAGATTATATTTAAATTGGCAAGAACTGGTTCGCGAATCTTTGTGAAAAACGAAGAAACTTTTACTTCAATATCTTCTTCTGGTAAAATATACTGGCTTACCGAGCGGGTCTCGGCGGTTATCTGGTCAAGCAAATGCGTGTTAACATCCGTTCCAATGCCAAAACAGAAAATCCTCGTCCCGAACTTATTATTACTTAACACATTTTTTATTATCTCTTTCTCATCAGTTACACCAACTGTGGGGAGACCATCTGTCAAAAATACAATTACAAATAGCCTTTCTGAATCCTCCGGCCTCATCTTGAGCGTCTCCAGCAACGCTTCGTTTATTGCTGTGCCCCCGGTGGGGCGAATTGATGTGATAAATTTATCCGCCTTTTTTTTATTTGCCGTGTCAACCCCGACAAGCCCTCCAAATAATGATTCAGTTTCGGTGGAGAATCTGACAATCTCAAACCTGTCTTTATCCTCTAAATTTTCTACGCAAAACTTTAACGCCTTCTTTGCCTGTTCAATTTTTTCACCAGCCATTGAACCAGACGAATCCACTACAAACACAACATCTTTTGGCAAAATCCTGTCCTGCTTAATTTCTGCCGAAAGTGTCGCAAGCATCAAAAAGAATCCGTCCTCGTTGGATTCCTTATACGAAAGCAATCTTAACCCGAATTCTCCTTCCTGCTGGCTGTAAAACAATTGAAAATCAGCATCCGGTTTCAAATTCGATGACTCAAATCCTATGGTTGCCCTGCGGTCACCGTCCCGTTTAATCTCTACATTGTGAACGGGAGAATACAGCGATTTAATCGGCAGTGTTGATTTTAAATCAATTTTCACGCTCAAATTCTTAATCAGCGTGGCAGCACTTAACGGCAGGCTATAATGAATTAAACCACTATCAGATTTCAACAATTGCGAAAATGAAACTGATATTCGCTTTTTCGAATGGGGCTCAATCGGGAAAATTCGTGCTTTAAGTAAACCTGTCTCGGTGTACTCAAGAAGCGCAGGGTCTTTTAACCTCCGAACAATGTCCTCGTATACCTCGCGCGCCTTTTTTGAATCAAGAAGTTCGGCATCCACATTCTTGCCGTCAATCTCCATACTGAACTTACCCACACTTGCCCCGCGCGGAACCGGCAAAATAAATGTTCCCTCCAGCCGAGCCGGATTTGGATTGTAAAACTCCTGCTCAATTCTGGTTATGGCATGCTGGTCCATGATTTCAGTCTTTACCTGGACCAGACTGATTTCAAGCAGCGCCTCTACAATCGGGCGCGGCGGAGGAACAGGGCGCGGCGGAGGAATAACAGGCGGTTTTTTCCAGAACTCGGGGTCATGAACAACAACAAACCCCACCCCCAAACCATTCAAAATACTTGAAATCATAATAACCTCAATAAACAATACAATAAATTTTCGTTTCATGCAATAAGTAAGACGAAAATTTTTACTGAATACTCCCGTTTAAAATACAAATTCTTATAATACCTATCCAGAATCCTTTACTCCTTCCCCATTGCGATCCTGGAAAACCATCACGTAAAAATTAATCACCAAAAACGCGCATTAAAAAAACAACCTGAATTCTAAAATTCTAATTTACCAACATACTGAACTTCTGCGCTTCTATAAAAAGATTAAACTATTCTTAATAACAGTGTTTTAACAGAATCAGACAACAACTCCTCCTTTTCTGGATGCAAATTCATTCAACCGTTTCAAATCATCCTTGAGAATAATTAAAAATGAGGATAAAATAAACTTAATGAGTCAAGGCATGTATCTAACGCAAAAAATGTCGCAACAGCAGGTGCTGGCTCCGCAGATGCAACAATCGCTGGCAATCCTGCAGGCGCCCCTCCTTGAACTCAGAACATTGATTGAACAGGAACTCGAACAAAATCCAGTACTCGAAGAAGTTGCGGCCCCCCCGCCGCAGGACGAAACAAATATTCCTCTGATAAAAAAAGACGACCCCACTGAACCACCTCCAGATGTCTACTACGATTCAGCGATTGAAAAACCAAATAGCAAGCCCGTAGACGATTTCCAGGCGGAGTTCGAAAAACTGGCTAAACTCGACCAGGAATGGAAAGAGCATTTTACAGAAACAAACGTCCCCCTGCGAACACAAGACGTAGATGAAGAAAAACGACAATTCCTGTTCGATTCTCTAACAAGCGAAACTTCCCTGTCAGAATTTCTAATGGAGCAGGTTCGCCTTTCCGACTTGCCAAGAGAAAAATGGCAGATTGCAGAAATGATAATCGGCAATATTGATGAAAATGGATACCTGAAAATCACCCTGGACGAACTTGCTTACACAACAAACATCCCATCCGAACAAATCGAAGAAGTACTCAAAGTCATCCATACATTTCACCCCCCGGGAGTCGGCGCGCGCAACCTCCGCGAATGCCTGTTAATACAACTGGAACAGGCTGGCAAAAAAGATTCGCTCGAATACAAAATCGTCCAGGACCACCTGGAAGCGCTCGCAAAACATAAATTCCCCGAAATAGCCAAAAAATTAAACGTAGAAATTGATGACGTTCAGGAAGCAGCTGAAAAAATAAGCAGACTCGAACCAAAACCCGGGCGCATATTCATGCCAGATAACGACATTTATGTGGTGCCAGAAGTATTCGTTCAAAAGATTGGAGACGATTTTGTCGTAACATTAAACAATGAATACATCCCCCACCTTAAAATAAGCAACATCTACAAAGATTTAATGGCAGACCCAAACGCATCCCCCCAGGACAAAGACTACATTCGGGCAAAAATCACGGCGGGCAAAAATTTTATTAAAAGCATTCATCACCGTCAGCAAACAATCCTGAACATCGCAAAAGAAATAGTAAATCGCCAGCGCGAATTCATGGAAAAAGGCGTTGCCCACCTGAAACCACTGACAATGGCGGAAATAGCCAGAGCCGTTGGAGTTCATGAAACAACCGTCAGTCGAACCGTATCAGGAAAATACATGCAAACACCCCAGGGCGTATTCGAAATGAAATACTTCTTCTCCTCCGGCGTCCAGAGCTCCACAGGAACGCAGGTTTCAAACAAAACCGTTAAGGAAATGATTGCAGAGTTGTTCAAAAAAGAAGACCCAACCAATCCCCTATCCGACCAGGACATCGTTAGAATGCTTGCAGAAAAAGGCATTGTCATCGCGCGACGCACAGTCGCAAAATACCGCTCAGAACTTAAAATTTTGCCGTCCAATCTAAGGAAAGTCTATTAATTTGTGGCATTAAAAATGAAAACAATGGGATTCATATTCCGGTTGGTAGTCTTATTTGCATTTCAAATAAGTTATGGCGCAGAAAAAGAAATCAAAACACTAAATCTTCTGGAACCCACAACCAATTCAATCAACAAAAAACTCAAACAATCATCGGCAACTTCTACAAAAAACCTGCTAAAATACAACCAGAACACCCAATCTATCACTGCAGGAATAGACTCAATGCCGCTGGAGGAATTCCTTGCCCGACTCTCAGAAGTTACCGGCTGGAACGTTTTCATCGAACCTGGCACAAGCCACACCGTATCAGCAAAATTCAAAGACCGTCCAGTCGGAGAAGCCATGCAAATGCTTTTAGGAAACTTAAGCTTCGCCCTTGTACCGCAAACAAACTCATCCCCCAAGTTCTTTGTATTCAAAACATCAATGGACGAAGCCACGCGCTTCATCAAACCCGCTAAAACAGAAACCAGAGAACACAATTCTTCACTCATCGGAGATGAACTGATAGTAACACTAAAAAAAGGCGAAAACCCGGGAGACTTGTTCAAACAACTCGGCGCAAAAGTAATTGGAAAATCAGACTCATTGAATAGTTATCGCCTTAAATTCGACAGCGAAGAATCCGCTAAAAAAGCCAGAGAAATCTTACGCGGCAACGATAAAGTAGCGTCGGTGAGCGAAAACTATCTATATCAAACGCCAAACGACATCGAAGGATTACTACTCGGACAACTCCCCCAGATGAAAATAAACCCTTCCCCGGAAAACCAGGGCAAATTTTTAGTCGGCTTGATTGACACACCTGTTCAAAAATCCGGCACAGAGACAGATTCATTTTTACTCCCATCTGTGGCGATAACCGGCGAATCCACAGCCCCGGAAGACCAACCCACCCACGGCACGGCAATGGCGGAAACACTGCTTCGCGGACTTTACGCCGCACTCGATAAATCCGAAACCAACATACGAATACTCCCGCTGGATGCATACGGAAAAAACGAGACAACAACCACCTTCGAAGTAGCGCTGGCTATAAACGCGGCAATCGAAAATAACGTGAAAATCTTGAACCTGAGCCTCGGCGGAGACGGCGACAGCGAGTTTTTACACGACGCCGTTAAAAGAGCAAAAGATGCAGGAATAATCATCTTTGCCGCCGCAGGCAACACACCAGACGGAACACCAATCTACCCAGCCGCATATCCAGAAGTAATCGCCGTCACGGCCGCAGACAGAAAAGGAAACATTTTACCATACGCAAACAACGGAGATTTCGTGGATATCGCCGCGCCTGGCACCTCAATCATAGATTACCGCGGACAATCCTACCTCGTAAACGGCACCTCAGCCTCTTCAGCCTTTGCCGCGGGAATCGCCGCCGCAATAGCCTCAGAAAAATCAAAATCTATTGATGAAATTGAAAAAACAATTCGTCAAATCCTTGCAATCCATCCGCAAAATAAGCAAAATCAATAAAGTGTTTTGCGGTTAACATTAATATCATTCAGATATGAAATTATCGTTTGACGCACTAAAAGCAGTCGCCCCAATAATAGTGGCGGGCATTCTCCAGTATTGCAACACAATCTTAACTGCGCAGGAACAACAACAAAACGCGCAAACCTCCATAATTGCCCCGGGCGCAAAAGTTGAACTCTTATCCAGCGAATTCAAATTTACAGAAGGTCCAACATGCGACGCCCAGGGAAACGTCTTCTTTACCGACCAACCAAACGACAGAATAGTCAAATGGAATGCCGCAGATGGAAAAATTTCCACCTTCATGCAACCATCCGGCAGGGCAAACGGCTTATGCTTTGACTCAAAAGGAAATCTCCTCGCCTGCGCAGACGAAAAAAACCAACTATGGTCAATTGCACCGGATGGCAAAATAACCATCCTCGTCACCAATTATAACGGAAAATTGCTCAACGGACCAAACGACGTATGGGCACATCCAAATGGAACAATCTACTTCACAGACCCCTTCTACAAACGCGACTACTGGACAAGAAGCGGAATGGAACAAGACGGACAACACGTCTATCATTTCGACCCTAAAAAGAATGAACTAAAACGTGTAATCTCCGACCTCAAACAACCAAACGGCATCATCGGAACACCAGACGGAAAACAACTCTTCATCTCCGACATCGGAGACCGCCGCACCTATCTCTACAACATACAACCAGACGGCTCTCTGACCGATAAAAAACTATTCTGCGAAGCAGGTTCAGACGGTATGACACTCGACAATGAAGGAAATCTCTATCTCACCGGCCGCGGGGTAATGGTCTACGACAAAAACGGCAAACTAATCGAAAGAATCCAGATTAACGAACCATGGACAGCAAACGTTTGCTTCGGCGGAAAAGACCGCCAAACGCTCTTCATAACCGCAAGCAAAAGCCTGTATTCCGTCCGAACAAAAGTCAAAGGCGCCAACCCTTCAAAATAGCCATACTCACCATCCACAATTAATCCTCAAACTCAATCGGTTGCCACCAACTGAATATTTGTATTTTTTTCATACCCCATAAAAAAGCCCGTTTGCAATGACTGCCATTTGAATTATATTCTTAATAAAAACTATACCGTAGACGCCTTTTTGTATGCAACTTACTGTAAATCAATAATTATTACTAATATAATTGACATAGTTAGGATTCGTTGTATTATATGATTGTGTTTAATGAACTTGCTTAAAACATTTACAGAACTGGCACTGATTGGTTTACTGTGCGTCGGGATTAGCACAAACTCCACGGCTCAGGGCGTAAAATTGTTGCACGTCTCCTACGACCCAACAAGAGAACTATTCAAAGAATACAACGAGGTTTTTATAAGAAATTTCGAAAAAGAATTTGGAAAAATCGAAATCATGCAATCCCACGGTGGAAGCGGCAAACAGGCAAGGGCCGTCATTGACGGTTTGCGCGCACACATAGTTTCACTTGCCCTCGAATATGACGTAATGATTATCGCAAAACACGGATTCATTAAGACCAATTGGTACGGAGGGAATTCCACAAAACCATCGCCATTTTACTCCACAATCGTCTTTCTCGTAAGAAAAGGCAACCCAAAAGGAATAAAAGATTGGGATGACCTGGTCAAACCAGGCATTGCCGTCATTACCCCAAACCCAAAAACCTCAGGAGGCGCAAGATGGAATTTCCTCGCCGCGTGGGGTTATATGACTGTTTATAAAAAGACAAGCGAAAGCGCGGCTGAATCTTTTATCAAACGTTTATACAACAACGTTCCAGTTCTTGATACAGGCGCACGCGGCGCCACAACGACCTTTGTCCAGAGAGGAATCGGAGACGTTTACATTTGCTGGGAAAACGAAGCTATGCTGGCTATAAAAGAATATAGCACAAACCAAATTGAAATAGTGTACCCCTCTGTCTCAATACTTGCCGAACCGTGCCTGGCTGTGGTGGATAAAAATGTGGATAGAAACGGACCTCTAACACGAAAAGCAGCGGAAAACTACGTGGAATATTTATATTCAACCGACTCCCAGGAACTTATAGCAAAACATCACTACAGACCATATAACAGCAAAGTCATGCAAAAATATGCTTCAAAATTTCCTGCAATTAAACTATTTACAGTAAAAGAGGTAGCAGAAAACTGGGAAAAGGCGCATGAAAAATTTTTTAGCGAAAACGGCGTATTTGAAAAAATACACAGACCTTAACCATATCATTAAAAAACAATACATAACACCTTGATAACAAGAATGTTAAAAAGAAATCCACTGCCAGGTTTTGGTTTATCTCTGGGATATACATTGTTGTACCTCAGTATAATCGTTCTACTTCCGCTTGCCGCCCTTGTCCTGAACGCGCTTAATTTAAGCTGGGAAGAATTCTGGAAATGGACAACAAACGACCGCGCAATCTCCGCATACAAATTGACTTTTGGCGCATCTCTTTGCGCGGCGTTGCTGAATACTCTTTTTGGAGTTCTAACCGCATGGGTGCTTGTAAGATACGACTTTCCAGGAAGACGATTTCTGGACGCACTTGTGGACTTTCCGTTCGCCCTTCCAACAGCAGTCGCAGGTCTAACACTCGCGGAACTCTTCTCTTCGCAAGGTTGGATTGGCAAACTGCTCGAACCATTAGGGATGAAATTAGTCTTCAGCCCAATCGGCGTAATAATTGCCCTTACCTTTGTTGGAATGCCATTTGTAATCAGAACCCTCCAACCAGTGATTGAATCACTCGACAAAGAAATCGAAGAAGCCGCCGCCATACTGGGAGCAACAAGAATAAAAACATTCACTTCGATAATATTCCCCACCTTATTCCCCACGATAATAACCGGCTTTTCCCTGGCATTTGCTCGGGCAATCGGAGAATACGGTTCAATTGTATTTATCTCTGGCAATATTCCATACAAAACGGAGATTGCGCCAGTCTTAATAGTAATGCGACTGGAAGAATATAACTACGCCGGAGCAACTGCAATCGCAGTCATTTTACTGATACTTTCGTTTTTACTGCTTGCAATCATCAACTGGTTGCAGGGTTGGGCACAAAAAATTGCAGAGTAAACCAAATGGCAGGCATAGTTGCAAAAAAAACAAACACGAGCAACTCCTCCCGCAAGGCGACGGAAGGCTCTCCCGTAGTGAAATGGATTTTGATACTGCTAAGTTTAACATTCCTTAGCGCTTTCCTGCTGTTTCCACTGGTCAACGTATTTGCACAGGCGCTTGCTAAGGGATTCAAATATTACATCGGTTCTTTGATGCTCCCAGAAAGCAGGTCCGCCATTAAAATGACCTTAATCATAGCCAGCATCGCCGTGCCGTTGAATATGCTTTTCGGAATTGCGGCGGCATGGGCAATAACAAAATTCAGATTTCCCGGAAAAGCCCTGTTGCTTACGATTATTGACCTGCCATTCTCAATTTCGCCAGTGGTTGCCGGTCTAATGTACGTCCTGTTGTATGGCTTGCAAGGACATCTCGGACAATGGCTGGATGAACGCGATATCCAGATAATATTCAATGTTCCAGGCATGGTTCTTGTTACAATCTTTGTTACGCTTCCGTTCGTCGCAAGGGAATTAATCCCGATAATGCAGACAATTGGAGTCGAACAAGAACACGCGGCATTGACACTCGGAGCAAACGGACTCCAAACATTCTGGCACGTTACCCTGCCATCAGTAAAATGGGGACTTTTATACGGATTGATTCTGTGCAACGCACGGGCAATGGGAGAATTTGGCGCCGTCTCGGTCGTCTCAGGACACATTACAGGAAAAACCGACACAATGCCACTGATGATAGAAAAATTCTACAACGACTTTAACAGCGCGGCGGCTTTCTCTCTCTCAAGCCTCCTCGCATTGCTCGCGTTGTTAACTCTAGCAATAAAAACCTGGCTCGAATGGCGCGAACGCAAATATAATCAAAAAAGCTAAAAACGCGACGACAAATTATGAGCATAGAACTTAAAAACGTCACAAAATACTTCGGCGATTTCCCGGCTGTTTATAACGTCAGTTTTTCAGTCAAAGACGGAGAATTGGTCTCGCTTTTAGGTCCAAGCGGAAGCGGCAAAACAACAGTTTTAAGAATGATTGCTGGCCTGGAATTTCCAGATTCAGGAGAAATCTTTATACGCGGCAAAAAAGTCAACAACGTATCCGCGCAACAAAGAAATATCGGTTTCGTCTTTCAGAGTTACGCATTATTTAAAAACATGACAGTCTTCGAAAACGTTGCCTTTGGATTAAAAATAAAAAAATGGAAAAAAAACGAAATCGAGCAAAGAGTTCAAGAATTGATTGGGCTTCTTGAACTAAAAGGATTAGAAACACGATATCCACACCAACTCTCCGGCGGACAGCGCCAAAGAGTGGCAATCGCACGGGCGCTCGCGCCAAAACCAAATGTGTTACTGCTCGATGAACCGTTCGGGGCTGTAGACGCAAAAATTCGGCAAGAACTAAGAGAATGGCTCGTCCATTTGCATCACGACCTAAACGTTACAACAATTTTCGTCACCCACGACCAGGAAGAGGCAATGGAAATTGCAGACAGAATTATCATCTTTAATCACGGCAAACTTGAGCAAATCGGAACACCAAGAGAAGTCTACGAAAGCCCTGTTAACGAATTTGTAGCACGATTTATCGGGGTAATGAATGTGCTTGAACTCGAAATAAAAGATGGCGTAGCTCGGGCTGGAGAACTGGAATTTCCAGCACATGGCCAAACCAACGGACAAAAAATACGCATTGGCTTCCGTCCATACGCCGTCCAGGTCTCAAGCGATTTAAATAGATTCAAATATAAGGCAATTTTAAGACACACATTTTTTCTGGGAATTATGCTCAGACTGGAATTGGAATTACCAAGCGGTCTTGTCATAAAAGCAAGAATGTCTAAAGAAGAATACAATCTACTCGGATTGCGAGACGATATACCCGTCTCGTTCCAAATAAAACAATATCGGGTACTATCAAAAGAAGGCTCAGAACTGCCGCCAGAGGTCGCTGTAGTATACGACGTTCCATTCATCGGAGGAGACGGAATATAATAAACCCACCCACCCGATAAACGTTAAGATACTTGTCATCTCAACAATTTTAAGCCATTGCAAACAGTGGGAGACTTTGTCCCCATAAATGGGGACTGGCATCCTCTTAAATATAAGATTATATTTGAACCAGATTTTGGGATTGTGTTGTGTAAAACGGAAAGCCGCGAAAAATGGAAGTTTTCATAGTTGAGGGCTGGTCGGGTGACCAGCCCTGATTTTTTCCAGGCAAAGCCTTAAATACAGGATTTGACAATAAAGGCTATTTCCACGCAGATTTTAATTTATAAACTTCGAGTTTTGATGGACTGCCTCCCGATATTGAAACGGACTGGTCTTCTGATTTCGGCGTAAACGGAAGGGGAATATACGTCAAACCATCACTGGCAAACACCTCAAGGATTGTTTTATCCACATATGCTATTAACCTTTGTTTCCCATCCACAAGCGGGGCGGGGGCAGTGATTCCGTTCACACTTATTTCCTGCTTGAGCGGATTATATTTTATTGCGGCGCCGCGAATGTTCACAACAAATTCCACTGCACCAAACTCAGCGCGCAGTTCAATTAACTGTGCGCGAAAACTCTGAATGTCATTCGCCTTGTTTCCACCATCACGCAAAGACTTCAATTCATCCACAGGCATCCACGTCATCCGCAAACCCTCTCTGGTCTGCTTTAAATTAAGCTCCATCGGTAGAGACATCGCCTGGTTAAACGGCATGCCTGGAGTGTCCACCTGAAGCCACCCGATTTGAACCACCCTTCCCTTCGGTTCATTTGAAAAGGTTTGAGCGGCATAGAATCCCCTGCCCCGATGCCCCTTGAGTTTTGGAGTCTCGGGGACGAACTGCTTTCCATCAAATGAACCAATCATGTAATCACTGCTTGCGGCAGTTAAAATCCATTTACCGGAAATTTCAAACAAATCCGGACACTCAAAGAACCCCTCAATCCTGGATTGATAAGTCCATGACTTTAAATCCGGCGACGTGTAAAACATAATCCACTGTTTTCTATCCAGTTCATCGTAAATAGCCATTACCCACTGTTTTGTCGGTTCGTGCCATAACAGACGCGGGTCTCTGCCCTCATGTTTTACCACAGGATTTTTTTCATATTCAGAAAACGTCCTGCCGCGGTCGTTTGAATATAAAATGCACTCGCCACGACCTGTGCTCGTAAAGGCGGCAACTATGAGCTCATTTTTCCCCCTCTTCCATCCGCTTGTATTGTTTTTATCCACCACAGCACTACCGCTCCACGCCCAGTCGCCGTACCTCGCAGGATAAATCGCAATCGGAAGTTCTTTCCAATGGACAAGGTCTTTGCTCACAGCGTGCCCCCAGTGCATGTTTCCCCAGGACCAGCCATAAGGATGGTGCTGGAAGTAGAGATGATATTCCCCATTTGCATACACGAGCCCGTTCGGGTCATTATTCCATCCGCGTTTAGGAGAAAAATGAAATTGCGCCCGAAGCGGCTCTTTATAAAGATTTTTCTCGTCCCAGATTACATCAGATTGCCTGATAAGCGACGGTATTTTTGAATTCTCAGGAATCCTGTTTATGCGAACTTTAATCTTCTTATCTTGCCAGGGCGTTAAATCCAGATGCGCATACCAATCCGGGGCATCCGAAAGTTCAATGTCGAAATCTCTGACGGTTTGCGAATCCACCGTTACAGTTACTCTGCGCCTCGGGGCACCATTTTTTGTCGGAAAAAGCAGATACTTTTTATTTAACGCAACGTCAATCTCGGCGGCAACCATTCTGGGTATGACATTTGTGGGATTATCGCTCTGAACAATGTGGTCAACATTGATGTGTCCCCACCCGCCGGTAGCGTCATCAACAATACGAATTACTGCCTTTTTCCCTTCTAACTCGCGCACATCCCATGCCGCTGGCTTCAACTCCTCACTACCGCCAGGCTCGGTGTTCGGTCCAACAGCCTCGCGAACAACCTTCCCGTCAACAATCAAATTCATGCACGTTTTGCCCTCGAACCCACCGCCTCCAATAAGAAAGTTTATGTATTTACGCTGTATAACAAACTCCGGCGATGTAAGCATACCCGTAGAACGGTCGCCATTATAAAAAGAATTCACCAGACCTTTGCCCAAAAATCCGCTCACCTTCATCTGGTTTGGAAGCGTGCCAGGAGCAGGTCTCCTCCCGAACGCCTCCCCCTGAACTTTCCAATCGCCATAATCATCACCCTCAAAATCCGAAATCAAAATATCCGCACGTTGAGAAAAAAGCAATGTCCCTCCGCAAAACATCGCAGTGAAGACCCAGAGCAATCCTGTGCCTCGTTTCAGATAATTCTTAAACATACAAATAGTTTGAAAAAAACAATTTTTTAAAACAAGGAAAAATGATAATTGCTGAGAAAACGAGAAATTTTAAAAAAATTCAATCGCAATATTACAATAATTATGTAATATTATATTGATACACTGTTTTATGAAAACAACCAATCGAACAAAGAAGATTGTTACCGCCATTATTGTTTTATTATTCTTCGGGATTGGCGTCGCCTTCCTGAACAAGAAGGAAAAAGTATACGTCCAGCCAATCCAGACCGACCTCCCATCTCAAAACTCCTCCATGGTAATTCGTGGAAATGAGATTTTTGAAACCCTTACCCCGGAAGCTGTCCCGAAAGACGTGGTTAACATGGTTAAAAAATTCTATCCAGAAGCGCAAATTACAGAAGTTATGAGAAAAACGGACATCCCCGACGGCGACTCCGAATACAACCTGAAAATAGATTACAAGGGAAAACCCATTCGCGCCCAGATAGATGTAGAACCACAGAACAACAATAGAATTGACGGTGAAATAAATCAAACCGTGTCAACAAACGAAATCCCATCAGAGGTAATACAAACCTTTACAAAATACACCCCAAATCTTGCCATGCAAGAAGCTGAACGGCGAGTGGAATTCGTAAATGATGATTGGCGAATCACCTATCGATGGAATTTCAAAGACCCGGACACAAGGATTATCGTCACCGAAAAAGCGGCAAACCAAGAAAACCTCCCTTCAATTGAAATTAGAACCCGTCTAAACGTTGCCGCCATCCCCCAAAACCTGATTGAAACCGTCAACCGCGTCTACAACAATCCACAAATTGACAATACAGTCGAAAAACGATTCGAAAACAACCTCTCATTCTACAGGTTCAGAATCAGAACAGCCGATGGCAAAAAACATGATATTGACCTCTCAGAATCGGGGCAAATCATAAGAAGCAAATAAATTTACGCTGACAATTTTATAACACAGATATTGCGGTTGAACTCTGAACCCCAGTTCAAACTATACAATCTATCTTCACTACATTTTAATCCTCTCTTATCTAAACTTTATTCAAACAAAAAACCTGACCAGTATCTCCATATCCCCTGCACAAAAAACCATCTTTTATTGCTTTTTCTTAAAAGCACGTTAATGATTCAAACAGAGATATGACCCAATTTTTTGAAGACAACAAAATTGACCGTAAAACCGCATGGTGGCTTCTCCTGCTTAACCTGATACTGCCAGGGCTTGGCTCGATTCTTGCAAAGAAAAAAATTGGCATTGCTCAAATCCTCCTCTCATCAGCCAGTCTATCAACTTCCTTTTACTATTTATTCAAGTTTGGACAATGGATTTTCATAAACAGAAACGATATTCTATCTGGCGAATATCCTTCAATTTCACCAGAGGTAGCGTCAAAAATATGGGAATTTCTCAAACCGATGATTCTCGCCGCCGGAGTATTTATTATTGCTCTGTGCTGGTCGTTATACACAAACTATTCGATTTTTAGAGAATGCGACAAGACGACTCCCCGCCAGATGTAAATAGTTTTGAACCATTGCCAAAAAACCGATAACGTGTATTTTGAAACTGTCGGAACACTTTGAGAGAAAGAAAGGATATGGGTATTGGCGAATCTCGAATTCAATCTTCATAAACTACCTCTATTTGTCGCTATAACAAACAGAATTTACAAAAATATACACGATTTCTTCGATTAAAACCCACGTTTAATAAATCCCGAATTTGAAATTTTATAAAACATGATTTAGTTATTAAATCTGTCGTTTACGACAATTAGAGATGAAAACAAAATTATTGAACACAGAATTCATACCATCTGCCAGCAATGCCGCGCAGGGCACAATGGTTGTTTTGCACGGGTTGGGAGATTGCAAAGAAAGCTACCGCTGGCTCCCGCAGGCACTGGAAATGCCATTTTTAAATTATATTCTGGTAGACGCCCCTGACAGATACTTCGACGGCTATTCATGGTTCAACATAGATGAAGACCTCGAAGACCCAACCACAATTGCAAGAAGTCGCACCTTGCTTTTCAATTTTCTGGAACAACTCGAACAGGATGGTTATCCGCCCCAAAAAACAATCCTCTTCGGCTTCTCGCAGGGATGCCTGATGTCGTGGGAGGTGGGCATCCGATACCATAAAACTTTAGCGGGAATCATTGGAATAAGCGGATGGGCATCGAGAAAAAGCGGTACATTAGATTGCTTAAACGAAACCTCGCGCAGCCAACGATTCCTCATCACACACGGTATCTACGACCCACTGCTGCCCGTGGAAATAGTGAAAACACAAATCCATGAATTGAAAAGCAAAGGTCTTAAAATTGATTATCATGAACTCCAAAAAGAACACACAATCCTCGGTGAAATAGAAATTCCATTATACAAAGATTTTATCAACAAGGTCCTGATTGATGAACCCGTATATGCCAACAATAATCGTTGCAAGCGCCAATAAACATAAAATTAAAGAAATTAAGGATATCCTTGGCTCCGAATTTGCCGTCCTTGACGCGAATTCATTACCGTCAATCCCGGACGTTATCGAAAACGGCAATACATTCAAAGAAAACGCCGCAAAAAAAGCTGTTGAATTTGCAAATCACGTTTCAAGCCTGTACAACTCTGGCAAATTCAATTGTTTGAGTTTCCCGATTTACGTGATTGCGGACGACTCAGGACTTGAAGTGGACGCATTAGACGGTGCGCCAGGAGTTAAATCCGCCCGTTTTGCCTCATTAAACAATAACAACTCCGCATGCGCAGACAACAATTCAAAACTGCTTTCCTTACTAAAAGACACCCCGTCCGAACGACGGTCTGCGCGCTTCAAATGCATAATCGCCATTCTGAAAATCGCCAATGAAAATTTTCTAAAACACCTGGCAGACAAATATATTACAGACCTTTTGCCATCTATCGTTTATTTCGAAGGCGTATGCGAAGGCAAAATCGGTTTTGAACCGCGCGGCAACAAAGGGTTTGGATACGACCCATTGTTTTACCCAAATGGATACGACAAAACATTTGCCGAACTCGGAGAAGAGGTTAAAAACAAAATCAGTCACCGCGCAAAAGCTCTTGAAACTTTTGCAAAGTGGCTTAAAGAAAAGAAATCTTAAAACCAACTTTTATAACCGCGCAACGCAGGAAAAGTCCAAACTAATCCAATTTCTTCAATCGAATATTCCGAAATTGAACTTTAAGCCCACCATCCTTTGCGCTGTGAACCTGCAGTGCTATTATTCCTTTTAACGTCATGGAATCTTTAAGGTCTGCGGCTTCAACGCCGTTTATCCAGGTTTTAATCGAATCGCCTTTTGCTTCAACACGGATTTTGTTCCATTCATTTTGTTTAAAAGCCTTTTGTGCATCTGGCTTATTCTTTAAATCAAACAACCACCCTCTCCTGCCTTCGTCATAAATCCCGCCAGTCCATGCACGAGAACTCGGGTCAATTTCGATTTGATATCCATGAACCCTGTTTGCAGGAATTTTAATCTCCTTCCCCTGCCATTGAACAACTGTTGGTTTATCAAAACATTGACTGCGAATCTGAACCCCGGAATTCAATTTCTGGTCCACCTTAAATTCAAGTTCAAGAATAAAATCCCCATATTCCTGCTCCGTGCAAAGGAAACTATTGGGGGTATTTGTGACGGTTTCACCAACAATCACGCCATCCACGACCGTGTACTTGGCTTTTCCGCCGCGCTGTATCCACCCTTTTAAAGTCTTGCCGTCAAACAGTTCAATCCATCCATCCTCGGCTGAATAGACCGAACAAAGAGCCATTCCAAAAGCAATGATTGCACATGCCAGTTTGATAGTTGTTCTCATATTCATGTTCATCTTAATAAATTAGATTCAGAAATACCAGATTTTCTTCATTCGATTTTCAATCTCAAATCTGCAAGATAAATTCTCACTTTTGGAAATTACAATATACTAATCATCAGTTAATTATAAAAATTTTCCCGAAATTATACATGCTGGGACACTTCTTGCTTTTTATGTATTCAAGCAATTATGAGAAAGGCGATATTCATAGAGCGCGACGGCATACTGAACCACTGCAAGGTCGAAAACGCAAAACAAATACCCCCGGTCTGTTCAGTAGAATTCAGAATCAAAACCGAGACAATCAATCCACTGGCAAAACTCAAATCCGCAGGCTTCATCATTGTTGTAATCACAAACCAACCGGGCATTTCTCGAGGCTATTTGTTCTGGCATGAACTTGAACTGATGCACAAGCGATTAAAAGAAGCATTCCCAATCGACGACATCTTCGTCTGCCCGCACGATGAAACAGATGAATGCGAATGCATGAAACCTAAACTCGGCTTGTACATTGAAGCAATTTACAAATGGAAAATTCTTTTGCGCGAATCATATGTAATCAGCGACAAATGGCAGGACGCTTATGCGGCGCGCGCTATGGGCGCAACTTCAATAATGATTAACTCGCCTTTCCTCCACGATTGCAGACATGACTTTCTGGTCAAAGACCTTGATGAAGCCGTCGAAAAGGTTTTAATCACAAACAAAAACACCGTACGGCATAAACTAATCTCCAACAACGACAACGGGAAAATCCATTTCGTTATCGGAGATATTTAAAAGCAACATCGAACATCGCCTTCTAATAAAAGACAATTCACATGCCTGATTGCATTCGCCTCCGCGTTCGAATAAAAAATGGTACCCCTACCCTGAATTGAACAGGGATCCGCGGTTTAGGAAACCGCTGCTCTATCCATTTGAGCTATAGGGGCACCTTTAAAAAGCTCGAATTTAATTTAATCAATATCCCGAACTTTTCCAGAAAAAATTAACGTTACCGTCAACAATGCTTGAACCACCTGAATTTATTGCACTTCCACTATTCTTGGCGTCACGAAAATTACAAGCTCGCGTTTTGACTTGCTCTGGAAAGTGCCTTTAAATGGCAACCCAAGAATCGGGATATCGCCAAGCAAGGGAATCTTTCTAACGGTTTTTGCCGTTGAATCGTTGATTAAACCGCCAAGAATAACTGTTGAACCATCCTTGACCCTTACAAGGGAAGAAGATTGTTTAATGTCCAGCACCGGCGCGGTGATTGTCTTTTGCGGGCTCTCGCGGCTATCAGCAAGCGAACTGAGAACAGGCGAAATATCCATTATTATCCAGCCGTTGGTGGATATCTGCGGAGTGATTGAAAGAATTGTTCCAATCGTAATCAAAGTTGGATATTCTTCCTCAATCGTAATCGTTGAACCTGTCCCGCCAGGGATATAGGAGGTTGTTCGGTAAAAGAACGGCGTATCCGTGCCAACTTTTATTAACGCCGGCTGGTTGTTGAGCGTCCTTATCTTTGGTTGCGACACAACCTTTATATCCCCTTGCTCTTTCAACGCGTCAATAATCACAGTCGCGTCAAACGACGACTCTGACGATGTAAACACACCCGTGATTGCACTGTTTTTTACCTGTTCACCGCCAACAGGAGAGGTAACCTTCGTTGCACCCGAAATACCGAACTGGCGGCTCGCCCTTCTGATAACATTTGACCAATTGATGCCAAGATGACTCTGGTCGTTCAGGATTACTTCGCATATCTTTGATTCAATTTCGACCTGCCTGTGTATGACCTCGGTCAGGTTCGATACAAATGATTCAATATTTTTAATATTATGGGGTTTATCTGTAACCTGTATCAACCCGGCAGTTTTATTGATGGCAATTTTGCCTTTGTCGCTGAGCATTTGTTTAAGTTGGTCTTCGAGTTCTCTCCAGAAATCAATCTGGTCCTGTTGATAGAGCGCCACTGCCGAGCCACCACCACCCGTGCCGCCGCCCGTGCCGCCACCCATTCCACCGCTCATGCCTCCACCCATTCCGCCCCCCATTCCACCGCTAAAGCCTCCCATGCCGCCACCCATTCATCCACCCATTCCTGAAGTGCCGCTGCCACTACTGG
>JAOADO010000029.1 GCA_026417275.1 Verrucomicrobiia bacterium
TTGTTGAACATATAAAATGTCGGACAATATTCGCGGGTCGCTTGCTGTGAAAATTTGTTTTTTCCACAAGATTTTTCCATCCTCTGTGTTGATTGCATACACAAATCCCCCGGCAGTTCCAGCGTATAAAATTGGTTTTTCCGGATGTCTTGCTGGCGAAGAAAATACACCTGAATCCAACTTTGCTCCCCAAACAAATTGTCCATCTTTCGAAAACGCAGTCACTCCCCCCCCAGCGTCCACAACATAAACCGTTCCATTCAAATCAAAAACCACACACGCCTGTATTGCCGCGTTCAGTTTTAAAATAAAATCCGGTTTATTTTTGATTCTCACCTTTTTTGGATAAAGAGACCTCCGCAAAGCATCGCCACCGGCGCACCGCCACACTTCTGGCAGAGATTTTATCTGGTTTTCGCTTAAATTTTTCATGGGGCAACTCTTCGAAAAGTCGGTTGAAATTCAAAACGTGCCATCGCCAGGTCAACGCCAAAGACTTCAATGTTCGATAACCTGTTTTCGCCCAATCCACGTTTTCGGGCAAGAGCAAGATAGTTTGTCCCATTTACAAAAGGCAGAGTTTTATCTGGCGCGTCCGGGTCAAACCCCATAACAGCCGCCGCTACAGCGTCCGCGCAAACCGCGTTTCTGCCTGCAATTAAAACACCCGGGCGCGTTACCGACACCATGGAGCCGTTCCACCATCCCTCCGCAGTCTGGATGGCGCTGATTCCATCAATCACCACAAGGTCAATCGGAAACGCCTCAGCAAGGTCAACAATAAATCTCGGGACGTTGAATCCGTGGTCGCCGCGAATTGACTTCCCTGTAAAAGACTCAGCCGACGTCAGAGGCTTAAGGTCGCAATTGTGCATCGTCCGCGTTCGGTACCCGACAGCACTTTCCTTTGGTTCATTTTCCAGTTCATCTCCATACAAACTGCTCGGCGGAATACCAAAGAGGTTCTTCATGCCCCCTGTAATACCTGCTGAAACATGGTTCTTTAACTTTGCAAGTGAAACAATCACATCCGTATCCGTGTAAACACGATTAACCTCCCATGCTGTCGCCAGTTCGCCGTTCGGTACTTTTACCCAGGCGTAATCCTTGAAATCTCCCTTGTTGCGTGTGTTCACAAATTTTGCCTTGCCGTTCATCGCCTTATTGAAATCAGAAAGATTAAAACCATACCCGACAAACGCGCGGTAATCTGTCGGCAAAAACGGCAATTGGTCGCAAAAAATCACCTCTTTTGCCCCATTTTCTACAAGCAGAGAACCGAGAGCCTTTGCCACAACAGGATGAACAGTCACTGTTAACCACAATGGAACACCATAAACATCCTCGGCAGAAGTATTCACAAGATTCACCTTCACAGTCACCCGCTTATTTCTCACCAGATTGCGAATCCCGCCAATCCGGTCAAAAACCATCTTCAACGACTTTCTGACATCGCTGAACTCATATCTATTGCAAAGCGCAATCCCAACTGGCGAGCGGCGCGGCGGAAATAAATCAAAACTTTGCGGCTTGCCCTGGCTCTCTTTAATTTCTGCTGAAATCGCTGGCAATGTTGCGGCAACGGCAAGCGCCCCTTTCAAAAAATCGCGTCTTGTAAGTTGTCCGCCAGGACACACAGGAATTTTTGAGCAATGACAATTTTTGGACCTCATAAAACAGCGTTCTTTAAATAAACCTGCGCAACGACAGTTTGTCAAATCATGAAAAAATAAAGTAACACCACATATTCACTCCGGCCATCATGCTATTTAGTTCTGAAAATTAAAATTCCTTGAATCGCTCATAATTATTATGATTAAAATTTATCAGGATTATTTATACTTTTGGTTTTAACGAAAATGGATGGGAAACAAACCCATCCAGACACCTTTAAAAATTATGAATTACAACGCGTGGTTCCAGTGCATAAATGAACAATGCAAAGCGACGTATCCGCTTGAAAAAGTTATATACAAATGCGAAGTCTGCGGCTCGTTGCTCGAAGTGACACACGATTTAAAAGCCCTGAGCCATCGGAGCGCCGCGGCATGGATTAAACTTTTCGATGAACGCTACAAATCAAATCAGTGGCCCTATGGCTCCGGCATCTGGGGAAAAAAGGAATGGGTTCTTCCCAACATTGACAACAAAAACATCGTCTCCCTTTACGAGGGCGGAACGAATCTATTCTGGGCGGAACGATTTGGAAAAATTATCGGGCTCGATGACCTGTGGATAAAACTCTGCGGCAACACACACAGCGGCTCGTTCAAAGACCTCGGCATGACCGTTCTCGTATCGCAAGTCAAACACATGATTGCCAATGGCGCTCCGATTAAAGCCGTAGCATGCGCCTCCACTGGCGACACCTCTGCCGCTCTTGCCGTCTATTGTGCGGCGGCAGGAATCCAATCAATTGTTCTTCTTCCAAAGGGAAAAATCTCCACCGCTCAATTAATTCAGCCAATCTCCAACGGCGCCCTCGTGCTTTCTCTGGATACCGATTTTGACGGTTGCATGCGTGTTGTTCAAGAAATCACAAAAGACGAAACCATTTACCTGGCAAATTCGATGAACTCGTTGAGAATCGAAGGACAAAAAACCGTTGGAATCGAAATTGTTCAGCAATTCGACTGGGAAGTCCCCGACGTAATCATCATCCCGGGCGGCAACCTTGGCAACGTCTCCGCGCTCGGCAACGGACTCCTCATGATGAAAGCACTAGGACTCATCACGAAACTGCCGCGCATCGTAGTTGCGCAGGCGCAACGCGCAAATCCGCTTTACCTCTCTTACCTCAAAAACTTCGAGACGTTTGAGCCCGTGCAGGCGCAAAAAACACTCGCAAGCGCAATTCAGATTGGTAACCCGGTAAGCATCCAGAAAGCCATTAGAACATTAAAAACCTTTAACGGCATCGTCGAACAGGCAAGCGAAGAAGAACTCGCCGATGCCGCCGCGCTTGGCGACCGAACCGGCATGTTTAACTGTCCACACACCGGCGTCGCCCTCGCCGTTCTAATAAAACTTCTCAAACAAGGCAAAATTGACAAATCCGAACGCGTAGTCGTCATCTCCACAGCGCACGGACTTAAATTCACTGAATTCAAAGTTAAATACCACGAAAAGGCACTCGACTTCCCATGCCATTATGCAAACACGCCAATCGAACTGCCCCCGCGCGTTGACGCTGTCAAAGAAGCCCTCGAAAAAGCGTTAAAAAATCGCGACACTCAACGAATTGTCTAAATAATATTAAAAAATAATGTAAACTTACTTATTTGCTAACGCGCTTATACAGTGCGAACTATTCTAATTATCTTCAAATCTTAAATAAAAAACAACATTTCCATTAAAAACAATCGGACAAACAAATTTCTATTTTTGTCCGAATAATAAATCTCATTTGCAAGAAAATTCTCGTAACGAATCAGTAAAGGTCAGGCAAAAATTGATGGAATAAATTCAATAAAGACGAACTCTCTCACATCTCAACTTCTATATGTGAAATGCCTTCCGCTTGCCAATTGAACAATCAGCAGTGTACCCCTCCATTTAAATCCAGCGATTAATCCCAACCACCATTCAATACAATTTACTCATCCAATTGGAATTCTACGAATCACCGATTCATCACTTTTTTATAATTTAAAGTTGTCAACACCTTAATTCTGTCTAAACTTTTATTTAAGAGAGAAAGCAGGAGTTAATTTCTTGTTTTATGCTGAACAACCACTTACATAATTTGCTTTATACTTTTGCGTTATTGTTGGCATTGTTTTTTTGCAACAATTTAAGTGGGGCCGAATATTACGCGATTTACTCAGGCTCGGTGTGGAAATTCAAAAAAGGATTTGAACCTGCCTCCACTAACTCCAGCGAATGGCGTTCATTCGAATATGATGATTCCCGGTGGGATTCAGGTGCCTCCCCGTTCTTCTATGGAGAAAACTTAAACGGAACCCCACTAAACGACATGCAAGGAAACTATACCTCGATTTACCTGCGCAAAAATTTCAATATATCAAACATCGAAAATATTAAATCCTTTGAAATACGCGTTCTCTCCGACGATGGTTGCATTGTTTGGCTCAATGGAGTAGAAATTCTTCGTTTTAACATGCCGGGAGGTGAAATTCCATACAACGGAGTCGCCTCGCCGCCATTAGCCGAGCCAATTCCATGGCAATCAAAAATTATAAGAAACGCATCTCAATACCTGACAAACGGCGATAACATTATTGCCATTCACGGATTTAACAGCAGTTTAAACGAGAGTTCAGACTTTGTAATTGATTGTGAATTAATCATACATGAAAAAGATGTATCTCCATATATTTTAAATATTTCCCCTCCTGAAAATGCTCTTATCAAAAACTTTCAATTTGTGGAAATTCAATTTAACGAAGATTTATCAGGCGTTGCCCCATCAGACCTGCTCGCAAACGGCATCCCGGCTATTTCAGTTACCAGATTAACTCCTTCAAAATATACGTTTGAATTTGCCCCCGTTAACGAAGAAAAAATTCAACTCCAATGGAACGAAGAACATCAAATACAAGACACAGATGGTAACCCATTAAGAGTTAAATCATGGAATTACTTCTTAAACCCTGATTTCACTCCAGGCGTAATCATTTCAGAAATAATGGCTGACAACGAAACCACAATTCGAGACGAAGATGGAGATTACTCAGACTGGATTGAAATTGCCAACCTCAAAGAAGAACCAATAAATCTTGGAGGATGGTGTTTGACAGACGATAAAAACACCCCATTTAAATGGCAATTCCCTTCAATTACCCTGCACCCAGGCGAGTTCATTCTCGTGTTTGCATCATCAAAAAACAGAACAAACACCGACTCATATCTGCACGCAAACTTTTCATTAAACAAATCCGGCGAATTCATCGGTTTATTCAACATGTATGATGGATATGTTGACGAAATAACCTTTCCCGCTCAATACACAGACATTTCCTATGGTAGAATGACCGACAACCCAACCATCTGCGGATTTTTTGAAAAACCAACTCCTGGTTTTAAAAATGGCACTGTCCGCAATGGTTTCTCCAGAGAACCAATCTTTTCGATTCGAAGTTGTGCTTTTAACAAACCATTTTATCTCGAACTTTTCCATCCCACCACAAATTGCGTAATCTATTACACAACAGATGGAACTGCACCATCGCCAGGCTCAAAAATCTACACCACTCCAATTTTAATCACACCAGAGCAATTTACGGTTGTAAAGGCATACGCCATTGAACCTGATAATTTCCCAAGCAAAATCACAAGCCAGGTTTACATCCCAGTTGCAAATGACCTATCCCTTTATACATCCTCTTTACCCGCAATCATCATCTCAAAGATGGACAACTATCAGTTCAGCTATGATGAATATCAACAAACATACACAACAATTTTTGACAAAGGAACAGACATTTTCCCGCAAGCAGAGTCAAATACGTTCCCATCGCTTTTTTCATCCACAAAAATTAAAATTCGCGGAACAACATCAACAAACCAACCAAAGAATAATTATGCAATCGAATGGATAGACGAAGAAGACAATGAAAGAAAAATCGAAACGCTCGGAATGCCAGCCGATAGCGAATGGATCCTGTATGCCCCTAATAATTACGACACACCACTGATTCACAACGCCTTCATGTATGAACTGAGCAACAGAATCGGCAGATATGCCCCGCGATTCCAATTTGTTGAACTGTTTATTAGCGAACCCAATCAGGGACTCTCATATGCTAATTATTGCGGCATCTACCTGTTGGTGGAAAAAATTAAGCGCGGACAAAACCGCGTTAACGTCGAAAAACTCGAACCAGAACACAAAAATGAACCTTGGATAACAGGCGGATACATCTTCAAAAAAGATTGGCTCGATAGAGAAGACAGCGTTTTCACCGCAGGCAACCAAACCCTCCACTTCGTATATCCAGAAGGCAGAGAAATTTCCAAACCAGAAAGAACAGCACAAAAACAATTTTTAATTCAATACCTCGAAGATTTCTACAACACGCTCTGCTCCGATTACTTCACTAACTTAACTAACGGTTATGCGGCTTACATAGACGTAGATTCATGGATAGATTTTCACCTCCTCAACACACTGGCTTTCAATGTCGACGCCTTAAGTTTAAGTTCCTATTTTTACAAACCCCGCAATGGGAAAATATACTGTGGACCAATATGGGACTTCGACCGCTCAATGGATTCACGCGACGACCCCCGCGACGACAATCCTTCCACATGGTGGACCGACGTATCTTACCTTGGGCACAACTACTTTGGATTCATTGAAGAACCATGGTGGAGCAGATTGTTCCAGGACCCGGATTTCTGGCAAAAATATATAGACAGATATCAACACCTCAGAAACTCAGAACTCTCCATCTCAAACATCTATTACTTAATTGACGCCCTCTCCGCTCAAATAATAGACGCCCAACCGCGCGAATACCAGAGATGGGGAGATTTTACAGCCCCGCGCAACAATTCATACGCATTCGAAATACTTCACATGAAAGAATGGCTTTCAAACAGAGTTGCGTTCCTTGATTCAAACTTTTTACCCCCCCCAATTCTTTCTTCGGAAAACAGAATTGTTCCAGCAGGCTTCACCATCCAAATATCGTATCCCGAAGACGGCGAAATCTACTATACCACAGACGGCTCAGACCCACGTTTACACGGTGGCGAAATCTCCCCTTTCGCACGAAAACTAAAAAACAACCAATTCGTCATCGGAAAAAACATGAAATTCTGCGCACGCTTGCTTAATAAAAACAAAATTACAACCATCATTGAAAACCAACTACAAATTCCAAGCCCATGGTCCTCAATGACACTCGCAGAATTCGTTGTAATCCCCAACACAATCAGCACAAACGATTCCGATGGAGACACCCTCCCGGATTGGTGGGAATGTTATTATGGACTGGATTATCTAAATCCACAAAATAACGAAGGCGCGCAAGGCGACCCGGATAATGACGGTTTTTCAAACTTTGATGAGTACACCTTTAACACCGACCCACTCGACGAGGGAAGCCCCGTTAAAATCCAAATCCTAAAAAATGAAAACCAGGAAATCTTTCTGAATTTTAAAGCTATAAAGTTCAAATACTATTCAATCGAATGTTCCACTGCATTAAATCCATTCGAATGGTTAAAACTCTGCGATTTACAACCGCTTCCAACAAACAATCTTATAACTCTGCCAATATGCTCAACCTCAAACAAATGTATGTTCTTCAGAATAACTTCACACCACTGAGAAATACGGAAAAAAAGTTAAATAGTTGATAAATTCAAGCACATCTGTTTTAGTTCAATTATGGCTGAGAGCCTCGTAGTCAATGAAATATTTTTTAGCATTCAGGGCGAAAGCAGTTACGCAGGACTCCCTTGTGTGTTCGTGCGACTGACAGGATGCGACCTGCGATGCTCCTACTGCGACACATCCTACGCATTCAGCGAAGGAAAAAAAATGACAATTGACGAAATTTGTTCACAAGTCTATCACTTTTGCAAACGCTTCAACAACCTCCACTCAAAAACTCGCCTGCCAATAATTGAAATCACAGGCGGAGAACCGCTCCTCCAGAAAGAAACACCAATTTTACTAAAAAGATTCTGCTCCGAAGGATTCACCGTATTGTTAGAAACAAGCGGCGCACACGATATCTCAGTCACACCCGGCGGCGTGCACCGAATAATGGATATAAAATGCCCATCAAGCGGAGAATCTCACAAAAACCTATGGAACAACATCAACCATTTAACACCAGAGGATGAGGTCAAATTCGTAATCGCAACCCGCGAAGACTATGAATTCGCAAAAAACATCCTAACCAAATACTCTCTTGCAGAAAAATGCCCCGTGCTGTTTTCATGGGCTGAACCGCTCGCCGCCGATCAAAAACACCACTCCTTGAAACCCCCACCTCAACCTTGCCATCCAGTAACCCGAAGAGAACTGGCAGAATGGATACTCGCAGACGCCCTGCCAGTCCGTCTTCAAATCCAGATGCATAAAATTATCTGGCCCAATATAATCAAAGGAGTCTAAACAACATGGGCAATAGCATAAAACCATCAACCAAAATCCTTGAACTCTTAAAAAAATACGAGTCGCGCAACATAATTTTTATAGACCCGGATGGCTCCTGGCCCATCGTATGGGAACGCGCGCGCGGCGTGTATGTCTTCGACATCGATGGAAAACGTTATATCGATTTAACCGGAGCATTCGGCGTTGCCACCGCGGGACACGCAAACCCACGAATCATCTCTGCGGCAAAAAAACAACTCACAAAACTGCCACACGCAATGGGCGACGTCCATCCCAACAAATTAAAAGCCCTTCTTGCGCAAAAACTCAGCAAACTGACTTTCGAACACTGGCTCAACGGAGAACACGGAAAGACCATCTTTTGCAACTCCGGTTTCGAAGCCGTAGAAGCAGCCCTCAAAACCGCCCACTTAGCAACCAAACACCCACATGTCCTTGCCTTTGAAGGCGCCTATCACGGACTCGGCTACGGAACATTAAATATAACCCATCGAGAATACTTCAAAAAACCCTTCTTTGAGCAACTCGGAATGTTCGGTCACTTTGCCCCATTCCCCACGAACCCAACAGAACTTGAAACAACAAAGAAAAAAATCTGCAATATTATTAACAAAACAAAATTAGGCGCAATCCTTGTTGAACCAATTCAAGGCAGAGGCGGCATTCGCGTCCCAACCCCATCCCTGTTCGCATTCCTTCGTCAAATATGTGACAAAACAGGCGCAATTTTAATCTTCGACGAAATCTACACCGGCATTGGAAGAACAGGAAAAATGTTCGCATGCGAACACTATGGCGTCTTTCCGGATATAATTTGCCTTGGCAAAGCACTGACAGGCGGGTTTCCTTTATCGGCATGCGTCGGACGCGCAAAGTTAATGGACAAAGCATGGGAGCCATCAAAAGGCGAAGCAATCCACACAAGCACATTCCTGGGAAACCCCGTCGGTTGCGCCATGGCTCTTGCGTGTCTGGAAGAAGTCGAACGCAAAAAACTGCCAGAACGAAGTGCAAAACTCGGCGCTGTGTTGCTCGACAAATTAAAATCGTTGACCCCGCCCCATAACCTTGTTTTATTACCCCGCGGAATGGGACTAATGGCAGGACTGGAAATCCGCCATAACGATTCATCTCCAGCAAGCGAACTCGTTTACAAAATTATTAAAGAAATGTTGCAACGCGGCTTCATCCTCCTGCCAGAAGGTGAACACGGAAACGTAATCAGCTTTACGCCACCATTAATCATAACCAGAACACAACTGACCAAAACAATCAACATGTTGCAAGACATCTTGAACAAAATATAACCAGCAAAATCATGCAATTAACAAAATATAAAAGAACACATTAACGCCTGCTGGCGTCGAAAACACAAAACTTAACATCCACAAACATGCTCGAAATTGATGGCTCATATGGCGAAGGCGGCGGACAAATATTAAGAAGCGCTTTAACCCTCTCCATAGTTACAGGTAAACCATTCAAAATAGTTAATATCCGCGCCAGACGCGAAAATCCAGGCTTGCAGCCGCAACACCTCGCCGCAGTAAATGCCGCAGCTCAAATCTGCATGGCAGAAACAGCCGGCACCCAAAAAGGCTCTCAAACGCTCGAATTCCACCCAAAAAATCCAGTAGCAGGCGAATACCACTTTTCAACTGGCACCGCTGGTTCAGCAACCCTCGTACTCCAGACAATACTGATGCCATTGATCCTCGCCGGCGGAGAATCCGCAATCATAATCGAAGGCGGAACTCACAACCCAATGGCTCCGCCTTATGACTTTATTGCCGCCACTTACCTGCCATTAATAAACAAACTCGGCGCTGGCGTGAAAATCAAACTGGACAGACACGGCTTTTATCCCGCAGGCGGCGGAAAAATTCGCGTCGTTATAAAATCAACTCAATTTGGGGGACAACTGGAACTTACAGAAAGAGGACGCCTGCTTTCGATTCGCGCCGTCTCCGTGCTCGCAAATCTGCCCGACCACATTGCTGAACGCGAATTAAAAATCCTCAAACGCCAACTCGGACTCGACCACAATAAATGCGAATTCCACCCCGTAAAAGCCTATTCTCCAGGCAACGTAGCAATGGTCTTTGTTGAATATTCAAATTTGACAACAGTTTTTACCAGCTTCGGAAAATTAGGACTCCGCGCAGAAACCGTTGCGCACGACCTGGCTAAAAAAGTTAACAACTATCTGGAAAACGAAGCCCCGGTTGACGAACATCTCGCAGACCAACTCTTACTGTCAATGGCGCTCGCCAACGGCGGCAAATTCGCAACATGCTCACTCTCCGAACACACAAAAACCAATATCTGGCTAATCCAACAATTTCTTCCTGCAACCATTAAATCAGAACCACTCAACAACCGGGCATTTTTAATCTCCATCGAGAAAAAATAAAAAATTCACAACCCAATACAAAATAATCATTCCCAACAATCCACCTCACATCTACAACCACTCAACTCCACCGACTCCCACCTCCACCAAAAAAAAAAACCCCCCGCCACTAACATGGCGGATCTTTTAAAACAAAGATATATATCTCCCTCAGACTCTCCCTACTTCTTCTCAGGAGATTCAGCAGATTTTGCCTGCTCCTGCCCAGCTTCAGCCTTTGGAGCAGTATCAACCTGCGCCTGCCCCTCAACCCTGGCATCCGATGATTTCTGTTCAGCAGGCTGGCTTGCTGGCGCCGTTACCACAGACTCCACAGGCTCAACCCATTCAAGAACTGCCATTTCAGACGCATCACCACGGCGCTGATGAAGCTTAACAATGCGCGTGTATCCGCCATTTCTGGCTTTCTGAGCGGGCGCAATCTCAGAGAACAACCTCTTCACAGCATCCTTCTGATGCAACCGCGCAACAGCAAGTCTCCGCGCATGCAAAGTGCCCTTTTTGGCAAGAGTAACCATCTTCTCAGCAAGTTGACGCGCAACCTTTGCCTTTGCAAGCGTAGTAACAACTCTATTATGATAAATTAAACTACACACAAGATTGGCGAGCATCATATTCCGATGTTCGCTCTTTCTACCAAGCTTCGCAGTACTCTTTAAGTGTCGCATAAATTAATCCCTACCGTTTAACAAATTATTGAACCGACTTTGCTTCCTGACCCTTATTTTCGCCCTTAATTAACTCGAGCAATTCAGGATCTTCATCAAACTTCATACCAAGTGTCAACCCCAACGCCGCGAGTTTATCTTTAATCTCGTTCAGCGACTTCTTGCCAAAGTTTCTATACTTCAACATCTCCTGCTCGCTCTTCATCGCCAATTGACCGATTGTTGTAATATTGGCATTGTTCAAACAATTCGCCGCGCGTACGCTCAACTCTATCTCATTAACACTCATCGTGAGCAACTTGCGCAACCGAGCCTTTTCATCATCCTTCTTCTCTTCAATCTTCTCAAATTCAATTTGAGCTTCCTTGAACTTGACAAATACATCCAGATGATGCTGAAGAATCGCTGAAGCCTGAACAAGCGCATCGTCCGGACTTATCCTTCCATCCGTCCAGATTTCAAGGATTAACTTGTCGTAATCCGTGCGTTGTCCAACGCGAGCCGCCTCCACACCATATCGAACACGCGTTACAGGCGAAAAAATTGAATCAATAGGAATCACCCCAATCGGTTGACCTTCCTTCTTGTTTTCATCGCCAGGACAAAATCCACGTCCAATCTTAACCTCCATCTCCATCTCAAACTTCTTCTTCTTGTCCAAATGACAAATAACCTGGTCAGGATTTACAACCTCAACATTCTGGTTAAGCTGGATATCCCCGGCAAGAACTGGCCCTTCCTTGTTGACAGAAAGCGTCAAAACCTGCGGATCCCGCGTATTGTGAATCTTAAATTTAACCTTTTTAAGATTCAACACAATATCTGTTACATCCTCAACAACACCCTCAATCGTAGCAAACTCGTGCATCGCACCGTCTATCTTCACAGACGTAATCGCGGCTCCTTCAAGAGAAGAGAGCAACACACGACGCAACGAATTTCCTATCGTATAACCATAACCAGTTTCAAATGGTTCGGCTATATACTTTGCATAAGTTGGAGTAGCGGTTGCTTCATCTTTAATCAACCGCTTTGGCATCTCAAAACGACCTAATCTTATTGGCATACCTTTTTTCCTTAGTTAGCAATTTTAACCTGACTATTCCAGAAACAACTATTCCCGCACTCCAGAATAGCCCATATAATTGCCTGCGCGTATTCAACACGCGCCTCAATATTAGCGGGAATAAAATTCTACCACCGCCTGCACGTTCGCAATCGGCTGGATTTCCTCCATCGTTGGCACCCTGAGAACCTTGCCGCGAAGTTTTTCCTTATCAAGAGCAACCCACGCAGGCACAACACGCGTTGTGGACAACTCAAGACCATGCAACGCCAACTGTCTGGACACTTTAGAGTCCTTTACCTCCACTATGTCGTTCACCTTAAGCGCATAAGACGGTATGGTAACCTTCTTCCCATTAACGCAAATATGACCATGCGTAACCATCTGACGCGCCGCTGGTCTCGTCACCGCAAATCCAAGATGGTAAACAACATTATCCAGCCGTGTCTCAAGAATCTGCAACATCTGCTCGCCAGTAACACCGCGCCGCTTCAAAGCCCTCTCATATACACGACGGAATTGACGCTCCATCAAACCATAATAATAACGAAGCTTTTGCTTCTCCATCAAACCAACCGCAAAGTCGGTCAATTTGCGCCGCGATTTCGGACCATGAACACCCGGCGGATAATTCCGACGTTCAAGATATTTTGAACTGCCGTAAATTGGCTTTCCCAGCCTTCTGCTTACCCTAACTCTTGGACCTGTATATCGAGCCATTTATTTTTCTCCGATTTATTGGAAGTTAAATTTTAATTTAAAACCATTATTTTACACACGACGTTTCTTGCGCGGTCTGCAACCGTTGTGCGGAACAGGCGTAACATCTCGAATCACACTAATCTCAAGACCGATAGCCTGCAACGCACGAATCGCCGCCTCGCGTCCGGCGCCAGGACCTTTAACATGAACCTCTACCTCTTTCATTCCATGCGCCATCGCCTGCCTGGCGGCATCCTGAGCCACCTGTTGCGCCGCATACGCCGTACTCTTTCGACTACCCTTAAATCCTACACGCCCCGCGCTGGACCACCCAATAACACTGCCCTGCGCATCCGTGATAGACACAATCGTATTATTGAACGTGGCAAAAATATGCGCAATGCCAGATGTAATATTCTTCGCCCCCTTGGCTTTTACTATCTTCTTCGGAGCCGCATCTTCCCCAAGCAAATCGCTAACACTCGGACTCGACCCCGCCGCTGGCTCAGCCTTTGGTTGTTCACCGCCAGCCTTCTGGTCTTTTGCCTCAGCAGGCGCCGCAGTAGCTTTCGGCTTCGCCGCCTTTTGCCCTTCCTGCTTTGCCGCCACAGCCTGCTCAGCAGGTTTAGACGGCGTTTCTTTCGCTTGCGCTGAACTCTGTGATTTGGTTTCTTCTGCCATAAACTATTATTCTTCTATCAATAAAAATTTTAAAATTAATGTATACCAGCCTTTGCATTCGGATTGCGCACAACACCCACCGTCTTGCGCGGTCCCTTCCGGGTTCGCGCATTCGTTGATGTACGTTGACCGCGCACCGGCAACCCACGCAGGTGCCGAATCCCGCGATAACACTTAATCGCCTGCAACCGCTTCAAATTCAACCCAATTTCACGACGTAAATCGCCCTCGATTACATATTTACCCTCCTGAATAGCATGCACTATCTTCGAAAGTTGCTGCTCAGTAAGGTCTTTCGCCCTTATCGAAGGGTCTATTCCAGCGCGTTCTAAAATTTCCTTCGAATTAGCCGGACCAATACCATATATATAGCGCAACGCAATGTCTATGCGCTTTTCGCCAGGTATCTCTACACCAATTATTCTTGCCATATCTTTTAGCCTCTTAAAACATTAACCTTGACGTTGTTTATGACGCGGATTCTTGCAAATCACACGTATTACGCCCTTGCGGCGTATCACCTTGCAATGCTCACAAAGTCTTTTTACCGATGTTCTAACTTTCATAATCCATTCACCCGTTATTCTTGATTTACAGTTTTACATTTCTTACTTATATAATGTCCCTTCGATAAATCAAACGGAGAAACTTCAACCACAATCATCTCTCCATCCTTCCATTCAGGTTCTTCTTGAACCTGACGAAGTGTTTTATATGCCAATAAACAATGACCGTTTGCAAGTCTAATTTTGCAAACTCTCGCAGAAAGCACACTAATTATTACGCCTTCAGCGGAGATGGACTCGACAAAACCCATGTCAAAATCTCCGGTTGTCCTTCGGTTATCAAAACCGTATGTTCAAAATGCGCAGATAAAGACCCGTCTCTGGTCACAATCGTCCAACCATCTCTAAGACTGACCACATCAGACTTCCCGGCATTCACCATCGGCTCTATCGCAAGCGCCAACCCGGGAACAAGCACCGATGTCGCCATCCCGGGCTCAAAAAAATTTGGCACCTGCGGTTCCTCATGCATCCTGCGCCCAATGCCATGCCCAACAAATTCCCGAACAACACTGCACCCATGCGATTCAACATATTGTTGAATAGCCTGGGAAATATCTCTCACCCTGTTGCCTGCAACCGCTTTCTCTATCCCCTTATAAAGGGCATTCTCAGTCACATCAAGCAACCTCTGCGCCTCTAAACTGCAACCACCAACCGGCACCGTACAGGCATTGTCCCCAATAAAACCATCCAGCACAACCCCTATATCTATACTCAAAATATCGCCAAATGCAAGTTTTCGCTTGTTCGCCAACCCATGCACCACCTGGTCATTCACCGATAAACAAGTATAGCACGGATACTTCAATTTGCCCACACGATATCCATAAAAAGCGCTTTTGCCACCGTAAAATTTAATCCGCTCAGCCGCATATTCATCGAGCTCTTTAGTCGTAACACCAGGCTTCACAGCGGCAGACACTTCTTTAAGCACCAGTCCAGCCACCCGACACGCATTACGCATCGCCTCCAACTCCGGACCAGGCTTAAATACCATATCTTTTCTACACTTAAAATCGCCCTTTCAAGCGACCCTTTTTCAAAAAACCATCATAATGCCGCATCAAAAGATGCGTCTCCATCTGTCGCATCGTATCCAGAAGCACACCAACAGTAATTAATATGCTTGTGCCCCCAAAGAAAGACGCAACCGAATACGGAACTTTCATCCCGCTATACAGCAAAATAGGTATAACGGCTATCACCGTCAGAAAAATCGCCCCTGCAAGCGTAATCCGACTCATCGCATGATGCAAATATTCACTCGTCTGTTGCCCGGGTCTTACACCAGGGATATATCCGCCATGCTTCTTAAGGTCGTCGGCAATTTGCAACTCATTAAACTGCGTCGCAACCCAGAAATACGAAAAGAATATAATCAACGTTGCATACACCAGCAAATAAAAGGTTTGCCCTTCTCTTAAATGAACAGCCATCCCCTGAAAAAGGTCTCTCAAAAATGCACTATGCACCGCACCGCCTAAAAACTGGAAAAACTTTTCTGGAAACATCAAAAGCGCCTGCGCAAAGATAATCGGCATCACGCCAGCATAATTCACCCTCAACGGCATAAACGAAGTGGCGCCCTGCATAATACGGTTGCCAATTCTTCTCTGAGCGTACTGAATCGGAATCTTCCTTTGAGCCTGAGTTACAGCTATAACGCCAGCTACAACAGCCAGCAGCAAAAGTATTAATGCTATCGCGTAAAACGCAGACCTGTGTTGAACAAAAAACATATCTTTAAGCGCAATCATTGCCTGCGGCAAACGCGCGAGTATACCAATCGTAATTACAAGCGAAACTCCGTTGCCTATGCCCCTTTCGGTAATTTGCTCGCCCATCCACATCAACAACAAAGTTCCAACAGTCAGAATCATCGTCGTTTGAAACCTGTACGCCCAACCCGGGTCCATCACAAGTTGCCCCGAAAAACCAGGAAATATGCTCTGAGCATTTTCCCATGCCATCGCCATCACAAAACCCTGACCAAGACATAGAATAACCGTTAAATAACGCCCATATTGAATCAATTTAGGGCGCCCTTCGGCTTCGCGAGCCAATTTGCTTAATTGAGGAATAACCGCTGTAAGCAACTGAATGATAATCGTGGCACTGATGTATGGCATAATCCCGAGCGAACCAATGGCGCACCTTTCCAATGCACCACCGGTAAACATGCTATACATGCCAAGCAATCCGCCGCCACCACCTTCTTTGCTTGTCTGCCGAGCAAGCTCTTCAAAATACCGTGCAAGCTCACCGCCATCAAGTCCTGGAATTGGCAACATCGCCACCAATCGGCATAAACCAAGAACCACCAGGGTAAAGATTATGCGGGATTTGAGTTCCGGTATCTTAAAGCAGTTCGAGAAGGTTTCGATTATCTTTTTAAACATATCCCACTACTCTTTCCCATTTATCACCTTTTCTCCATCCCGACTAACTCGCATTTTCCGCCTGCTTTTTCAATCGCCGCCCTGGCAGAACCACTGAATGCATCCGCCACAACAGTCAATTTCCTGGCAAGCTCTCCATCCCCAAGGATTTTAATCCCCTCGGCTTTTCCATTAACAATACCATGCTTGCGAAGCATTGCTTCGTCCACGCGAGTCCCATCTTCAAAAATATTCAAATCCCCAACGTTAACAGGAATATAGCGTGTCGCAAAACTGGTATTGTTGAAACCGCGTTTCGGAATACGACGAATCAAAGGCATCTGACCGCCTTCAAACCCTATACGGATTGAACCGCCAGAACGCGCTGTCTGTCCCTTGCCGCCCCGACCGGACGTCTTTCCATGCCCGCTGGATTCGCCGCATCCAAGCCGCTTCTTCACATGCCTTGCCCCGGGACGATTTTTTAATTCATGCAACCTCATAAATAACTCAGAGTAATCGTTTTTTAATTTCTATTCTGTTTTCTCAGCCTGTGCTTCCTGTGCGCCCCCACTCTGCTCCACAGCCTGCTCAGGTTTCTTAATTTCCTTGCCGCGAGCCTGATAAATTTCATCTCGCAATCTAAGTTTCTTCAAAGCCTC
>JAOADO010000002.1 GCA_026417275.1 Verrucomicrobiia bacterium
CCGCCAACGCCGACAAAATGTTGCCCCGCTTCGTAGCAAATAAGCCGTAGCCCGTATTTATCAGCAACCTTCTTTTGCGTTTTCATCCAGTTCACAGCTTCAGGAATTGAATTGGTCTTCCCGTAATCGAGAACCTGCTCAACCGTCCAGCCTGCAACCATGTCCGCGTTTATTTTCCCCTTCGGGCTGATGTTCATAGAAAAATAAGGGGCAATTGCCAGAGCATCGCAATTTTTCGCTGTATCGTTGTAAGAAAGCACGATGCCGTCAGTCCAGTATGGACTGCTTGCCGCCTGCCAGGCATTTCCCCGGACAAGCCGCTCCCGTCCCCCGAACACTTCCTCCCAGATTTTGAATATTTCCACAGAGCGTTTTGCATAATACTTACCTGCGCCTTCCCATGGTCTTTCAAGCGGAGGAATGCCAAGTTCCTTTGCCATTTGCGCGGCATAGCGGTTTTGCTCAAAAATTGAATTCCACACCTCGTTAGAATATTCGATGTAAATTTTTAAATCGGGTCTAAGAAACTTTTTTACAAGAGTTGCGAACTCTCGAATGTAATCATCGTCTGCCATATGCGGCATGCAAAACCATGCGTTAACACCAAGTCGGTTGCACAGGTCAACCATCACTTCCACTGGAATTCCTTTTTCTGTGTAATTGCAATAATCCGGCATTGGACGTTCCTTCCATGAACGTTGTTTTGAGCCATTAGTATGCATCCAGTCCATGAACCTGAACGTGTTAAAATTTCGCCACCGTTTTAAAAACTGCGGTGTAAACGGCTCCCTCTTATACGTGGCTTCATGACCTGGCATTATGACGCGAATGTTTCGAATGTAATTCTGCGGATTCGTCCTTCTAATGGCAAGGAATGTGCCCCCCTTTTCGACGTTAATATTAACCACAATTCTGCCCGCGGAGCGAGAAACAACCTTTGCGTTCATCGTAAAATCAATCTCCCCCTCGCCATCATAAAGGCAGACGTACTCGCCAGCAGGCGCATGCCCGCCCGTAAGAATAGGTGTTTCCGCCCAACAATCGGGTTCAAGCCGCTTTATCCATCCATTCTCATCACACTCAAGTTCCGGTCCTTTGCCCCATGCCATGCCCTTCTTCTGGCTAATCCATTTGCGAGAGAGTTTGAAAATATCCACAAATGGATGTTCGGTATTCCAATCTGCCGGACCGGCAAGGTTAATCCCTAATCGCGCCTTTTGCGGCGCAACGTTAATCTCGTCCTGCGCTTCAGCCATATTGCTTCCAATCGCAAGACCAAGAAACACAATGACAATACAAACTCCCTCTAGAATATTGAATCCAAGACCGATAGATTTTTTGGGATTTCTCATATTGTCATTTGACGATATTTCACCCCACAAATTCAAGTCCTTTGAACTTTGGAATTAATCCGCGCTCTTCCGCCTTCTTTAAAAATCTGCGAATCGATTCTCTCCCGCGTTCGCCATAATCCACTGTCCAGTGGTTCACATACATACCAATGAATTTGTCTGCAAGGTTCAGGTCGAGTCCGCGTCCAAACTGAAGCGCATATTTAACTGCCCCATCACGGTGATTGAGAGAAAATTGAATGCTCTCTTTGATAATGGCTGAAATAACCTTTCGTTCATCAGACGGAATTCTCTTGTGAATCACGTTTCCGCCAAGTGGAAGTGGTAAATTGTCATTTTCGTTTTTCCACCAGACTCCGAGGTCCTCGCAAACCACTAACCCTTCACGGCTGAACGTGAGTTGTCCTTCATGAATCACAAGTCCAGCATCGGCTTTCCCGCTTAACACCGTTTCGAAAATCTGGTCAAATGGAACAACCACGCAATTTAACTCGCCCTCTGAACAATTCAGGTAAAGTTGGAGGGCGAGAAACGCACTCGTGAGTTTTCCAGGAATGGCGATTCTGGATTTTATGATTTCATCTTTGGAAAGCCGTTTTTTTGCCACAATTATTGGACCATAGCCATCACCCATACTTGCGCCGCACGGTAGAAGAGCATAATTGTCTGCAACATATGGATACGCATGGAAACTGATGGCAGAAATATCAAGCCTCCCCGCCATCGCCCACTCATTAAGTGTCTGGATATCCCGCAGTATGTGTTCAAAATTGTACCCGCGGCAATCCACAAGTCCCGATGCCATTCCGTAAAACATGAACGCATCGTCAGGATCCGGCGAATGACCAAGTGTTAATTTTTTATTAATCATGTTATGAACCATTAAAACTATTCATAATTTACTCACCGAAGATAACTTTTGTGAATAAAAATAATGCAAAAAAAGTCTTGTTATTTTGATTGGTAGAACAGAAAATGGAAGAGATAGCCTATGAAAAATAATAATACACAGCAAAACGAAATATCGCGTAGAAACTTTCTGAAGGGAGCAACTATCGCCGCTGGCGCAATGGCGATTGGTTTCCCATCAATTCTCAATGCTCAATCCAAAGGACCAATTAATGCGGTCGTCATTGGTATGGGCGGTCGTGGCGGTGGCGCTGGGCAAAACTTCCTGAGCGCCGCAAAAATTGCCGGTGTCGAAGCCAAAATAGTCGCGGTTGCCGATATTTTCCCCAATCAGGCTCGCAGAGGCGTCCAGGCTTACGGTTTGCCAGAAGACAAATGCTTCAGCGGATTTGATTCATATATAAAAGCCCTTGAACAACCAGGCGTAAATTATGCTATCTTAGCCGCCCCTCCAGGATTCCGTCCCCCTCATTTCAAAGCCTGCATCGAAAAAGGCGTTAACGTATTCATGGAAAAACCGGTCGCTGTTGATGGACCAGGTTGCCGTATAATGTATCAGGCTTACGAAGAAGCGAAAAAGAAAGGCTTGAAAGTTGCCGCTGGAACACAACGTCGTCATCAAGCCAGCTATGTTGACCTGGTCAAAAAGATTCAAGACGGCGCAATCGGTGACATCATAACATTGCGTGCCTACTGGGTTAACGGCGGACCAATCTGGCATCGGGGAGAAAAAGGCGATACAGCACTCGAAAAACAGATCGCAAACTGGTACCACTACATCTGGCTTTCCGGCGACCATATTGTCGAACAACACGTTCACAACCTCGACGTCTGCAACTGGATAATGGGCAATGACCATCCTGTTCGTTGCTGGGGTATGGGCGCTCGCCAACAATTAGGTAACAAGAGCGGCGAAATCTGGGACAACTTTGCTATTGAATATGAATACAAAAACGGCGTCCGTATGTACAGCTACTGCGGACAAATCAAACGTTCATGGTCATCTGTCAGCGAAGCTGTTCACGGAACAAAAGGCAACTCAAACCCGGGCAGTCGAATCTCTCTTAACAGCGGCGAAACTATTCGTCCAACCTTGAAACTCGACACCAACGATCCTTACACGCAAGAACACGTTGACCTCATCCGTGCGATTGTTAACAACACAGACCTTAACGAGGCAAAGAACGTTACAGACAGCACGTTGACGGCAATTATGGGACGCGAAGCGGCTTACAGCGGCGGTGAAGTCACATGGGACGCTATTCTGAACTCTGAATTTAAATACGGACCAGACCTGCTTTACACCGACGCATCAAAGATGACATTTGGCGACTTCCGTACATTGAAACCGCCAATGCCAAGCATTCACAACATCTTGAAGAACCCTCCGTCATTTGAAGTTGCGTCCTGATAAATCTGTTCTAAAACGAAAAACGGCGGCTTTTAAGCCGCCGTTTTTATTTATAAAAACACTTAAAAATTAGTCATTCGACTAATTGCGAACAAAAAATTAACCTAAAATCCTCGCCCCTTCACTCAGGAAAATACCACGCAGATTCATCTTCAGCGCCTCCGGATTCGACGCCTTTGTCAACGCTTCCTCTTCTGTGACCTTGCCTTCTTTTACAAGTTGCAACAAATGCTGATTGAACGTTTGCATCCCTTCATCCGCACCAGTTTCTATCGCCACAGATATCTTTTCTAAACGATTTTCCTCAAGAAGCTTTTTGATAATTGGTGTGTTAATGAGAATTTCTACTGCAGGAGTTACCGTCCCCTTCACAGTCGTCACCATTCGTTGACAGATGACAGCGCACAATGTTCCAGCAAGTTGACGCCTCACCTGTTCTCGCTCCTCAGACGGAAAGAAATCCAAAATTCTTCCGATTGACTGCGCCGCATTTGTAGTGTGAAGTGTAGAAAGCACAAGGTGTCCTGTGTCAGCCGCGCTCATTGCCGCTTGAAAACTTGTCGCATCGCGCATTTCGCCAACCATTATTACATCTGGGTCTTGACGCAACATATTCTTTAAACCCGTCGCAAAACTCTTTGTGTCAAGTCCTATTTCCCTCTGCTCAATCACAGATTGGTTATCTTCAAAAACATACTCAATCGGGTCTTCAAGCGTAATAATGTGTTTCTTAAAATTCTCGTTAATATGCTCAATCATCGCCGCAAGCGTAGTGGATTTACCAGAACCTGTTGTCCCTGCCACCAGAACAATACCCCTGTGCTCCTCGGCAATTTTCTTAAGCACATGCGGCAATCCCAGCGTGTCGAAACTCGGAACCTTTGTTTTCACATAGCGCATCGCGATGGCAAACGTGCCGCGTTGCTGGAATATATTCGTCCTGAATCTCCCGATTCCGCTCAAATAATACGAAAAGTCTATTTCTCTGTTTTCTTCAAGTTTCGCCACCGCGTGCGGAGGAACAATTTTTTTAACCACCTTATCCACCCATTCTTCCGTTGGAATCGGGCATTCAATCGCAATCAACTGCCTGTTCAATCTGAATACCACAGGACTATCCACTTTAATATGTATGTCAGATGCCCCTGCTTCAACAGCAGTGGAAAGTATTTTATTAAACAATTCGTATTCAGGTTCCATAAATTCCTCTTAAAATTCTAAATTTACAAATCTAAAAACCCCTGCATTCAAATGCTATGAAATATAAACTAAATTTTCCTTAAAGAAAAGATTTTTCAAAAAGAAATCAGAATAAAAACAAAAAGTTGCGTCTAATACGCAAAACAAAACTACTTACAGTCCGCGGTCTTTTGCTCCCTTTTAACGCACCGTCGCCTGCACCATCTCTGTCAATTGCATCTCCACTCCCGATGCCATTCCTGTAAACAACACAGTGATATTGTACCCAGTATGTTTGTTCCCTTTGCACGCAACAACAACTCCATTGCAATGAACACGATTACCGTTCTTCGGAGACACAATATCAAGAGTGATTTCTGTATATTCTTGAATGGGATTAACCGAGTGGAATTCTATGCCGTTTTTGCCTACATGAATTTTCTCCGGTGACAGCGACAGAAGAGTCTGACGCGCATGGACTACAACCGGCTTAAAAGCATTGGACCTATCTAACTTTCCTGCGCTCATAGATTATTGCAAATAAATTAGCACAAAAAATCGGCAAGTCAAATATGGTTCACAAAATTTTTTAAAGAAAAATCACAGAAATCTCATAGAAAAAATATTAATTTCCCATCAAAATCTTTCCGCAAAATAGATTACAAGAAAATACTTAATAATAATTTAAACATGTCTTGCCATTCATACATACAAAATATTTATCCACAGATGTCATTGGCACCCACGCTACTGTTTCCAGGAGTTATTAGATATTCAGCATGTTTCTCCTTGCCATTTCGAGCGCCTGTTGAGACGTGACCTGTTTAAAAGTTTCGCGGTCGTATGGATTAAAATTTTTGCTTACAATAGTTTTCTCTGGTGTGGAAACAGCTATAAAAACGGTTCCAACAGGTTTTTCCGTCGTGCCGCCTGTGGGACCAGCAATACCCGTAATTGCAATGCTATAATCAACGCCAGAAAACCGTTTTAAACCCTCCGCCATTTCTCTGGCAACCTGTTCGCTTACGGCTCCGAATCCACGAAGCGAATTCTCTGAAACACCAAGAATCTTCATCTTTGCTTCATTTGCGTAAGAAACCACGCCTCCCCAAAAAACCACCGAAGCGCCCGAAACATTAGTAATTCGATTCGCCACAAGTCCGCCTGTGCACGATTCCGCAACAGCAAGCGTCTGCCTTTTCTCCGTTAAAATTCGAACAATCACCTGCTCCAGAGTTTCATCTCCTTCCCCAAAAATATAACTGCCAAGATTGCGGCGAATAATGATTTCCGCCTGCGAAACAAGTTCTGCGGAATTATCCCCTCGCGCTTCTAAACGAATATCAACTTCGCCCGGGCGCGCACAATATCCAATTGTGAGTCCTCTATCTTCAAACGGTTTTAATTGCTCAGCTATTGTCTCCTCCACCTTCGATTCTCCTATGCCTGTACTTCTAAGAATCTTGCATGCATAATTTTCGTTTTTAAACCGTTTTTTTAATTCTGACACAACCTGGTTTTCAAACATGGGATGCAGTTCCCTCGGCGGCCCAGGAAGCATTATCAGAAGAGTTCTCCCTTTCTCCAGTCTATTCAACTTCTCAACTTCCATTAACAAACCTGGAGCAGTTCCAAATTGGTTAAATAAAACAATTGCCCCTTCTGGTACAAGCGCTTGAATTTTGGTGCTTTCTGGTTGTTCGCGTTTTCGAGAGACAAAATAGTTCCGTATGTTTTCGGCAACTTGTTCATTGAAAATCAGCCTTTTGCCGACCAATTCCGCAATTGCGTCGCGGGTACGGTCATCAGACGTTGGACCAAGTCCACCAGTGGTAATTACAATATCCGCGCGCTGGAGCGCTTCTGAAACTGCAGATTTTATTTCTTCTGCTCTGTCTGAAACCGTTGTCTGCCGAATTACAACAAATCCAAGTCCAGTTAATCGGGATGAAAGCCACTGCTGGTGTGTGTTTAATATAGAACCCAATAACAACTCACTGCCCGTGGTAATAATTTCAACTTTCATAGATTAGTTTTAGTAAAAAAAGGACTTATAAATCTCATAAACCTTATAAGTCCTATATTTAAAAAAATTTTCGATGGATTAAGAAATTATTTTACAATTCCGCCAGGGCTCGGTTCATTCGTTCAATAGCTTCGTCAATTTCTTCCCTGCTTTTAAAGCCGATTGTTATGGCGTCAACTTCTTTACATGTCATGGCAAATCGAATGGATTTTTCCCTGTCTTCAGGATTTGTGAAATCACCATTGCCAATTATTTTCATTCCCAGCACGCCGCGCCCTTTTGCCTTCATCTGTTTTATTTCTTCCAGAACAGGCTCGATTTTATTGCCGGGCTTGTCCCATGTTTGTTCTGGTCCGTCAACATGTTTTGCCTGCGGATTGATTCTTACAAGGTGAATCTCCGTCCACGGCGAAACCGTTGCGGCATGAAGCGCTGGCAGGCTGTGGCATGAAACACCCTTTGCTCGAATCCATTTCTTTTCCTTAGCCTCGTTAAAGCCGTCCATTATCCGTTTATAATCATCCGTCCAATTATCCTTAACCATGCAGTGGATTAGAAGGGCGTCAATATAATCGGTGTTAAAGATTTTGCGGTGGTTGTCAATAACCTCAAGTATATTTTCTGGTTTACCGGGAACTTTGGAGAGAATAAACAAATTTTCCCGCGGCAATCCTTTTATAGCATCGCCAATCCAGCCAAATGTTCGATACGCCTGCGCACAGTCAAGGTAACGAATACCTTTATCATAGGCATAATGAATCAGGTCAATGAACCTTTCTTTTCCAAGATTGTATTGAACATTTCCACTGTTGCTTCCAGTGCCAAAACCAAGCCTGGAAGTTTTCAACCCTGTTCTTCCAAGAGAAACCATGTCTACAGCGGTCCTCTTTGTTTGAGCTGAACTGGCGCTTTCTGCCAGACCAATGATTGTTGTCCCCGCAATTGCAGTTGTGGTTTTAATAAAATCACGACGTGTGAGACGACGATTAATCATGACACCCTCCATTATTGAGAATTTTTTCCGTTATATAAAACACCGACTGAAAAATAATCCTGGACTGCATTATTTTATTTAACGGCATCATTTGAATATAAATATGCGCCAGCCAATCGTATAAATCCAGAAAAAAACAAACAGACCGCTATCAATAGCGGTCTGTTCCTCTAAATGAATGTTTAAAACAATTACTTTTCAGCCTGGGCTTTCTCTTTTCTTGCCTTTGCCTCTTCAATCACCTTCTGTTCAAGTTCCTTAGGCATCTCTTCATAATGGCTGAATTCTTCTTTATGATAACCGCGTCCTCCGGTCAGAGAACGCAATGTGGATGAATACCGATAGAGTTCTTTCGCAGGAACCTGAGCCTTTATCACCTGCATATTACCTTCCGTATCCATACCTATGATTTTACCACGTCTGGATGAAAGGTCGCCCATTACTTTGCCCATGCAATCTTCCGGAACGCGAATTTCAACATTGTAAATCGGCTCAAGCAAACACGGCTTTGCTTGAAGAAATGCATCGCGGAAAGCAAAGAAACCAGCAATCTGGAACGAAATATCATTTGAGTCCACCGGATGCATCTTGCCATCATAAAAGTCAATCTTCACGTCAACAACACGATATCCCGCAAGAATACCCTCCTGGCAGGCTCGCATAACACCCTTTTCCACAGACGGCACGAACACACGGTCAACATTTTGCCCAACAAGCGATTGAGTGAATTCCACCCCAGTGTCGCGCGGTTTAGGCTCAATCCGCATCCACACTTCAGCAAACTGCCCGGCGCCGCCAGTCTGTTTCTTATGACGATACTTTGCGTCAGCCTTAGCCTTAATCGTTTCGCGATAACGAACACGCGGCTCAGTCAACTCAATATCGAGTTTATAACGTTTCCTGAGTCTGTCCGCCACAACTTCAAGATGCAGACTCCCCTGCGCTGAAATCACAGTCTGATGAAGTTCAGCATCAACAGTATAATGAAATGCCGGGTCTTCATTGTGCAAAGCCCCCAACCCCTGAGCCAGTTTATCCTCCTCACCCTTCGAATTGAGTTTTATTGCCGCATGAATATTTGGTTTCGGATACACCACCTTCGGCATTGTAACAATGCGTTTTGGCGAACAAAGCGTGTTCCCGGTGTGCGTATTGCGAAGTTTCACAGTGGAACCAATGTCTCCAGCACCCATTACATTCAACGAAATGCGCGTTTTCCCATTAAGCGCATAAATTTGCCCCATCCGCTCCGTCGTCTTTGTATCGGGATTAAAAAGATCCAAGCCCATCTCAATCTTGCCGCTGTAAACACGAAAATACGACATATCCCCGAATTGCGGTTCAGTGACAGTCTTAAAAACATACAAAACAGGCTCCTGGTCGCTTACAGAGATTTCCACTTCGTTTCCATTTTGGTCTATGGCTTTAAACTTCTGTCTATCCATCGGCGTTGCGCCATATTCAGATATAAAATCCAACAACCTATTGACGCCTATATTTGTTTCCGCTGTTGTTACAAACAAAGGTATAAACACCTGCTTCATCAATGCGGCGTGCAGACCTTTACGCATTTCCTCCTCGCTCAATGTTCCCTCGGCAAAGAATTTTTCAAGCAGAGCATCATCAGATTCGGCTACAAACTCGAGCAATTGCTGGTGAAGTGAATCCGCCTTCTCTTTAAGCTCACCCTGGGCTGGCGCGGCTTGAGGTTTGCCACTAATATCGCCATAAGTGTACACCTCTTTATTTAGAACATCTAAAACCTTATTAAATCCAGGACCAGGATTCACAGGAAAAGTCAATGGCAGAATTCGCTCGCCGAACAACGTTTTTGCTTGAGCAACAATTCCGTCAAAATCCGCATTCTCCTTATCGAGCGCATTTATAACAATTACCTTCGGAATCCCGTTTTCAGTGGCTGTTTTCCATGTCTGTTCGGTGCCTATACTTATTCCGTGGTTGGCATGAATAACCTCAATCGCCATGTCAGCAACCCGCAACGCACCAAGAGTTTCACTTATAAAATCCAAATACCCGGGAGTGTCTAAAATATTTATCTTTTTCCCCTTCCAATCAATATGAGCAAGCGAGGTATGAATTGATATTAATCTTTGTTGTTCCTCCTCATGATAGTCGGAAACAGTAGAGCCATTCTGAATGCTTCCGAGTCTGTTTATCACTCCGGCGCACATTAACATGCTCTCGGTCAACATCGTTTTGCCGCACGAGGCGTGCCCGACTATCGCAACGTTCCTAATCTCTTCAGGTTGATATGTTTTCATTTCTAATCTCTCGTGAACGCTTTCGCAATTATTTGCTCTTGCGTTTAATTATTACCCTATTCGCCTTTAACAACAAGGCGACCTGCCTAACACCTGCCCGCCACAACCCTTAAGCCCCCTCCTGTTCCCATAAAAGAACAGATTTGGCTCAAAAATTTGTTGTGACTTTTAGAATAAACAACCAAACCTTATTAAGGATAAAAATCAAGAACATTTTCAAAAAATTTTATATTACTACCCAAAAAACAAGACAATTTTAATGCTCACTTAGAACGAAAATATTCAAATTACCTACATCAAAATACATAATTACTTAATAACCAACAAGATATAAATGTTTATCCTGTAACACAATTGTAACAATTCTGTAATATAGATTTAACAATAAAGAAAATGACAACCCGCATTAATTAATTAAACTGATATACATCGGAGCGATGCCTTGTGCATAAAACAATTTTAATCCGAAAAAAATTACAAAAATGCCACATTCAACACTACATTTAGAACAAAGTTTACAAAGAGACATTGACCGTCTCAAAGGCAAAATCCTTGAAATGGGAAATCTGTGCCAGATTGCCTTAAATAGCTGTCTTAAAGCATATACCGAAAAAAATCGCCAGCTCGCATACAGCGTGATTTTGCGCGACCAATTTATTGATGAACACGAAAAAGAAATAGATAGATTATGCCTTGAATTCCTTGTTCGCCAGCAACCCGTGGCAAGCCTTCTAAGATTCGCATACTCCACTATTAAAATAAACCTCGAACTCGAAAGAGTCGGCGATTACGCCGAAAGCATGGCTCGCCAGGTCCTTAAACTCATTGACAAAGAATTTAACTACCCCGTCGACCAGTTCAAAGAAATTGCCATCCTCACCATCCCTATGCTCCACGACGCTATTAAAGCTTTTATCGACCAGAACGCCGAACTCGCCGCCAAAACTATCCAGATTGAAGAACTTGTAGACATAAAAAAGAAACAAATCAACAGCGAACTGGTTTCAATGTTCAAAAAAGAAAACTTCCCATACGAAGTTTTAAATTCGCTTATCGTCATTAACCGCCGCTGGGAGCGCGTTTCAGACCAGGCACGCAACATCTGCATGGAAACACTTTACACCTGCACCGGCGGATACGTTAAACACCCTGGCGCAGAAGCCTTCAGAATTTTATTTGTTGATAAACACAACTCATGCAGAAGCCAGATTGCAGAAGCAATTGCCAACTCCCTTAATCTTGAAAAATTTATCTTTTCAAGCGCTGGTCTGGAACCTCAACCAGTCGATTCTAAAACAATCGAATTCATGAAATCAAAAGGACAAGATTTAAGCCGTGTTGTTCCGAAAGCATTAATTCAAATTCCAAACATAGACCATTACAATGTCATTATTGCCCTTGACCCAGAAGTAAAAAACGCTTTTCCGCAAAAACCAAGAAAATGCGTCTTCATTGATTGGTCATTGCCCGACCCATCCGCAAAAGAAGGGGCTCTCAACGATGTATTGACCGAATACGAACGCGCCTATGAATTTCTTGAATCCCACATCACAGACCTTGTAAACGCAGTTATAAAAGTCGAAACCGAAAATTCAGAAAAGAAATAAATATGAAAATGAATATGAAAAAAATACTCCTCATAGCAATCATTGGGTGTGCAACCGCAATTATAAGCGCTGGTTGTAAAAAAACATCCCAGGGTGGGGGAGAAGGAAAACTTACCATTCAAAACAAAGGTTCAGACACAATGGTAAACCTTGCCCAGGCATGGGCAGAGGCTTACAAAAAAGTCTCTCCAAATGTGGAAGTCGAAGTATCTGGCGGCGGTAGTGGGGTTGGTATTGCCGCACTCATCAAAGGCACAGTGGATATCGCAAACTCAAGCCGCGACCTCAAGCCATCCGAAGCCGAACAGGCAAAGAAAAACACAGGCAAAGAACCAAAAGAATCAACCGTTGGTTTCGATGCCCTTGCCATTTATGTCCACAAAGACAACCCACTAAACGAAATCACCATTGAACAGTTAAGAGAAATCTTCGCCGAAGGAGGCAAAATCACAAAATGGTCTGACCTCGGTATTACAATTCCCGGAGTGAAAGACGACACCATTGTCCGCGTAAGTCGCCAATCAAGCTCTGGCACTTACGAATTTTTCCGTGAACACGTCCTCAACAACAAAGACTTTAAACTTGGCTCGCGCGACATGAACGGCTCAAAGGAAGTCGTTGAACTTGTCTCATCTACCCCAACCGCGATTGGTTACAGCGGCATGGGCTATGCGACCCCGAAAGTTAAAATGCTCAAAGTTTCCCAAAAAGCCGGAGACCCTGCATACTCCCCAACAGTAGAAAACGTCCTGAACAAACACTATCCAATCGCTCGTTCACTGCACCTTTATACACTCGGCGAACCACAGGGCGAAATCAAAAAATACATTGACTGGATACTTTCAGACGAAGGTCAGAAAATTGTCCAGGAAACAGGCTATGTACCTGTCCGCATGGTTGGCGGAAACAAATAACCATATACATCGACACCAGATATAAATAGCAATGAGCGCGGGAAACTACAAAACCCTTCCTAAACGTCCACTGTGGAGCATCATAGGGGAAAAACTCCTTGAACTTATTATCCGATTTAGCGGAATAAGTGCGATTATATTCGTATTTGCAATATTCTTTTTCATATTCCGCGAAGCCGCCCCGGTGCTCCACAGCCCGAATTTCAAACTTAAAGAATTCTTATTCAGCACAGAATGGTACCCAACATCCGCGGTAAACGTGCGCTACGGCACACTTGCCCTCACTGTCGGCACATTCAGCGTTACAGCGCTGGCAATGATTATTGCCGTCCCCTTCGGACTCGGAGCGGCAATTTTTATCTCCGAATTTTGCGGAAAAAAAGTCAAAGAAACACTCAAAATTACAATCGAACTATTGGCGGCGATTCCTAGCGTGGTGTGGGGATTCATCGGCTTGACAATAATGAGCCGCATCATAATGCAAACCACGGGTGCGCCAGTTGGAGTGAACATCCTGAACGGCGGAATCATCCTCGCCCTCATGAGCCTTCCGATTATCGTCTCAATTGGCGAGGACGCCCTCAAAGCCGTGCCAGATTCTTACCGCGAAGCCGCAATGGCTCTCGGCGCTACACGCTGGCAAATCGTACGTCGTGTCCTTCTTCCAGCGGCAAAAAACGGTTTATTAGCCGCAGTCCTCCTCGGCGTCGGCAGAGCGGTTGGCGAAACAATGGCTGTCCTCATGGCAACAGGTCATGCGGTCCACATCCCTCACGGCATCCTGGATTCTGTCAGAACTCTTACCGCAAACATTGCCGCAGAACTCGGAGAAGCCCCGGAACGTTCCGAACACTACCGCGTCCTGTTCCTTACTGGCGTTCTACTCTTCTTTATCACATTCATAATCAATTTAACCGCAGACCTGGTAATACGTGGAATTAAGAAAAAATGACTCTGGACACACAACATCTATTTACAGAAACCCCGCTTGTTAAGAAAAAAAAGCGGGACGAACTGATTGCAAAATCAATATTCATGGCAATGTCCATTGCCATGATAATACCCCTTGTTTGCATCATTATTTACCTTATCATAAAGGCGTTCCCATCTTTGAGCCTCGAATTTGTTCTGGACATTCCGAAAAAAGGTATGACAGACGGCGGCATCTGGCCTGCATTTGTGGGTACAATCTATTTAGTCGGCTTATCCCTCGCAGTTTCCGCACCGCTCGGCGTAATGGCTGGAATTTATTTAAATGAATACGCTAAAGACAACTGGTTTAACCGCATCGTTCACCTTGCTGTAATAAACCTCGCCGGCGTTCCAAGCATCGTACATGCCCTTTTCGGACTCGGCGCCTTCGTGTATGCGGCAAAATTTGGATGCTCCGTCATATCAGCTGCCCTCACGCTGGCAATAATGACAATGCCGGTAATCATTGCCAGTACACGCGAAGCACTTGCCTCTGTACCAATGAGTTTCCGCGAAGCATGCTGGAACCTTGGCGCCACCAGGTGGCAGACAATACGACGAATTGTTCTGCCAAATTCAATCGGCGGCATACTCACCGGCGTCATCCTTCAAGTAAGCCGAAGCGCCGGCGAAACCGCCCCGATTATGTTCACCGGTGCGGTTTTCTATAAAGCGGTTGAACGCGGCGACCTCTTCCCATACACACTCAATAGCCAGTGCATGGCTCTTTCAATGCACCTCTACACAATTTCAACCCAGGTCCCTAACGTAAAAGAATCAATACCTTACGCCACAGCAGTCGTACTCCTCGGAACAGTTTTGCTCGTTAATATTACAGCAATTGTAATCAGAACTTACATGCGCTCGCGCAAAAAATGGTGATTTAAACATGGCTGGAAAAGTTAAAATAGAAATAAGAGATTTAAGACTCTCCTACGGACACAAGGAAGTCCTCCACGGTGTTAGTTTCGACATCTATGAAAACGAAATTTTAGGAATAATCGGTCCAGCGCAGTCAGGGAAAACATCCCTTCTGCGCTGCATCAACCGAACCACAGATTTTACCCCCAACGCCTACGTATCCGGCTCAATAAAATTTGACGGAGAAGACGTATTGAAAACAAAGGATGTTTATTCATTGCGCCGCAAAATTGGCATGGTCGCGCCACTTCCGGTGGGCTTACCCCTCACAATTTATGACAACGTCGCCCTCGCCCCCCGTTGCGCAGGTTTAACAGACAAAAAAGAACTCGACCCGTTGGTCGAAGATTGCCTCAAACGCGCCGCCCTGTGGGACGAAGTCAAAGACAGACTCGACACACTCGGAACAAAACTCTCCGGCGGACAACAACAAAGGCTAACAATCGCCCGCGCACTCTCACATAGACCAGAAATTCTGTGCCTTGACGAATTCTCCATCGCCATTGACCCCGTAACAACCATGAAAATCGAGGACGTACTCAAAGAAATGAAATCACGCATGACAATCATACTCGTTACCAATCTTGTCCAGCAGGCGCGTAGACTCGCAGACCGCACAATGTTCCTGTGGAATGGCGAAATTATTGAACTGGACAAAACAGATATCATCTTCTCCGAAAAAACGAAAAACCGCAAAACTTACGAATACGTTCACGGAATTTTTGGTTAATTTTAAATTGATTTTCACAAAATGAACGGCGATTTCAAATACATAATCACCACACGGAATCTGAACCTCTGGTACGGAAAATTCCAGGCGCTCATTAACATTAATCTCGATATCAAACAAGGCATCATAACATCTCTGATTGGACCAAGCGGCTGTGGAAAAACCACACTCCTGCGTTGTTTCAACAGAATCAACGAACGTTACGACTACGTTAAAACCACTGGCGAAATTAAAATCCACGGAAAAAACATTTACGACGAAGACGTATCACTGATTGAATTAAGAAAATCCGTCGGCATGGTATTTCAAAGACCCAACCCATTGCCAATTTCAATTTACGAAAATATTGTCTTCGGACTTAAAATCCATACCCCGGACAACCAATTGAAACAGAACGACCTCGATACCGCAGTTGAAAAGGCACTGACCGAAGTTGACCTGTGGAAAGACGTAAAAGACCGTTTGCACATGAAAGCAACCGACCTTTTACTCGAACAACAACAAAAACTCTGCATTGCCAGACTCCTCCCATTAAAACCAGAAATTATTCTCATGGACGAACCGTGCTCTGCGCTGGATGTTGACGGCACGCGCGCCATCGAAGACCTGATGTTCGAATTGCGTGGAAAATACACCATTGTCATTGTCACCCACAACATGGCGCAGGCAAAGCGGGCAAGCGACGAATGCATCTTCATGCTCATGGGCGAACTCATCGAACACAGCAGAACAGAAGACCTTTTCATCAACCCAAAAGACCCTCGAACAGCAGAATACATCGAAGGAAGATACGGTTGATTCCCCATCTTATTAACCAGAATTTTATTTATAGAAATCGAAATTAAAACGAATATGGGCAGTTATCCCGGACACTCTATATTTTCATCCAGGATAGACTACGACCAGCCAAAACACATCGCAACCAAAAATCTAAAATTGTAACTTCTCCAGACCTGCAATCTTCATATCCTGGTTTTACTGAATTTTCCTTACGCCGATTCTATAAAAATCATTCCACCTCGCCAGAGCGCCAGTTAATGAATAAGAATTTCTAAAAATATATTCTAAAAATATTGACAACTTTAAAACATTGAATAAATTATGCACGGTTTTGCAGAACCATGTCTGCAAACCAAAACAAAATGTAAATTATAATCCGCCTTTTGTGCTTTAGGTTTCTCGTATCTTAATTTCGTTTAATATCCATTTGCCCCAGGCGATGGCAAAAGGAAAAAGAAATAAATAAACAGTTAACAATCAACCTATTAGAAAATAAAAAGATGAACACTGCGCCGACGCAAAATAAAAAACTAATCCAATGGGTTAACGAAATGGCAAACTTATGCCAGCCAGCTAACGTTCACTGGTGTGATGGTTCAGACGCAGAATACAATTCGCTTTGCGAATTGATGGTTAAAGGCGGCACATTCACAAGATTAAACGATAAACTTTTCCCGAACAGTTACTTAGCTCGTTCACATCCCAGCGACGTTGCCCGTGTCGAAGATAGAACATTCATTTGCTCAAGCAACAAAGATGATGTCGGTCCAACAAACAATTGGGCAGACCCGGTCGAAATGAAAAAAACGCTGCAGAGACTTTTCACCGGTTGCATGCGTGGCAGAACAATGTATGTAATTCCATTTGCAATGGGACCGCTGAATTCCCCCATTGTTAAAATTGGCATTGAAATTACAGATTCTCCATATGTCGTCGTAAACATGCGTATCATGACTCGCATGGGCAAAGCGGTGCTGGATAAATTAGGCGCAGATGGCAATTTTATTCCTTGTATGCACTCGGTGGGAGCGCCGCTTGCGCCAGGGCAAAAAGACGTCTCCTGGCCATGCGAACCCGACCCGGCTAAAAAATACATCGTCCACTTCCCGGAAGAACCATCAATCTGGTCCTATGGCTCCGGTTACGGCGGCAACGCATTACTCGGCAAAAAATGCTTGGCACTGAGAATTGCTTCAGTCGTAGCCAAAAATGAAGGGTGGCTCGCCGAACACATGCTAATACTCTCACTCACATCCCCCGAAGGCAAAAAATACTACATTGCCGCCGCTTTCCCGAGCGCATGCGGAAAAACCAACCTGGCAATGATGAATCCAACCCTGCCTGGCTGGACTCTCCGTTGCCTTGGCGACGACATCGCATGGATTCGCATTGGCAAAGACGGAAGACTCTACGCAGTAAATCCCGAGACCGGATTCTTTGGCGTTGCGCCGGGAACATCCAATAAATCCAACCCGAACGCGCTAAAAACCGTCCAGAGCAACACCATTTTCACAAACGTCCTTCTGACCCCAGAAAACGGAATTTGGTGGGAAGACATGGGCGTTCCTGCACCAGCAAAAGGCATTGACTGGCAGGGTCAGGAATGGACACCAGATTGCGGTAGAAAGGGCGCTCATCCAAATGCACGCTTTACCGCCCCAGCAAAACAATGCCCGGTAATTGACCCGGATTGGGAAAACCCAGAAGGCGTTCCCCTCTCGGCAATCCTCTTCGGCGGTCGCAGAACACATGTCGTTCCGCTTGTTTCAGAAGCCTTCGATTGGGACCATGGCGTATTTATGGGCGCATCCGCAGGTTCTGAAACCACTGCTGCGGCTTTGCACCAGGTCGGCGTACTCCGTAGAGACCCATTCGCAATGCTCCCATTCTGCGGATACAACATGGGCGATTATTTTGCTCACTGGCTCTCATTCACCAAACGAACAAGCCCGGACAAATTGCCAAAAATCTTCTTCGTCAACTGGTTCCGCAGAGGAGACAAGAACGAATTCCTCTGGCCCGGCTTTGGCGAAAACAGCCGTGTCCTCAAATGGATATGCGAAAGAGTAGATGGCAAAGGCAAAGCCGTTAAAACACCAATTGGCTACTTGCCAACAAAAGACGCCCTCGACCTGAGCGGACTCAACTTCTCAGACGAAACACTCAATAAACTCCTCGCTGTTGACACTGAAGGCTGGAAAAAAGAAGTCCAGGAAATCGAAGACTACTTCAAGAAATTCGGCAATCGTTTGCCCGAACGTCTGGCGCAACAGTTTAAACAACTCCAGAGTAGACTCGAAGGAAAATAACATTTAAGTGGAAACACTAAAAAACAAGCGCTATTATGGCTCTATAAACATCCATAATAGCGCTTTTTTTATCCATGCTATATGAATAACATGAATCCAATGGTTGCTGTTATAATGGGAAGCGCTTCTGACTGGGAAATCGTCAAAGAAGCCGTTACAACTTTGAAAAAATTCGAAATCCCCGTCGAAGCGCATGTTATGTCCGCGCATAGAACTCCAGATATTGCGGCTGAATTCGCTCGCAATGCAGAGAGCAAAGGAATAAAAGTAATAATTGCGGCGGCCGGCGGCGCCGCACACCTTGCAGGTGTCATCTCCGCCCATACAACACTACCTGTCATCGGCATACCAATCCCGAGCGTATTAAACGGACTTGATTCCCTGCTCTCAATAGTTCAAATGCCGGGCGGAATCCCCGTGGCGACAATGGCAATCGGCAAAGCTGGAGCCGTTAATGCCGCCATCTTCGCGGCGCAAATCCTTGCAATATCAGACCACAACCTCCAAACAAAACTCAAACAACACAAAGAATCGCTCAAACAAACAGTCCTGGAAGGCGATTCCAAAATTCAAGCAGAACTCAACAAATAATATTTTCTAAAAAACCACTCTCAACACCATAAATTCGCCACTCCCTGGCGCAAAGCAATCCTTTTTCTCTATCCTAAAAATCAAACATAAACACTGTTAAATCCCCCGCAAACCCATCATCACAACCCATAAAACCACAAGATATTTTTCCTGCTAACATCCTGTAAAAATAACCATCATAAACAATAACGCAAAAAATCTTGAGATGTTTTTTTACTCAAGATTGCCTTCCACACATACAAAACTTGCGATTTCATTTTCTAAAACTGGAGTATTGACAAAAGAAATTTTTAAAACGAAACTCTTAATTTCAATTAGATAGCTTTATTAATTAATCACTGGATTTAGAGAAAATTTTATGAAAAACAAATCAATAAAAGGTATAAAAATGTTACGCGGCTTTGAGCTGGTAAGAAATCCACTCCTCAATAAAGGCACAGCCTTCACCGAAGCAGAACGTGAAAAATACGGTCTGCGTGGTTTGCTTCCCCCAAAAGTTCACACCATGGAGGAACAAGTCCAGAGAGTAATGGCAAATTACCGCAAACGCGGAGACGACCTCGATCGTTACCTGTTTTTAACTGATTTGCAGGATAGAAACGAAACCCTTTTCTATCGCATTGTTGTAGACAACCTCGAAGAAATGATGCCCATCATCTACACTCCAACTGTCGGCAAAGCATGCCAGCTCTATGGACACATATTCCGCAGACCAAGAGGACTGTATATCTCCTACAACGACCGCGGCAGAATTGAACAAATACTCAGAAACTGGAATGTAAAAGACGTTCGCGTAATCGTGGTAACAGATGGCGAGCGAATTCTAGGACTCGGCGACCTTGGCGCCTTTGGCATCGGCATCCCTATCGGAAAACTCTCACTCTACACCGCTTGCGCCCGCGTTCACCCGGCATGGTGCCTCCCCATCATGCTCGATGTTGGCACAGAAAACGAAACCCTCTTAAACGACCCGCTTTACACCGGCATTCTCCAAAAACGCATCCGCGGCGAAGAATACGATAAATTCATTGACGAATTTATAGAAGCAACACAAAAAGTCTTCCCCGGAGTCCTGGTTCAATTCGAAGACTTCGCAAACATAAATGCGTTCCGTCTGCTCGAAAAATATCGCCACAAAGTTTGCACCTTCAACGACGACATTCAAGGAACAGCCGCCGTCACACTTGCAGGCATATATTCCGCACTTAGAATCACCAAAAAACCACTGAAAGAACAAAGATTCCTCTTCCTTGGCGCCGGAGAAGCTGGCACTGGCATCGGCGATTTAATTGTCTCTGCACTTATGGCGGAAGGAGTAAACGAAGAAGACGCTAAAAAATATTGCTTCTTCGTAGACTCAAAAGGACTCGTTGTTAAAAGCCGCTCAAACCTTGCTGAACATAAATTAAAATACGCCCACGACTTCCCATTCTGCAAAGACTTACTCTCGGCAATTGAAATGCTAAAACCAACAATGTTAATAGGCGTTTCCGGCATGCCACAAACATTTACCGAGCCAATCATTAAGAAAATGTCGGAAATTAACGAACGCCCGGTAATATTTGCCCTCTCAAATCCGACTTCAAAAGCCGAATGCACAGCCGAACAAGCATATACATGGAGCAATGGACGCGCAATCTTTGCAAGCGGCAGTCCGTTCCCACCATTCACATACAACGGAAAAACATTCTACCCGGGACAGGGCAACAACGCTTACATATTCCCAGGCGTAGGACTCGGAGTCGTCGCCTGCAAAGCAAAACTCGTCACAGATTCCATGTTCTTCACAGCCGCCAAAAAACTCGCAAGCCTTGTTTCCGAATCCGACCTGGATTGCGGTCGCATTTATCCGCCGTTGACCTCAATTAAAGAAGTCTCCGCCAAAATCGCGGAAGCGGTCGTGGAAGTCGCATTCGAGGAAAAGCTGGCTCAAATCAAAAAACCAAAGAATATCTCAAAATTCATTGAAACCGTCATGTACGAACCAGTTTATCCAGATTACGCATAATATCACTTAATAATATAAATTCTGAAAGCGTCGCGATAACTTATATCGCGACGCTTTTTTATTCAATCTCCACCTCTCCCCAAAAACAATACCGATTTTTTAAACCCTTTGCTTTACATATCCACATGTTTTGAGCATACTGAGAAACTATGAAAATTCGGGATTTTATTTTTATCAATCTTTTGGTTGTCTTATTGGCGATTCACAATTCCGAAGGCGCAGGCGCCCCCACAAACATTCCCCCCATTTTAACCAACCTTACGCATCCTGTAAAAATAGCCCTCATTTCGGATATCCATATCAACCACGGTACAAACCAGGCGCTTTATCAAGCAAACTATGAAAAAGTCATTGCACAAGTAAATAACGAAAAAGTTGACGCGGTCATAATTTCCGGAGACCTCACAGAAGACGGAACAAGCAAAGAATATTCAGACTTCAAAAAACTGACAAAACAATTTATATCACCAGTCTTTTTTATCCCCGGCAATCATGATATCGGAAACAAACAAATCAGCGGAAAAAAAGGAGAAATCAATTTCAAAAGATTGACAGATTTTCACTTAAAACTTGGAAAATCGTGGTTTTCCACAGACTGTGGCGACGTAAAAATCGTAGGAGCAAACTCCTGCCTCATGGGAAGCGGCTTCCAAAAAGAAGAACAAATGTGGAAATTTCTCGAAAAACAAATGCCGCGAAAACCCATAAAACCAATCATTTTCGTTACCCACCATCCCCTTTATGAAAAGAAAATCGAAGAAAAAGGCGGCGAATACTGGAACGTAGAACCAGCCGAAAGATTCCGATTGATGGGACTTTTTCAACAATCCGGCGTTGTCGCCGCGCTCTCCGGTCATTTGCATCGTCCTGTCACCAACAACTATAACGGCGTCCTTTATTACACCACACACCCGGTCGCTTTCGGATTACCTAAAGGAAAACAAAAACCTGGCTGGACACTCATTACCGTCTCCAGCAACGGAATTAACCTGAAACCATTTTTTATCGAAACGAACAACTCAAATTAAACATCCCTTACCACGTCAATTAACATCTCTGCGATTGGTCGATAATCAATTTTGTGCTATCTTACTAAAAAATGGATTTTTGCATAAAAAACAGCGGACTGGTTGATATTTACGAAAAAGTAACCGAAGGCAAAAGAATTACCGAAGAAGAAGGCTTGCGTTTATTCAAGTCCAACGACCTCAACGCCCTCTCCGCAATTGCAGACCTAGCCAACCGTCGGAAAAACGGAAACCGTGCCGCCTATCTCCTCAACCGTTACATCAACTATTCAAATTACTGCATTCTCTCATGCCAATTTTGCGCATTCGGAAAAAAGAAAAGAGACAACAACGGTTTTGAACTTACCATCGAAGAAATCCTTGAACGCGCTCGTCAGGCAATCGCTCTCGGCGCAACAGAACTCCACATTGTCGGAGGTCTTCACCCATCTCTGCCATACAATTATTACACCGGCTTCTTAAAAGCCCTGAAAAAAAATTTTCCGCAAATTCACATAAAAGCGTTCACAGCAATTGAAATTTTGCACCTCTCATGGCTTGCCAAAAAAACAGTCAAAGACACCCTCCTTGAACTTAAAGAAACGGGACTTGATTGCCTAACCGGTGGCGGTGCAGAGATTTTTAATCCACAGGTTAGAAACAAAATAGCACGCGGAAAAGAAACCGCCGAAGAATACCTCGAAGTGCACCGAACATGGCATAAACTCGGTGGACGTAGCACCTGCACAATGCTTTACGGACACGTGGAAAGTCTTGAAGACCGCATTGACCACCTCCGACGCCTCCGCGAACTCCAAGATGAAACTGGTGGCTTCTGCGGTTTCATTCCGCTCCCGTACCAACCGGAAAACAACGAAATCCCCGTCGAACATCCCCCAACCGGATTCGACACATTGCGAACAATTGCCGTAAGCCGGGTCTTTCTAGACAACATAAAACACATCACTGCCTACTGGGTCGGAATGGGATTAAAACTTGCGCAGGTGGCTCTGAACTTCGGTGCAGACGACCTGCACGGCACCATCCAGGAAGAATACATCTTCCACATGGCAGGAGCAAAAACACCACAACTACTCACAGAACAAATACTTGTAAGAACAATTCAAGAAACCGGAAAAATCGCAGTCCAGAGAAACACATTTTACGAACCGATTAAAATCTGGGACAAATCCATTGCAAACCCCGCAAAACTTTCAAATTTAGAAACCACTGCAATATTGAATGCCAATCTGGCAACAGGATAATATTTTTAAATTATAAAAACAATTCATTAACCCACCGGTTGTGGCTCTTCCTGCATACCACCAGACTCACCAGAAGGAACAACAGAAGGAACTACCACTTTAGCCTTTTCTTCGGCTTCAGCCATTCGCTTTAAATAAACGGCCATCGCAATAAACAACCATATAATTGGCGCGTTAAGATCTGCTCCAACATAAATGGCAAGCGTTAAACCAACAAGATTAGAACCAACCCAGATATAAAGCTCCGAAAGCTCTTTATCAGAATCTTTAAACCTTTCGGCAAATTTAAAAGTAATCCAGAGCTTTTCAATAAAAACAAAAAGAAACAGGATTAACGCGGGAATTCCAAGAGAATATGCGCACGAAATATAACCATTATGAATCCCCCCTGTGGCAAGGTCTACCTCCAGCCGAGCATCCTCAAATTGCGATACATCGGCAAAAACCCACGCGTTTTCAACGCCCCCATATCCCTTCCCAAACAACGGATTTGCAGCAATTTCATTCATTGCGCGCCGCCACCGCATAATTCGCCAATCCGAAGTATCCACAGCGCCGCTTGCCTCCGCCACACGACGACTCACAATCGAAAGCACCCGCATAAAACCAACACCTCGGCTAAGGTCAAGCCGTTCGCCAATATAATAAAAAGAAATGAGAATAAAAGCAATCCCCACACACGAAACCGCAAATTTAAAATACTGCCTCCTGTACAACTGAACAGCCACAATAATGGCAAGCACTTGCGCAAAACTCCCTCGATTTCCCCCGAGAAATATTGCCATCGCGCCGAGTAAAAATAAGAAAGTTCTCTTCCATTTGCTCCACCCGGTCGCTTCGGGTAGAATCGCTAACGATATAAGAACAATTCCAAACGATGGAAGAGCAACAAATCTCAGCCACCCATTATCATAAAAACTAACGTTCACCCCGAAAAGCGAAATCCAGTATGCCGCCGTCGGACTCTTCGAAAATACAAACGGCGTCATTAAAAAAATAAAAAATATGGATACCTTGCACAACCATTTGAGCAATTCCTTTACATCCTGCCTGTTAGTAACAAAATAAGGAATAAGAAACACCATTATTAAACACATCGCATAATTCAAGTATGAACGAAATCCAGTCACGTTCGCACCAAAACCTTTAACGTTCGGCATCACTGGATTTTTGCAATACCTGAATAAAACCCACGCAAAAAACAAAACAATCCCAACCGTTATACAATGTTTAACAACCCGCTGCTTCTCGCTGAGAGCATGTTCAAAGAAAAATTTCACACAACAAATCCCCAGAATTAACAGAAGGAATGGGAAATTGCTTATATATGGAATTGGCAACACAAATGGACTCAGCAAACCAAGAGCAATCAATGGAATATAACCAGGAAAAACAAGCACATACAACATCAACCCAGCGTAAGCCGCCAGAAATAACATCGTGTAATCTCCACTCGCAAGCAGATATCCAAACACCACAGCCATTACCAGGACTATGGCAAGCACCAAAAGATGTTTGATTACCGATGGATTCATTAATCTTAAAATCGCCTGTGGCTAACTCGCAGGCTTAATCTCTCAATAAAACTTGCTCCCGAATAAATTATCTCCAAATTCAAAAACATCAACAAAAAAAGGCAAAGGAGCAACTTTCATACAACCTTTGCCTTTGATTTTTATAAATTATCAAACTCGAAATTCTATTGACCTTTATCGAGCTTAGTCAACAATTCATCATTAGTCTTGTATTTCTTGCACGCTGTAATCAAAGTCTCCATCGCCTCCACCGGATTAAGGTCAACCATCATCCTGCGAAGTTTCCTCACCGCCTCAATCTGATGTTTCGGAAAAAGCTTTTCTTCCTTTCGCGTGCCGCTCTTTGGAATATCAATAGACGGAAAAATCCTCCTGTCTGCAAGCTTTCTATCCAGCACAAGTTCCATATTGCCCGTGCCTTTGAACTCCTGGAAAATAAGCTCATCCATACGGCTTCCGGTTTCGATAAGCGCAGTCGCAATAATTGTCAGCGAACCGCCCCCTTCAATCTTTCGTGCCGCGGCAAACATCTTCCTCGGTACCTCCAGCGCCCGCGCGTCTATACCGCCAGTCATTGTCCTGCCTGTGCCTCCAAAAACATTATTATAAGCGCGGGCTACGCGCGTCAAAGAATCTAACAACACAAAAACATCTTTACCCGTCTCAACCATCCTCCTGCAACGTTCAATCATAAATCGCGAAAGCCGCACATGAGTTTCAAGATCCTGATCATTGGATGACGCAACAACCTCTGCTTTCACCGAACGCTGAAAATCGGTCACCTCCTCAGGACGTTCATCAATCAACAACACAAGACAGTATACCTCAGGATGATTTGCAGTAATCGCGTTGGCAATCTGCTTTAAAATCGTGGTCTTTCCTGTTCTTGGCGGAGCAACAATCAAACCGCGCGTCCCTTTCCCTATCGGCGTAACAAGATCAATTATCCGTGTCTCGATTAAATCCGGCGCCGTCTCAAGCCTGAATTTTTCCACAGGGTCAATCGTGGTAAGATTTTCAAACCGCACAGACTTTAAATACTCATTAAACCCCATGCCATCCACAGTCTCAATAGACTTTAACTGCGGATTCACACCCCTGTGCGGTGGTTGAAGTTTGCCGACAATTAGCGAACCTTCACGAAGATAATTCTTCTTAATTGTGTCCGGCGTCACAAAGATATCTGTTGGCTTCGGAGAATAAAAATTCTCAGGTGACCTGAGAAAACCAAAACCCTTCTCAGATATTTCAAGATAACCTGAGCCAACTTCAGGTATAGTTTGAGTTGCAGTTGCGCCCATAATTTTTTTATCTGTGCAATAAATAGTTAGTTATTAAATATGGAATTTTAACGACCCGTTCGACGGGTGAACATTGAACATGGAAAACCGCTTCGCCAAAATTATATCACGATAAACACGGCTAACGGATAACCTTCAATCCACATTAAATTTACCTATTTTTAAAAAATTGCAAGTGTTTTTATAAAAAATTTTAAAAAATACAACTTTTTAACTTTATAACCCACCCCAAATATATAAAAAAATACAATCCCACGCCCAATTTAAACGGATAAAACCCTTAAAATTATATAATTTCTCCCGCAACATCTTTAAATACTGTGCCAACATTCATCGCGTTTCCCCATCCCCCAGCCATATAATAGTCTCCATTTCTATAAAAACACTCTACTCCTGAGAGTCCCCATTCACTCCCCCAGAGACCTGCTCATTTTTGAAACTCAAATACCACGCACACCGCCTTTATATACTTGACTTATTAACAACTATCATTATATCATATAACCAATTCTGAAACGACCATGCGTGTAGTAGTTTTTTACCTTTATGAGAATTAAAATCTGGGGATGCCGCGGTTCCATTGCTACGCCCGGTCCAGAAACCCTGCGGTACGGCGGAAATACCACCTGCGTAGAAATGATTGGCAAAGATGGAACAGAAATTGTTATTGATGCTGGCTCTGGTGCGCGAAACCTTGGCAAAGATTTAATTAAAAGAAACATTCATGAAATCTACCTCTTATTCACCCATGCGCACTGGGACCACCTGCTCGGATTTCCATTTTTTGAACCAGCTTATTGCGAAGATTGCAAAATCTATTTATGCGGTGGACCAAAAGCCCGGGATTCTCTAAAAAATTACTTAAACCACCAGATGCAGGCACCGTATTTCCCGGTTGACATGGAACTTCTGCACGCCACATTCGAATTCGGTTTCGAAAACGCACACGGAAACAAAATCGGAAACATTCAAATTGAATCTATTTTATTAAGCCACCCAAACGGCGGCTACGGCTTTAAATTCGTTGAAAACGGAAACACATTCGTATTCCTCACAGATAACGAACTTGCTCATCCCCACGACCATTCCCCAAAATTCGATGATTACGTGAACTTTTGCATGAACGCCGATATCCTTTTTCACGATGCTCAATTCACAGAAGAAGAATATCGAACAAAAAAAGGCTGGGGACACTCAAACTATTCAGATGTTTTCAACCTTGCCGTCAAGGCGCGCGTCAAAAAACTCGGATTCTTCCACCACGACCCAGACCGTTCAGACGATGAACTGGATAGAATTGTTGAATCCTATCAAAACAAGGCAAAATCTCTAGCCAATGACATCACAATTTTTGCAGTCGCAGAAGGAATGGAATTTGAAATTTAAAAACCAGACGACAACAAACATTCACAAAAAATTACCTACTTTTTTATTATCGCAAAAAGCTTTGTCATACTTGCAACATAAATCGTCCTATTCGCCGCAACCGCTGAACCACTTATCGGACTGCCAAGGTCAATTGTAAACAGGACATTCTTTTCCCGCGACGCAGACAATATCCAGAAATCTCCCCGCCGCGAACCCACAAACACCTTCCCATCCGCAACAAGCGGCGATGCCCAGATGGGACCCTTTGTCTGATGTGTCCAAATTTTTTCCCCCGTTTCAGCATCAATACAATTTATATTTCCACCTGAATCCCCCACAAACACTAACCCATTGTAAATTGCTGGAGTAGACATAGAATGTCTATCCAGCGGACAACTCCAGATTTTCCCATGTTGAGTTATGTCCCCGGTTTTCGTTGCGTCAATGCAGAAAAGCCATGCCTGGTTTTTCCCCCACCACTCATCCCCCCCTGCAGTCACATAAACGCGATTTTTATAAATCACTGGCATACTCTTTATATTGCTCGGACTCTCCCTGCGATTCCCGATATAACGATGCACATCCTCCTTCGGCCCCGTAGGGTCACAGTCAAACCTCCACACCCGCTTCAACTTCACCACCTCTCCACCAACTGGCTTTTCCTTAAGCGCTTCAAAGGCGTAAACCACACCATCCCCACCGCAGAAAATTATCAACTCTCTTCCATTTACATTTGCAAGAGACGGCGAAGACCATGTACTGTGAAAAATTCGTGGACCAATCTTTTCATCATCCATTGCCACAAGCCGCCCGGTTTGTTTTTCAAGAACAACCAAACTCGGCGCCTCCGGAGCGCGAATTTTCCTATGCGTATTGTCCACCCCATTACCGGTATTTATATAAATAAAATCTCCGTGAATCAAAAAAGATGAATGCGCCGAATCATGCGGATACGTCTTCACTGTCCCGTGAATGTCGAATACCCAGATTATATCAGCATCCGTCCTATCCATCGGAACTGGCTCGCCGTTTTTGGGACAAAGCAAAACAGACTCATTTGTGAATGGACCATTGTTGCCGTCGAGCATTCCATTAATATCAAGACACATCGCCTCCCCACGATTGCTCAAAATATAAACCCTGTTACTCTCCACAGTTGCTGGCGAACAAATCCCGGAATGAGTCCAATCCTGATAAACATCATCACTGTATTTCGGAACCACCAACTGCCACAAAAAACCACCGTCATTTTCATCGAAACACATCAAAACACCCCTGTCTCCTTTGTGTTTTATATTTCGCGGTTTCTCATTGTTTGTGCCTATAAAAACACGCCCATGTGCAACAACAGGCGTAGAATGCGTCTCCGTCCCGAGCTCGACAATCCATTTTACATTCTTCCCCGATACAGGATCAAACTCCGAAGGCAATCCAGTTTCCCCCGAAATCATATTACGGGTAAACCTCTCCCCCCATTGCGGCTTATCCTCACCAATACTCTGGAAAACGCTGTTCGCCAGCAAAATGCCCAAAACTAAATAAATAAAAATCCTTAACATCGCTTATTCGACGAATTTTATGCTAAAACAAATCAAATCCATTATCGAAATTCAAATAAAAAAACAAAAACATAAACGCCAACCTTCATATATCCCACAAACAAAATAATTTAATACATTCAATTATAAAAAATTTATAACCAGGAATTGAAACGGCGAATGTAATAAACCTTCACCATCTGCGTTAAAACACAATAAGCAATCAACACAATAGGAAGATAAATGAAAAATTCTAACGGCAATGCTTCCAACTTTATTAACGGCGCAACGGGCGAAAATGGCAGCCAGATTCCAATCGCCATTACCGTCAACGTAGTAACCAATACAATCGGTGCCGCAATACTCTGCACAAACGGAATTTTCTCTGTACGAATCATATGAACAATAAGTGTTTGTGTAAGCAACCCTACAACAAACCAGCCAGATTGGAATAGATGCTGTTTTTCAATAGTATTTGCGCCAAACACATTCCACATCACCCAGAAAGTAATCACATCAAATACAGAACTAATAGGACCAATCCAGATCATGAATGTTGCAATCGTATTAGCGCTCCACTGACGCGGCTTCCTTAAAAATTCAAAATCCATATTATCCCACGGTATTGCAATTTGCGAAATATCATAAAGAAGATTTTGCGCAAGCAACTGCACAGGCAACATCGGCAAAAACGGAAGAAACGCGCTGGCAACAAGAACACTAAATACATTCCCAAAATTAGAACTCGCCGCCATTTTAATATATTTCACAATGTTCCCGAATGTCCGCCTCCCCTCCACAACTGCGCGTTCCAACACAAGCAAACTCTTCTCCAGCAATATTATATCCGCAGTTTCCTTGGCAACATCCACCCCACTATCCACAGAAATTCCAACATCAGCCTCGCGCAGAGCAAGAGCATCGTTTATCCCATCCCCCATAAAACCAACAGTATGCCCGCGAGATTTCAACACCCTCACAATTCGCGCTTTCTGATTCGGAGTGAGTTTGGCAAAAATTGTTGTCCTTTCCGCTATTTCCCCCAGAGAAGAATCGTCCATGTTCTCTATATCCGCTCCCGTAACCGCATTTTGAACATCAAGCCCAACATCACGACAAATTTTCTTAGCAACAATCGCATTATCTCCCGTCAAAACCTTTATAGAAATACCGTGTTCACGCAGGAGTTGCAAAGCCTCTGCCGCAGTATCTTTCGGAGGATCAAGAAAAGCAACAAACCCTGAGAACGTCAAATCAGACTCATCACTTGCAGACAACCGCCCATGACTTGAAGACAAAAATTTATGCCCCACAGCAATAACACGCAACCCATTTTCATTAAGCTGATCCCTCAACCTCTTCAATTTATTTCGATACCCATCATCCAGAGGTTTTACAACACCACCGTCCTCGAGCATCGTGCATATTTCAAGCATTTCTTCAACAGCACCCTTGCAAACAAGCATGGTCTCTTTCTTAGACCTTGAAATTACCACAGACATCCGCCTCCTCACAAAATCAAATGGTATCTCATCAATTTTCCACCACGTTTTTGCAACATCTCTCAAACCCAGTTTTTCAGCCCTATCAATCACCGCGCGGTCCAACAAATTCCGCAAGCCTGTCTGAAAAATACTGTTCAAATACGCATGCTCCAGAACACGGGTACTTTCGACTCCATGTATATCAACATGCCTGATAAGCACAACTTTATCCTGAGTCAAAGTTCCAGTTTTATCTGTGCAGAGAATATCCATTGCACCAAAACTCTGGATTGAATGGAGCCTCTTCACTATAGTTTTTTTCTTAGACATCGCGATTGCGGCACGCGCCAGATTTGCGTTGACAATCATTGGCAACATCTCAGGAGTTAGCCCCACCGCAATTGAAATTGCAAACAAGAATGCCTCCAGCCAGTTCCCCTTTAATATCCCGTTAATTAAAAAAACTACTGGAGCCATTATAAGCATAAACTTAATCAATAACCAGCTAACACTCTTGACCCCGCGGTCAAACGCCGTTATCGGTCTTTTGCCCACGATTCTCTCCGCCATTGACCCAAAAAAAGTGCGCTGCCCCGTTGCAATAACAACAGCCTTGCCAGAACCGCTCACTATACTACTGCCCATGAAAAGCAAATTCGGCGAATCAAGAACCTCCGCTGGCAAAAGCTCGTTTGAAACCTTTCTTCCTACTTTACGCTCCCTCTCAGGCTCATATTTTTCAACTGGCATCGCTTCGCCAGTCAACGCAGACTGCGTAACAAACAAATCGCGCGATTCAAGCAACCGCATATCCGCAGGCACCAAATCACCGGCAGAAAGTTTAACAATATCTCCTGGAACAAGTTCACTTGTGGAAATATCCGACGCCAGTGAATCCATTGCGTTCGGTTTGCGTTTTACCCCTTTATTTTCTTTGCGCAATACAGTCGTTTCACTACGCACCATCTTTTGCAACGATTCAACTTGCACCTGCGATTTTATCTCTTGCCAGAAACGCAAACCAGCACTCAACACAATCATCGAAAGCATTACAATCGTGGCTTTCAAATCGCCAGTGGCAAACGAAACCACAGAAAGCGCACCTAACACACCATTGAATGGATGTAAAAATGCCGACAACAACACCCTCCACCACGGCGGCGGTTTCTGGCTCGCAACCTCATTAGCACCAAATTCTTTTAAACGCCTTTGCGCCTCTTCCCAGGATAATCCAGAAAGACTCGTTTGCAGTCGCTTTAATACAATCGATTGCTCTGTCCGCGAGGCTTCAGCAACATCTTTAAAAAAATTTATGCTCGATTCCATTTATTCTAATGCCATTATTATCCCAATCGAAGTTTTTTAAGGTGTGGCATGCGGTATCCTACACAATACACTTCCACACTATTATATTAGATTTTCCACCATTCGCAAACACGAAAAAACACACTCCAGAATAAAATTAAAATCTCATACCGAACACACAAAAAACCCTTTAAAACGATTTTAATAATATTCATAAACAGCGCTACTTTAAACTAACACTTCCAGAAGCACAACTTTTACATACTAACCAGATTAACCAGCATAACCGGAACATCATATTCAAAAACCTCCACAAATTTTCCACTTAAAATATTTGCCATATTTTGCGTAAACCTATTGTCTCCATTGATAAATATGAACCTTTAATCTCCGTTACTTTTTAGCCTCATATAAAAAATAAAATAAAGAAGCTCCCACTATTCCAATATTTTTAATTTACACACAAAATTGTGATGATCCTTATAATCGCTTAAAAAATCTTGCCCTTTCCCTCAATTTCGGTTGATTATTTAATAAACCTATGAACAAAGTACGTTTAGGAATCGTCGGTCTTGGCAACATTGGCAGATACCATGCCGAATATCTTCAATCTGGAAAAATTAGCGGCGCCGAACTTGTCGCTGTCTCGGATGCTTACACCCCGAGCCTCGAAAAATATAAACACCTCAAAACATTCGAAAAAAGCGAAGATTTAATCCGCAGCGGATTGATTGACGCCCTCATCATTGCCACCCCCCATTATCTACACACAACAATAGGCATCGATGCCCTCGAAAACGGTCTCCACGTGATGGTCGAAAAACCAATCTCCGCCCATAAAGCCGACGCTGAACGACTTATCGCCGTTGCAAAAAAACACCCCAAACAAGCCTTTGCCGGAATGTTCCAACTACGCGTCGAGCCACGCTACGTTAAACTAAAAAAACTGATTCAAAGCGGAGAACTCGGCTCTCTTGTTCGCATTAACTGGATTATCACCGACTGGTTCAGAACCGAAGCCTACTACGCAAGTAGCGATTGGCGCGCCACCTGGAAAGGCGAAGGCGGCGGCGTTCTACTTAATCAATGCCTCCACCAGCTGGACATACTCCAATGGCTCTGCGGAATGCCTTCCACCGTTCGCGGATTCTGCCAACTCGGACGCTACCACGACATCGAAGTCGAAGACGACGTCACCTGCTACATGGAATGGAACAACAAAATGACCGGCATATTCATCTCATCCACAGGCGAAGCACCAGGCACAAACCGCCTCGAAATCTGCGGCACTCGCGGCAAAGTCACACTCGAAAACAACAAACTCGCATTTATCCGACTCGAAACAGACATGATTGAATTCAGCAAAACCTCAAAAAGCGCCTTTGCAAAACCAGAATTCTGGAATGTCGAAATTCCATTCGACACAATTCCAAACACACATGCCATCCTCACCCAGAACTTCATCAACGCTATCCTCAACGGCGAACCTTTGATTGCTCCAGGCGAAGAAGGCATGGGCTCAGTCGAACTCGCAAACGCATTCGTATTTTCTTCCCTCATAAACGAACCAATTAAACTGCCCCTGGACAGTCTTGCCTGGGAGAAAAAACTCCAGCAACTCATCGCAGAATCCAAACACCAGAAAAAAGTGCTAAAAACATCCTCCGACGACTTCACAAAATCCTTTAACAGATAAAAGTTTAACTAACCAAAACCTTAACCAATCACAGGCTTATGATCTTAATGGGAATTGCCGACGAAGCTGGTGCGAGCATTGATACTCAAATAAAAGCAACCAGAGAACTCACCTGGAAATACATCGAAATGCGCAACGTAGAAGTCCCAGGCTATCCAAAAGCAAACCTTCACGATATCCCGGACGACGCCTTCGAAGTCGTTTACAGAAAACTAAACGAATCCGCCGTCGGCATCTACTGCTTTGGTTCAACAATAATGAACTGGGCAAAAAAGGTAAACGACCCATTCCACATTACCATCGAGGAAACAAACCGCGCAATCAAACGAATGAAACGGCTCGGCTCCAAATACATACGCATCATGAGTTTTAAACCCGGCGACGACGAATCATCCATCCCCGACGAAGTCTTTAAAAAAGTCAGAGAAATTACAAAAATGTTTCTTGACGAAGGACTTCAACCCGTTCACGAAAACTGCATGAACTACGGCGGAATGAGCCCATCCCATGCCCTTGAATTGCTCGAAAAAGTTCCAGGTCTAAAATGGGTTTTCGACACAGCAAATCCAGTATTCAATCCCGATAGACGAAAACCAAAACCCTGGCCGCGCCAGGATGCCTGGGAATTCTGGCTAACGGTTCGCGATTTCGTCGAACACATCCACATAAAAGACGCCACATGGAATCCTGCAAAAAACGACGCCGATTACAACTGGCCCGGGGAGGGACAAGGACGCATCCGCGACATCCTCAAAGACGCCTTTTCCCGCGGCTACGATAAAGGCATTTCAATCGAACCGCACCTGGCAGTCGTATTTCACGACGCCTCCGTAAAGTCCTCCGAAGAAGCCATGTTCAAAACCTACATCGAATATGGACGAAAACTCGAAAAATTAATTTGTGAAATAAAGTCAGAATTGAATAAATAAAAGATAATTTTTATTACTATAACGATACAGTAATAAAAATTCTGCTAATTTTAGTGGTTTGAATCCCAAAATGAAGGAAAATTCAAAAATTCAAACTGCTTGCAAATTCGATAGAGCATTAGCTCGAATTTGCATACTGTGCCCGATTTGCCGTCGAGCGCGAAAAAAACAATCAGCACTTGCATATAACTTTGTCAAAAATGTCGAGGACAAATTGTGTCCTTTCTGCTCCGCTTATTTCAGAGTTTATGGAAAAAAATCCCACGAACCCGAATGACCACCCATATAAATCAAGATTTTACATAAACAAATGAAACCAGATTTAATTTGAATTTAAACCTATAAAATCGTAATTTATCCATATGCACGTGCCAGGAACAATACAATCAGTTTTGAATCTAAAACAAAATCCAGATTTGGTCTACACAATAAGCCCGGATGCCACCGTTTTTGAAGTCCTCCAGATTTTAGCAGATAAAAATGTAGGGGCATTAATCGTTGTAGATAAAGATAAGCCAATTGGCATCGTCTCCGAAAGAGATTACGCCAGAAAAGTCATCCTCCACGGCAGACATTCAAAAGAGACTCTCGTCAAAGACATTATATCAAAAGAACTAATCACAATCTCGCCTGACCAGAGCGTAGAAGACGCCATGCGCCTGATGACCCAACACCGCGTTCGCCATCTGCCAGTGCTAAAAGAAGGCAAGATTATAGGAATCGTATCCATCGGCGACCTGGTGAACTATGTCATAAAAGCACAAGACCAGATGATTAAACAAATGGAAAATTATATTCAAGGAACTTACACTGTTTGATATTATAGTGATATTAAAAATCTGAACTTAAAAATTTAAATTCAATCTGGTATATTGTCTGTGCCAATCCAGTTGCTCACATTCCCAATCTCTTGATTATTAATATGTTTTGGCTCTGTTTTCTCCTGTTCTTTTTGTCTATCTGAAGCCGCTACTTTCTCTTCTGATTCTTTTCTCATTTTTGACGAGTTCTGCCTTTCTGAAACTGCTCGTTTTAGAATGAATTCGATTTCACTGTTTACACTACGGCAATCTTTTTTGGCAATTTCCGTTATTGTATTATAGAGTTCGCTGTCAATTCGCAATAGAAAAGACTTTTTTGATGTTTGCTTCATATCATAATGATATCAATATACAATATTTTATCAACTAATTTTTATTGTTTACGTTGGCATAGACATAGTTTCAGGCTATCTGGTCTTTTTTATCTTGTGTTCTGTAGTTTGATATTTCTATGCAGGCGTAGGCGTTGTGGTTGTGGATGCTTTCGTAGTTTTCGGCTTCTACTTTGAACCAGGTAACGTCTGGGTGTTCTTTTAGTTTTACGGCGACGTTGCGGACGAGGTCTTCGACAAAGACGGGGTTTTTATAGGCGTGTTCGGTGACGTATTTTTCGTCCTGTCGTTTTAGGAGTCCGTATAGTTCGCAACTTGCGCAATTTTCGATGAGGGCGATGAGGTCTTCAATCCAGATGGTTTTTAGGTATCGAACCTGCACGGTGACGGTGCCGCGCTGGTTGTGTGCACCGAAATCGCTGATTGCCTTTGAGCATGGGCAAAGGGTTGTTACGTTAGTCTTAACGGTAAGTATAAAGTCTATGTCTGCGCCACAGGCGGTGGCGTCGAATCGTGCAAGGTAGTCCATGAGGCTTTCGAGTTTGGAAACCGGGGCTTTTTTTGTGAGGAAATAGGGGAATTCGACTTCGATGTGCGCGGTGGCGGATTTGAATTTTTTCTGCATTTCTTTGAGGATTTCTGGAATGCTGTCCACATGGATGATTCTGCCATGGGAGTTCAAGACTTCGATGAAGCGGCTCATGTGTGTGCCTTTGAATTCTTTGGGCAGGTCAACGAACATGCCAATGGTGGCGACGGTGTTCTGGATAGCGTATGCTTTGTCAAGGACCTGTATTGGGAATTTGACGTCGCGGACGCCGACTTTGTAGATTGGGATATTGCGGTTGTCGGGTTCGCTTTGTTTGTCGTGGATTGGTTTCTGGGAGAATTTAATTTCTGTGTTCATTTATATAACCTCTTAATATCGTGTTATTTAGTGTTGATGTCCAGTCTGGCGGTCCATGCGCATCCTCGGCGGAAAAATTCTGGGACGGATGAGTTTGTGATTGCTTTGACGTCGTGTCCGAGGACTGTGTGGAAGACTCTGCCTTTGCCGTATTCAAAGATAAATCCCATTGGGTAGAGTTTGTTGTCTACTTTTGAGCGGGCTACAGCGATTACGTGGATGGGCAAATCGCCGTCGAGGCATGTGTAGAGTTCGTCGTCGGTTTTGAAGTCAGTTAAGCCTTGTGTGATTGGGTGTTCTTTGTCTGTGATTTGGACTGTGAATTCGCCGCGAGGGTCGTGGGCTCTGAGTTTTGGGTTCCAGATGCGTCCTGCGAGTTTTTTGAATTCGTCCCAGTCCTGCCAGGCCCCGCAGGCAAAGTGGATGAGCATAAGTCCGCCGCCGTTTTTTACAAACTCTTGCAGGTTCGTCCGCGCTGAGGCAGGTGGGGATGTTGTTTCCCAGTTCATGAAATGAAGGATTACGGCGTCAAATTGTCTCAAATCGGTTTTTCCGAGTTCGTCTGGGTTATAGAGGATGTCAATTGCCAGCCGCGAGTCTTTTGAAAGCAGGTTTGTGATTGCTGGGGTTGTTTTTTTCCATTCGTGACCGGGATAATCGTTTCCGGTGACGATTAAAATGCGTGCTTTTTTATCTGGATTTTGTTGTGCCATGGATAGGGTAATGGTGTGGAAGCAGCCGAGGCAGACCAGGATGGAGAGGGTAAAAATCAGAGTGATAGATTTAGAGTTTGGATTTGGGCGGTGTAATTGTTTGGTATAGTATGCGGCTATTTGGGATTGATCTTTTGTGTTGCCGCAGAAATTTTGTTCAATCTGCATGGTAATAAATTAGTTAATTATTTGAGTTATGCAACTTTAATTTGGCAAGCGGGCTGATAAATGCTATAAATTAATGTTGAACGAGATGCTTCTGGCAGAGGAAGCGCGGTTAATGAGTTTGTGTTTAGTGTGTTCTGTGAGTGGAATTTTTTGGAAAAACATTTAATGGGTTTTGAGAAATGAATAACGCATACGACAGTATACTTGTGCCAATGGTGGTTGAGCAGACGGGACGCGGTGAGCGCGGTTATGATATATATTCCCGTTTGCTTGTTGACCGGATAGTGATTCTTGGAACGCCGATTGACGACACTGTGGCGAATCTTATTATTGCGCAGCTTTTGTTTTTGCAGATGACCGACCCGAAGAAGGATATTCATCTTTATATTAATTCGCCTGGTGGTAGTGTGACGGCGGGGCTGGCGATTTATGACACGCTTCAATTTGTAACCTGCGATGTGAACACGTATTGTATTGGGCAGGCGGCGAGCATGGGAGCGGTTTTGCTTGCGGCTGGGACGAAGGGTAAGAGGTTTGCGTTGCCGAACGCGCGGATATTGATTCATCAGCCGTGGGGTGGTGTTCAGGGGCAGGCTACGGATATCAGTATTCAGGCGCGCGAGATTTTGAGGTTGAAGGACAGGCTTAACGAAATACTTTCAAAGCATACAGGTCATACGATTGAGGAGATTGCCAGGGACACTGAGCGGGATAAGTTTATGTCAGCCGATGAAGCCAAAGAATATGGTCTTGTGGATCAGGTTGTGGTGTCTCGCAAAGAGATTGTTGTGCCTGGAGAGAAGAAATCTTAATTTACAAAGTTTTAATGGCGCACCCTAAAAATCTTGCGATGTGTAGTTTCTGCGGGAAGACCCGCGGGGAGGTGCGTAAGCTTGTTCAGGGACCTGGAGTTTACATCTGCGACAGTTGCGTTGAGTTGTGCAAGGCGGTTATTGATAAGGAGCTTGCCGCTGATGCGAAGAAAAAGGCGGCTAAATTTCGTGTTCCGAAGCCTGCCGAGATAAAGGCTCATCTGGACGAGTATTGCATTGGTCAGGAGCATGCGAAGAAGGTTCTGGCGGTTGCTGTTCATAATCATTATAAGCGAATTCTTCATCAATCTCTGACGGAGGAGGAGGTGGAGTCAACGAGTCCGGAACGCAGAGATGGTGGTCAAGATGGGCAGGATGTTGAAATTGAGAAGAGCAATATTCTTTTGATAGGTCCTACGGGGTCCGGGAAGACGTTGCTTGCGCGGACTCTGGCGAGGTTTCTGGATGTGCCGTTTGCGATTTCTGACGCGACGACGCTTACGGAGGCAGGGTATGTTGGTGAAGATGTTGAGAATGTTATACTCCGTCTTTTGCAGAATGCGAATTTTGATGTTGAACGGGCTGAGCGTGGCATAGTGTACATTGATGAGATTGATAAGATAGCGAAAAAGGGGGAGAATGTTTCGATTACGCGGGATGTTTCCGGGGAGGGGGTTCAGCAGGCGTTGTTGAAGATTCTGGAGGGGACAGTCTGCAATGTGCCGCCGCAGGGTGGGCGTAAGCATCCGCAACAGGAGTATATTCGCGTTAATACGACGAACATACTTTTTATTTGTGGTGGCGCGTTTGTGGGGCTGGACAAGATTATTCAGAGGCGGCTTGGAAATCGTGTAATGGGGTTTGCGGCGTCGAGCCAGAGGGTGGAGGAATTGTATCTTGAGCAGAAAAAGTTGATGCATTTTGTGGAGCCTGAGGATTTGTTATCTTTTGGATTTATACCTGAGTTTATTGGTAGATTGCCGGTTACTGCTGTTCTTGATGAGTTAACGCAGGAGCAGCTTGTGGCGATTTTGACGGAGCCTAAGAATGCGCTTACCAGGCAATACACGAAGTTGATGGAGATGGAGGGGGTTAAACTGGAGTTCACATCGGATGGGTTGAATGAACTTGCCGCTCAGGCGATTAAGAAGGGGACTGGGGCGCGGGCTCTGAGGAGCATTCTTGAGAGGTTAATGCTTGATGTTATGTATGAAGCGCCGGGGAACAAGGATATAGCTGGTGTGAAGATAAATAGAGAGGTTGTCCTTGGCGAGTCTAAGCCGGTTCTTACTTTCAAGGGCGGTAATAAAGCCGCCGCATAATTTTCTTGATTCACCTAACGGGTTATGAACAATCAATCAAAACTCATAGCATTGTTGTATTATGACACCGCGTTTTGAACCGTCGCAGTTTGTGGCGACACATTTGAAGAATATTCCGCGGAGCGGGATTCGAGATTTTTTCGAACTCGTTCAGGGGATGCAGGATGTGATTTCGCTTGGGATTGGTGAACCGGATTTCGTCACTCCGTGGCATATTCGCGAGGCGGCTATCTACGCATTGGAGAGGGGGCGCACGAGTTATACGTCCAATCTTGGATTGCTTAAATTGCGCGAGGTTCTTTCTGCTCATATAGCAAGGAATTTTGGGGCTTATTATAATCCGATAAACCAGATTTTGATAACCGTTGGTGTGAGCGAGGCGCTGGATATAGCGTTGCGGGCGCTGGTGAATCCCGGGGATGAAGTGTTGTATCATGAGCCGTGTTATGTCAGTTATTCGCCGTCTATTGTGATGACGCATGGTGTTCCGAAGGCGGTTTCGTGTTCAGCAGGGGATGGGTTTGCGTTGCGGGCGGAGGAGATTGAAAAGCAGATTACGCGGCGGTCCAAGGTTCTTGTTTTGAATTTTCCGACGAATCCAACAGGGGGGACGCTTACGCGGGAGGAATTGGAAAAAATCGCTGGTGTTGCGATTCGGCATAACCTGGTTGTGATTACGGATGAGATTTATTCGGAGTTAACGTTTGAGGGCGAGCATGTGAGTATTGTTTCGATTCCTGGCATGGTGGAGCGGACGATATTTTTGCATGGGTTTTCGAAGGCGTATGCGATGACGGGTTTCCGTCTTGGTTATGCGTGCGGTCCTGCGGAGTTAATTGAGGCGATGATGAAGGTGCATCAGTATTCAATGCTTTGTGCGAGTATTATAAGTCAAGAGGCGGCTATTGAGGCAATTTTGAATGGCGAGGCGGCGATGCTGGAGATGCGTGAACAATATCGGATACGGAGGAATTATATTGTGAATGCGCTGAATGATATGGGGTTGAAGTGTCACATGCCGAGGGGGTCGTTTTATGCGTTTCCGTGCATAAAGAGTACGGGATTGAGTTCGAAGGATTTTGCGGTTCGATTGTTGAAGGAAGAGAAGGTTGCGGCTGTTCCAGGGAATGCGTTTGGGGTGAGTGGAGAGGGGTATTTGCGGTGTTGTTTTGCGACTTCTCTTGATAGGATTGAACAGGCAATGGAGCGGATGGGGCGATTTGTGAAAAAGGTAATGGGGTAAAGTATGATGTGTTTGGGGTTGGTAGTGTAGTAGGGTGATACCACTTTGTAGATGAGTAAGAAGGGGTGTCTATCTGGAAAATACGAGTTCTATATTTTAATTTATTGTTTGAGGTGAGTTTAATTTTCGGATGTTTGTTGTTTATCCCCCCGATTCCATAATGTCTTTGCCAATTCTACGTACTGTTCGAGGCTGACTGACTCGCCGCGAGCGGTTTGGGGTATGCCAAGTGTATTGAATGCCGAGTGTAGTTTTTCTTCGTTAAAATCTTGTTTCAGGAGTTTAAACATCATTTTTCGTCTCTGGCTGAAGGCGCGATTCACAATTTTATAGAACAGTTCGCGTTGAGTATCGTTGAGGAGTTTGGTTTCGCGCTGGATGAATTTGACGCACGCGGAATCCACCTTTGGTTCGGGGAAAAAACAGGAGGACGGGATTTTAAAATAGTCAACGGGTTTGTATTGGATTTGGAGTAGCAGTGTTAGGGCGCCGTATTCTTCGGTTGAGTGGTGTGCCATGAGTCTTTGGGCGACTTCAAGCTGGACAGTAACTACTATTTTTTTGGGGGGTGTTTTATTTTTTGAGAATTCGACAAGGATTGGTGATGCTACTGAATACGGCAGGTTGGATACTACAATCCAATCGCTCCAGTCCTGTCCAGAGGTTTTTAAATAAATCAGTGCGTCAGCGTTAACGATTTCAAGATTGTTTGCGGTGGCGAACCTCTTTTTCAATATTTCAACCAGTTTTTCGTCTTTTTCGATAGCCAGAATTTTTTTTGCTGTTGGAAGTAGAAGTTCGGTCAGAGGGCCGAGTCCTGGACCGATTTCGATAACCTTGTCTTGTGGCTGGATTTGAGCAAGTGACAGGATTTTTTTTAACTGGTTGGCGTCGTGAAGAAAGTTTTGTCCCAACTGTTTTGTAAGATGGATGTCGTATTCAATTAATAATTTTTTAATTTCCGAGATTGTCATTTGTTTTTAGATTTTCCACGGATAGCGGTTACAATCTGCCGTTGTCAATCAATCGTGTTGTTCCGATATAAACTGCAAGAGCCATGTGATGACCGGGTTTTACTGTTTCAACCGTTTTCAATGTGTCTGGGTGGAAGAATTCAATATAATCCACGTGCGCTGATGGTTCTTTTTCGATGTAGGATTTTAGTTCGGCTTTCAAGTCTGAGGCATTTAATGGTTGTTTTGAGGAGCGTACTTTTTCCCTGGCGAGGTTAATTGTGCGGAAGAGTACGTTTGCTTGTTTGCGTTCGGATTCGTTCAAGTAAGTGTTTCTTGAGCTCATTGCAAGTCCGTCTGGCTCCCTTACTGTGGGGGCAACAACTATTTTGACAGGGAAATTCAGGTTTTCGGTCATGCGGCGGATAATTGCGGCTTGCTGGTAATCTTTTTCGCCAAAGATGGCAACGTCTGGTTGAATGATATTGAAGAGTTTTGCGACGACGGTTGTAACGCCGCGGAAGTGGGTTGGTCGCGAAGCGCCTTCCATGGTTTTAGAGAGTTCTTCTTCAACGACATAGACGCTGTATAGACCTTCTGATTTGTTTGGATACATGGCGGCATCGGATGGCGTAAAGACGATGTCTGCACCAGCTGATTTGCATAGTTTCAGGTCTCTGTTTAAATCTCGAGGATATTTTGAGAAATCTTCTTTTGGTCCGAATTGTGTCGGGTTCACATAAATGCTGACAATGACGATTCCATCTTTTTTGCAGATTTGCCGCGCTTTTTTAATGAGGTTTAAGTGTCCCTCGTGCAGAAAACCCATTGTTGGGACGAAGGCGATTTTCTGCCCGTTTTTCTTTGCCTTGATGGCAAATTTTTGCATTGCGGCGATGTCTTTTATAGTTCTCATGACAGATAAAAATCGCTTAAAAAGGGTGATGTTTCAATGAAAAACAAAGAGCCAACCGTGTGGGTGGCTCTTTTGAATAGATGGTGTGGCAAAGGCGATTTTGGAGAGAATTGAACGGAATTATTTTCTAATTTCCGGGAAGGTGTTTGTTCGCCACACTTCGGTGACTGCCCAGAGGTTGACAGGGTATAGGTCGCCATATGCTTTTAGATATCGGACACTTCCATCTGCGAAGGCGTAGTTGGAGCCGCCAGCTTTTGTTCTTGCGCCGCCGCCGTGACGCATATGGTCAACTTCTTCAAGGTCGTTTCCGTTGTTCTGCCAGAAATCCATGTGGACGTGTGAGGATTCGGTCAGTTTTTCACCGAATGTGACGGTTTCTGAAGGGTATCTTATGACGGTTTGTCTGATGCCGTATGGATAGCCGTAGTTCTGGAAGGCAACCCAGTTTGTTGAATCTAAAGTTTGTTCAAAATAATCGCCCCAACCGTTAATGATATAGCTTCTGCCTGGTGTGGCTGTGTTAGGTCCTTCAAAGTCGCTGGGGCATTTTAGAATATTTGCGGATTTGTAGTATGGCTGGAGGCGTTCATACCAGAGTGGGACTCCGCGCGGGGTGAATTGTCCTTCGTTGTCATCGGCGTACATCAGGAGGGAGAGTCCAAGTTGTCTCATATCGTTCATGCAACCGATTCTACGAGCGCTTTCTTTTGCTTTACTCAGGGATGGCAAGAGCATTGAAGCCAAAATAGCTATAATGGCAATCACCACGAGCAGTTCAATTAATGTGAAAGCCTTCCAATCTTTCCACGAATGTATTTTTGTAAATCTGAGAGTTTTCATATTAAATTCAACGTTCTATTTGATTTTCTAACCGACCTTTTAAACAGGTTAATTGCAACCGTTACTGATGGGTTTGACGGGAAAAGAAATTAAAATATTCAACCACCTTAAAATTTTTTATATTATTATTTTTTAAGGTAAATGAATTGTGATGCTTTGTTTAATGGTCGGGGCGGTGAGATTTGAACTCACGACCTCTTGTACCCGAAACAAGCGCGCTAGCCGGACTACGCTACGCCCCGATTCCTTTATATATTTGCCATTTTTTTTTAAAAATGCAATAGTGTTTTTATTATTATCGTCGGGTGGGAATAGTTCTTGGAAACCGAGTGCAGGCATATGAAGATATTTCTGAAAATATTGGTGATTATTGAGGTTTTTACGTTGCAGTGCCTGAGTTCTTATGGGCAAACGATTTCAATACAGAAGACGCCGCAGGGGCTGGCGCAAATAAGGTGGCAATCTGTTCCTCAAGCGAGTCATTACCGTGTGGAATACAGGGATAAGTTGTCCGGGGATGTGTGGAAGGCTGTTCCATTGCAGGACCGGTGGGTGATTGGCGGGACGTCGTTTGTGGATGTTTTTTCTATGACAAATCAGGCGCGGTTTTATCGGCTTGTTGCTATTACAGCTACTCGTGGGGTGCTTTCGTATTCAACGATGTTGCAACAGCTTACAAAGGCACAACTTACAGCTCTGTTTGTCAGTAATGGTATTCCTGTGTCTCCACAATATGATGTAAAGGTTTACAGGATTTATTATGATACTGTTGCTCCAGATGGTCTTCCGATAAAAGCCTCTGGTGCTGTGGTTATTCCTGTGGCTTCTGGTAAATCGTTTCCGCTTTTGAGTTATCAGCACGGGACGGAATTTTTAACAAATAATGTTGCTTCGCAGGGGGGCGGGGAGTTTGTTGCCGGGCTTGCGCTTGCGTCTCTTGGATATGCTGTTTCGATGCCTGATTATCTTGGGATGGGGCTTGCTGTTGGGATGTTGCATCCGTTTGTGCATGCGCGTTCAGAGGCTACTGCTTGTATAGATGCGCTGCGAGCGGTTCGGGTGTTGTGTTCTCAGACGGGGGTTAGTCTTAATGGACAGTTATTTTTAATTGGTTATTCTCAGGGCGGGCATGCGACAATGGCGCTTCATCGGGAAATTGAGTTTTATCATACGAATGAGTTTGTGGTAACTGCTTCTGCTCCAATGGCTGGTCCTTATGATATGAGTGGGACGATGGCAAACTTAATGCTTTCCGATGCGGCGTACGATACGCCAGCGTATCTGCCTTACACTTTGTTTTCGTATAATAATGTTTATAAAATATACGATTCGTCTTCTAATTTTCTTAATGCGCCTTATGCAAGCACTTTGCCGCCTCTGTTTGATGGACGGCATTCTGCAAGCCAGATAAATTCTGCTATGCCATCTATTCCTTCGCGAATTTTGAAGCAGGAATTTTTAAATCAATTTAAATCTACTCCGAATCATCCTTTTCGCATAGCTCTTCAAGCGAATGACCTTTATAATTGGAAGCCGATTGCGCTGATGCAAATGTATCATTGCGCCAGCGATGTTACGGTTCCTTTTTCAAACTCGGAAGTTGCCCTTGCGAGGTTTCATGCGCTTGGCGCGACTCATGTGGAGTTGGTTGACCCAAATCCATGGGGGAACCATGGTACCGGGGCGATTTCTTGTTTTTACGCTGCGTATCAGTGGTTTGAGACTTTGAAACAATAGTGGGAATGTCTGGGGGGAAATGAATATTTCTTTTTTAAAAAACAAAATTATATCAATCATTGTTTTATTGTTGTTGTTGTTTTCGCTTGAGGCGAGGTCTGCGTTTCAATTTAAGGATTTGAACAGAAATGACGCGCCAATTATAGAGCCGCAAGTTCCTGTGGCTTTCGTAAAGGGCAACGATATCCGCATTTATTATGTTTCCACAAATAAACCGATTGTATATAGGGCGAGTTGGAAGAAATCGCCAATACATGGATTTGATTTTGTCCAGTACATTGCTGAGCTTAAAGTGGATAAGAGTCCGCCTGATTTTCCGAAATCGGATAGTGAATGGAAGACGGTTGTTGTAATTGATTATCCACGCTGGACGAATTTTGTTATGAATATTGTTGAGCAACTTGCTCCAAAGAGGGCGTTTGCAGGCGCATATTTTAATTTTCTATTTTACGAATTTGCGATTTATCGTGGAAAAGAAGGTTCAATCTATGTTTCGCAGCCTGGACGTCTTCCGGAGGGGGTCGAAATTGTGCAACGCTATACTGTTCGCGAGTTTTCGAAGGTTGTTTCGGCGGTTGTGGAATCTACGTTAAGAACGGGTAACACAAATCATATTTATCTTTTTGTTGAACAACAGAAGACATTGCCTGAAAGGTTTTTGTTGTTGGATACGAAGCATAAATATTGTGTTTCTCTTTATAAGCAACATTCGGAGAGAGCGGGGGATGCGGTTTTGCCATTTGATTATTCTATGCGGGTTCTTACATCGTTTGCGCTTGAGAGCCATGTTGTTTCTATTGTGAAAAATCCTGTTTCCACGGCATGCAGGCTTTTGAACACGGCGTGGCAGTTGAGCGCAGGGTTACTGCATGTGCGGATGCCTTATTTAAGCACAAACATACCGCCTGTTGTTAATAATCCGCCGATGGACCTGGTTGAATGGGAAAAGTGGTTGGATAAGATGAGCGGCAGAAGATCTTCTGAATGTGCTGTGCGTTTTCTTATTGATGGGGAGAGTTATTTTCCTGAACTTATTAAATCTATAAAGGAAGCCACAAATAATGTGTATATGCGTGTTTCAATATTTGACAACGACGATGTTGCTGTTGATGTTGCAAATTTGTTAAAGCAGAGGGGGCAAGATGTAAAGGTGAATGTTCTTTTGGATTTGTTGGGGACTCAAACTTCGTCTCAGTGTATGCCTGAAACTCCGTTGCCTGAGGGGTTTATATCGCCCCGTTCAATCCGTTCTTATTTGCAGAGGGATTCGAAAGTTCATGTCCGCGCCTTTTTAAATCCGTGGTTTACCGCGGACCATTCGAAATTGGTGATAATTGATAATAAAAAGGCTTTTGTTGGTGGTATGAATATTGGCAGGGAATACCGCTATGAGTGGCACGATATGATGGCGGAGGTAAGGGGTCCGATTTTGGAAATTTTGAAGTTTGATTTTGAGAAGGCGTGGTCGCATGCGGGATTATTGGGAGATGTTGGGTGTTTTTTAACATTTTTTGGGAAGCAGCCGCGCGATGGGAGGTATCTCAAAGAACCAGGTGAAAAATATTATCCTGTGAGGGTTTTGTTCACGAAGACTGCGGACCGTGAAATTAACAGAGCCATATTTGAGGCAATCAATCGCGCGCAGAATCATATATATATTGAGAATTCATATGTTTTTGACAGTTCGTTTGTTTCTGCGCTTGTAAAGGCGAGGCGTCGTGGTGTTGATGTGCGTGTGGTGTTGCCGGACCGTTGCGATGCGCCAGCCGGTAACAGCGCTATTTATGTTGTTGCAAATTACCTCTTTGAAAACGGTGTTCGTGTTTATTTATATCCGGGGATGACGCATGTTAAAGCGGCTTTGATTGATGGCTGGGCGTGTTTTGGTTCTGCGAATTTCAATAGGTTGAGTCTGCGGCGGAATCAGGAGATTAATCTTGCGACATCAGCCATGGAGGTTTCTGAGAGATTGAGAACCGAACTTTTTGAGACGGATTTTAAGAAATCTTATGAACTTCGGCAGGCAATTGAAGTCAACTGGACAGACCATATTGCGGAAAGCATTTTGAATCAATTTTGAAATGGATGTACGAGGGTGGAGTTGTCACTGATTTTGCAGTGTCTATGTTATTCTTTTATCTTTGAGTCAATTATTATTGTTACGGGTCCGTCGTTTACGAGAGCAACTTTCATGTCTGCGCCAAATTCGCCGGATTGGACAGGTTTTCCGAGTTCATCAGATAATTTTTTCATGAATTTTTCGTACATTGGAACTGCAAATTCAGGTTTTGAGGCTTTTATGAATGATGGGCGATTGCCCTTCTTTGTGCTTGCGAAAAGGGTGAACTGGCTTACCACAAGAACATTGCCACCGACGTCTTGAACCGATAGATTCATTAAACCTTGTTCGTCGGAAAAGATTCGTAATCGGGCAATTTTGCCAGCGAGCCATTCAATGTCTTCGTCTGTGTCTGTGTCTTCGACAGCCAGTAGGATAAGCAATCCTTTCCCGATTTCTGAAATAACTTTGTCGTTTATTTTCACAGATGAATTTGATACCCTCTGTATTACAGCGCGCATAATGTAGGATTATAAGGTTATATTTGTTTTTGGGGAAGGTTATATCTAAGAATTGTGTTAAAAGTTAAATGGGTGCGGCAAAATCGTTGTTCTTATTTTCTTTTTTATTTTGATTCGATGAGTTTTCGAATTTGGACTCCGTTGACGTATAAATCTTCAATTACGCCTCTGCCGTCTTTGACGCGCAGAAGCGCGTAGTTATTTGTGTCTGCTTGATTGAATCGCGGGGTATATGTTCGATAGAGTTCTTCTGCCTGGGAGGCAATGGATTCTTCCATATAAAAGCGATTATATGGTAGTGTGAAATTGTGTTCGGAGTAAGTTTTTACACGGAGGTAATCTTTGTTTTTTGGCGGTGTGGAAGAGAGTTCTGTAAAGATGGCAAAGCCGTTTTTATCTTTTGACAGGGATACATATGCGCGAGAGGGGGATTTGATTTTATCGCCTTTTTTAACTGGAGCGTGGGTGTTTGAATATCTGAGGGCAACGTATTTTCCGCGAAAAATATCGTGTGGGTCAACGGGGGCAGTGCGGATTTTGTAAATTTCGCCGGTTTTTAGGATGTATTCGTATCGAGCAATCTGGTAAATGACAATTGATAATTGAATCATTCCGATAACCACAAATGAAATTAAAATTATTTTGGTTTTATTCATTGTCCTGCTCCTTTCCATCGTTTTAAAAAGAGGTTAATCAGCAAAAATATTATCCCTATAGTTATAAATGCCAACCCTCTATAAACGAAACTAATATCCGTTTCCATAAATTTTATGATGATTACCGTTGAAATTATGAGCATGCCGAAATTAACCATTATCATTTGTCTTTGTTGCAGACCTTTGGCAAGAATTATTAATCCGGTTATCACAAGGTAAAGAGTGAACATTGCCGAAGCTAAAATAGAATTGTTATTAGTGGTCAAATTCCATGCAATGATGAAGACGATCGGCGCAAGTCCAAATATGATTTCAATTAAGGATTTCTTTAATATGCAGTTTAACCACAGGATGAGGTATACGGATAGAAACGCGACGCACAGGATAAGTTCAATGCAACGGATAGTATAGAATTCCTGGTTTTCAAAATATTTGCTGAGTGAAAAGGGGGAATATCCGTAATATGAGAATAAATGCTCCCAGAAATCTCTGAAATTTAATGTTATAGATATCATCAATATGGCTGATGCTCCGATGGTTTGCACAGGGGAACCGAAAATTGTTTGTTTTTCATTATACCAGCGCATTCCTGTTAAAAACACGATGGAGAAAATTACCAGATACCAGCCGAAGTTGAATGAGTACATTTTAAAAACGGGATTCAGTACGACAAATGTGCCAATAACGAAGGTAATTATAAAACTGAGGACAGACAACATTGCGCGTGGGTGGTATTTATTTTTCTCGCGGATTGTGATGTATAGAAACGGAATGGACAGCGCCATTAAAGGGAAAAACATGAATTTTTGCAGTGAAAGTTGTTGAGTGGCGCATACCCAGACTGTTACACCAACAAGATAGAGCAAGATTGTGAATGTCGTCTTTAATATGTAGGCGAGCGGTAAACTCAGTAAACTCCAGGTTAAGAGAAATTCATCGAGGTCTCCACCTAAATGGTAGGTTTGAGAGACCAGTGCGATTGCTGAGCCGAGGGCGAGTGTTTGAAATGTGCCGATTCCTTCCCGCCAGGCGGTTGTTAATTTGTCGCGTAATATCAACCAAAGCCCTAAAATTTGCGTCAATAGAAGCGGTGTTATGGAGACGATTGCCCGAAGGGGTCTGGAAAGTTGGTCCCAATTATGGGCGAGTAAAAGGATTATTCCGCCACCAATTAACGCACTGCCGATTATGCTGAAGAGAATTATTGCTATGCGTTTTGCTCTGTCTTTTCCAGATTCGACATCGCTGTAATGTTTTCTCAGTTTTTCTGCTGTGTCTGCAGGAATGACTCCCTGGCTTACAAGGTCTGGCAATTGTTCTAATAACCATTTTACATGTTTTTCGTTCATATTCGACTACGCGGAATAATTTTAACAGAGTGTATCGGGATTAGTAGTCATAGTAGTTTTTTGGGGTTCATTTGTATAGTCTAAATATAGTCTAAATTCTGATTTTTGTAAAGGGATGGGTGGGGACATCTGCGGGAATCAGGTGAATGGAATGGGGAAAAATGTTGTGGAAGGGCGCAAAGATGGGGATGTTCTTGTAAAGGTACGAGTATTTTTCTAACATCTTTGTGCTATTGAAAGTGGATTTTATTTTCTGAGAGAATGCGTGATTTCTTTTGCTTTTTCGCGCGCCCAGGCGTCTGCGTTCATGATTTGTTCGAGTTCAGGGTGGTGAATTGGTTTATGTGAGTTCATTGTTTCGGCGACAATGTCGGCTATTTCGTTAAAACGAATTTCTCTTTGGCAGAATGAGTCTACGGCAATTTCGTTTGCCGCGTTTAATACTGCAGGCATTGTCCCGCCGATTTGCGCTGCTTTCCGCGCGAGTTTTAGGGCTGGGAATCTTTTTTCATCTGGTTCTTCGAAGTTCAGGGAGCCGATTTTAGCGAGGTTTGTTTGGACGCGATGGTTTTCTACCCGCTCTGGATATGTTAGTGCGTATTGAATTGGCAGGCACATGTCGGGTGTGGAGAGTTGAGCGATAATGGAACCATCAATAAATTCTACCATAGAATGGATAATGCTTTGGGGGTGAACCAGGACGCCGACTCGTTCTATTTCAACATTGAAAAGCCATCTTGCTTCGATCATTTCCAGACCTTTGTTGAATAGAGTGGCGGAGTCTATTGTGATTTTTCTGCCCATTTTCCACGATGGGTGTTTCAGGGCTTGTTCAACTGTAATTTCGGAGAATTTTTCCAGCGGGGTGTTTCTGAAAGGTCCACCGGATGCTGTAAGCCATAATTTTCTTATGAAGTTCTGCGGATGACCGTCAATGCACTGGAAGATTGCGGAGTGTTCGCTGTCCACGGCGAGCACGCGGCGACCGTGTTTTTGAGCTTCTGCCATCACAGTTTCGCCAGCCATGACGAGTATTTCCTTGGAGGCGACGGCGATGTCTTTGCCAGCGCGCAAAGCGGCGAGCGCAGGGAGCAGACCTGCTGTTCCGACAATTGCTATTAAGACAATGTCTGCTTCTGGCATCGTTGCCAGTTTTACCAAGCCTTCTACGCCATGATGAACATCCACAGCGTTTCCAAAAGTTTCACTCAATTTGAAGGCGTCTGATTCTTCTTTTACGGAAATCGCTTTTGGTTTTAGAAGACGTGTCTGCTCGGATAGTAAAGAAATATTGGAGCCAGCCGCGAGCCCGACAAGCCGCAGTCTATCTCTCAGGTCTTGAACAACTTTTATTGTGCTTGTTCCTATTGACCCTGTGCTTCCTAATAAAACAACGTTCTTCATAAACAAAAGACTTTTGCAGATTAAAAGTTAAATTTGCAATATAAATAGAAGTACATTATCGGAGCATTAAATAAAATGCTGTCAAGAACATCTAAAATGCCTCCGACTCCTGGGAAATAGTTGCCGCTGTCTTTAATTCCACATTCTCGTTTAAAGACAGATTCGATTAAGTCTCCCACGACTGCACCAATTCCGAGGATTATTCCGATGGCGACGACTTCGGTATTCGTAACGAAGGAAAGGTTTTTCCCAGACAGAAATTTTGTGAGGAATCCGACCGCAATCGGCATCAATATTGCTCCTGCGAATCCTTCCCATGTTTTGCCGGGACTTATTGTAGGAGCCATTTTGTGCTTTCCAAGGAGCGAGCCAAAGATGTAAGCGCCGGAATCGCTGAACTTCGTCAATAACATGAAGAACAGTAAAACATAAGAGCCAAAAACAAAGTAGATAAGTTGTACGAATGAAAACAGGAAGGGAATGTATAATAGGCCAAGAAATGTGGTGCCAAGTGCGATAAAACCATCGCTGTTGACTGGCGCCGCCAATCGTCGAGCGAATATCGTAATTGCAAGTAAAGAGAAAATAAGGAAAATTAAAATTTCATTTTCATGAGAGATATGTTTAAAAAATGCGTGGATTGAAAAAACAGTGATTGTGTAGATGATTCCGAGAAGCATGCCGAAACTTTTATAAGCAGGGAGTTTTTTCTTCTCAATACAACTATAGAATTCGAGCATTCCGATTGTTGTTAGCAGGGTTATTATGATAAAGAAGGTGCTCAGGCTGAGAGCACGCCATGGGGCAAATAATGCCGCCAGAACAATTGTCCATAGCAACACCGTGCTGATTAGCCTTTTTAAAAAAATGGCGATTTTGTTGTTATTGCTCTGCTCTTTTTGTTCAGAACCCATATGGACATATTAATAGAAATCCATTCCGAACGCATTAGAATATTTGTATTAAGTTTTGGGAAATGAGGGATTGGGGACAATTCTTCTTGTAAATGCGGGAATTGGTTTCATAATATTGAAAAATCGCCATGAACCCGAATAAGGATAGTGTTAGTGTTTTGTTGACAAAGATTCAAAACGGAGACGAAAGAATCCGTTCGATGGCGCTTGATGAGTGCGCAGGTTTAGGAGTGGATGTTATAAAACCACTGGTAGAATTGGCGGAAAAGTCTGGTTTTGAAACTGTTCGCATGGCAAAAAGATGTCTCTGGAAGATTGTTCGATATTCTGGAAGTCCTGGCAATGAAGATTTGAGGAGGCGTGTTTGCGGGCGGTTAGGGGAAGTTATAAACAATTGTTCTGTTGAGATAAAACGGGAGATATTATGGATGTTTTCAGAAATCGGTGGTGATGAGTCTGTGCCTATTATTGCGCGGTTTCTTCGGGATAAGGATTTGCGGGAGGATGCCAGGTGTTCTCTGGAGCGGATTCCCACGCGAAACTCGCTTTCCGTGTTAAGAAAAGCCTTTGAAGATGCAAGTGACGATTTTAAATATGCGCTTGCGGATTCATTGCGGTTTCGCGGGGTTAAAGTGAAAGGTTGTCCGTCTAAAAAACTTGTTCCGATGCGGCAGACGAACGTGGGGAGAAAGGTGTGATATTTAATTGGGGGGCATGGCGTTTTACAGGATTTAAATTTTCAACTTACAACACTATTATTTGCGGATACTTATGCCAAGATGCATGCAGTTTTTTCAAACATTTTCGAAAGCAATGATAGCGGCGGCGGTGTGCTTTCAGTGGTTGTTTGCCGCAGATAATGATTTTTATATTCCTGAGAATTCTTCTTATACGATTGTTGATTCTGCGAGGGATTCGTTGCGTTTTACTTTGAGCAGAACTCTGACCAATGATTCAAAGGGGCATCTTGTTTCGATTTCAAGTTTTGTTGACCCGCAAGGGAATGTCATGGGCTGGCATGATTTTGGCAATCTGGAGGGTCCTGGATGGGCGGCAAACGCTGTCGGGGGAGCATGGGAAATATTCCTGTTTGGGAAGTTCACGGGGGATGAAAAAATGATGTCTAATGCAATTCGCATTCTCGACCATGTTCTTGATTGTGGTTTTATTGATTGGGAAACTGGATTTATCAAGGGCTATAGAGAAACGACGACAGGCAAATTCTGTCTGAATTATAAACATAATTCGGATTGGTTTTGTGCGGGTTCGATGGCAAAGATTGGCTATCAACTTCTCAGATTTGCTCGGGATTCAGGAACAGACCCGCGCGCCGAAAGGATGCGTAAAGCGGCGGTAAATTTAGCCGCGTGGATAGATAAAAATGTGGAGTCTGTGCCAAACGGCTGGTTTCCGCGACGAACTTTTCCTGACGGCAAGGTGTATAGAAAGTCTCCAGAAGGGGGGAATGACTCGTTCTGGCAGACCTCAGCGGATGGGTTGTTTATTTTGCAGTTGTACGCCGAATTAATGGAGCAACGGCTTGCTGATTATACCGCACAAATCCGTCTTAAAACTCAGGTTTTTACAAATTCTGGGGGTATCTTTGGAAGTATTAACCACGACACTTATGACCCGCATGAGAATGTTGCGTATTCTGTAGCCTTTCGTGTTTTTTTGCGGATTTCAGAACTGTTTCACGATGAGAATTTACGCCGATTCGCTTATGAAAAATGTCTTGATGGGCTTGAGCAATTTAAGATGCGCGAGGATAGAAATGGTGTTGCCACAAAGGGGTTGCTGTATATGGAAAAATCGTGGGATACCGCGTATTTGTGGGAGAATGCTGAAGCCGCCCTTGCCTATTTTGAGGCGGCGGCGAATATTAGAAAATCCAATCCTCAAAAGAGCCGTGTTTTTGAATTGGACGGGTTAACCATTTTGCGAGCAATCGCCAAACATCATTATGGACCGCATGGATTTCTTACAGAAGGGGTTGATTGGAATAATCACGTTGGGGAGCAACATCATATCAAACAGGAAAAATATGGCGCTATTCAATACACTGAACCATTTTTGAATAATCAGCACATTGTGGAGCCGACGATTTTTTATCTTGAAACTCTCTCTATAAAGAAGGGGGCAGAATCTCAAATCGAGTATTCAGATTGCGAGGGGAATTTGTTGTTTAGAAGAACTAAACCGAAGATGTAAAAATAGGTCTGTTCTTTAAAACGCCCTGGCTAAACATCTTTGTCTGATATTGCGTTTTTTAATAATTCAAACTGCCAGTTCATTAGGACTGTTGGTGCTTTTTCAGGATTTTTTGTGATTTCTATCAATTCTGCGCGGCTTGCTATGAGAGAGGGGTCAATCTTGAGATTTGAGGCTAAATTATTGCGGTATTTCATCATTTTGTTGAAGAACCTGATTTTTTTTAACGGGAAGTGATCTCCGTTGTTTTTTATTTGAACGGGGCGTTTTTCGGAAGGGGTTTTGAGTCCTCGCTGGATTGCCTCAGTTAATGCAGATATTTTTTTTGGTGAACAATTTTTAGGGAAAAACGCTGTAAAGTCTTCCGAACATGCCGCTGCTTCAGCAATTGAAATCAACTGGTTGTGGGGAAGTATAAAAAAAGGTGGTTTGCTTGAAGAGACCGCTTCGTTTTCTCTCCAGAGCCATATTTCTTTTAACACGCTCAAACCGAGCGAGGAGAGGTTTTTACTGCCTGGCAGGCGCCATTCGTCATCATGGTTCAAATTGATGCTATCAATTATACGGGCGATTAATTTTTCGCAGGTTTCGCTGTGCCAGTGGATACGGTTCGTTTGCTGGAGTTCAGTCTGCAGAATTTCTGCCAGCCTAAGCAAATAACGTGTATCGTTGATTGCGTATTCGAGCAAGTGTTGTGGAATAGGACGTGTTGTCCAGTTGGCTTTTTGATGAGATTTTTCTAACTTTACGCCGAAGTATTTTTTTACAAGGTCGCTTAGTCCAAATTGTTTATGACCGAGCAGTCTTGCCCCGTACATTGTGTCGAAGATTTTTGATGGAACAAAGCCGTATCTTTTATATAGGAGGCGGATGTCATAATCTGCGGCGTGCAAAACTATGGTTTTGTTTTTTAAAATTTTCCACAGTGAATCGAGATTTAAATTTTTAAGCGGGTCTATGAGAACGTGATATTTGTCTGTGCTGAGTTGAATTAGACATAATTTTTCAGGATAACAGTGGATGCTGTCTGCCTCTGTATCCATGGCTATCCTGTCGGATTGCTCGATATGAGGCAGAATCTCAAACAGATTTTCATCTATTACAAGCATTTCCTGAGTATGTGTTTTTAATAAAAAAGTTTAAAAAACTAAAGCGTATGTTCAGCACGCTGTTTTTTCTGAGAGAAAATAGTAAACAATATGTTTCTTTTTAAAAAACGGCTCGAAAAAACAATAAATTTTTACTAATAATCATATCACAAAAATGAGAATCTGCATTAACAGAATAAAGAATGATTTAATCTGTCGTCAAATACCAAATGATTTTTTTATGGCTTGTAGACGGATTGGGGTTTTGCCTGGCAGGTATATTCTTGTGGTTTGCATTCCTGAGCAAAGGATGTTTTTATATTCGCAGTCCAATATGTTTGGAAATGTTAAAAGGCCGCTTGTTTCTGTTCAAAAGAACCGCGATTTTTATTGTTTGGTCAGAGTCATGGTTGTTTCTACTTCACGGTTTGGGGTTGGGCAATTGAAAAACTCTTTTAAGACGCCGCTCGGGTTGCATCGAATCGCGAAGAAAATCGGCGGAGGCTATCCAGTAGGTGCCGTGTTTGAATCGCGAAGGCACGTTGGTTTTACATGGACGTCGCATCCGAATGCCGCAATTGTTCACCGAATAATGTGGCTCGAAGGTCTTGAGGAAGGTTTTAACCGAGGCGGTGATGTGGATAGTTTTTCGCGTTACATTTATATTCACGGGTTTTCCGATGAAACCACGCTTGGCAAACCGATGTCGCGTGGGTGTATTCATGTTTCTGGTGATGACATTTTGCCTCTTTTTGATATTCTGCCTGAAGGCGCTCTTGTCTGGATAACCGATAAAATAAATTGAGGTATGAAGAAAATGTTTGTAATCGCTTTTTTAATGTTGTTGCTCGCAAATGTTGGAATTTGTCAGACGCGTGACCCGTTCTGGGTTTTTCCTGTGGGTGCGTCTGTGCAATCTTCTCCTGCGATTGGGAAGGATGGAACAATTTATTTTGGGGCGGACAATGGAATTTTTTACGCGCTCAATTCAGAGGGCAAAAAGAAATGGGAGTTTGTGACAAGTGGCTTGATTGTTTCAACACCAGCGGTTGCTTCAGATGGCACAATCTACATAGCCTCAATAGACAAAATTGTTTATGCCATAAATCCTGACGGTTCGGAGAAATGGCGGATTATGCCGGGAAGTGGGATTGTTTCGTCGCCTGCTATTGCGCCGGATGGTTCTATTATGATTGGTTCGGTTTTTAATAAGCTCTTTGCGATTAGCGCCGACGGCTTCAGAAGGTGGGAATTTCCCACAATGGGTAACATAATTTCATCTCCTGCAATTGACAGTGAAGGAAATGTTTACTTTGGTTGCATGGATACAAATTTCTATGCATTATCCACAAATGGCGCGGCTATGTGGACATTCTCTGCTGAGGATAGAATAAATTCTTCTCCTGCGATTGGCAGGGACGGAACTCTTTATTTTGGTTCATTTGATAAATATGTGTATGCTGTTACGGCTGATGGGAAGCTTCGCTGGCGGTTTAAGACCGATGGCGCAGTCCGTTCTTCTGCAGTAATCGGACAGAATGGCGAGGTTTATATTGGTTCAGATGACGGCAAGCTTTACGCTATTTCTCCCGATGGTGCAAAACTGTGGGATTTTCAGACGAAAGACTGGGTTCGCGCCACTCCTGTTGTTGCCGCGGATGGTTCGGTTTACTTTGGTTCATATGACGGAAATTTTTATGCTGTTGGTAAAGATGGAAAGTTGAAGTGGACGCTAAAAACTCAGGGTATAGTCTCTTCTTCTCCGATTATTGATACAAATGGGGTTGTTTACTTTGGTTCATGGGATAAGAATTTTTATGCGGTAAAAGGTGATAGTCCGATTGCCGAAACTGCCTGGTCCTGCTTTAGAAGAAATGCACGCCGCACAGGTTGTGAAATAGATGATGCTACGCCAAAACCGTCAATTAAACTAACTAAAACCGAAACCGAGTTAAGGATTCCGCCAAGAATGGTTGAATCAGAGGTAAGACGGTCTGAACCGTCTTCTGAGGCTAAATCACAACCAGAATCGCAAAAGTCCGATTCTCTTTCGATGAAGACGATGTCTGCGGTTGTTGAAACGACAGGCTCCAGGAAACAGGATTTGCAAGTTGTGCAAAAGCCTGTTGCAAATGAGAAGGGATTAGAATCTGGGAAAAGCGCTATTGCAAGACCGACGTTAAAGATTACTTCGCCCAGGAATGGTGCGCGTGTTTCAGAGTCCAGGGTTTTAGTTGAAGGCACAGCAAGGGATAAAATCGGGATTAAATCTGTTCAGTATAGACTAAATTCTACAGTGACTGGTATTGCGAATGGACTTGGCAAATGGAGTGTTCAAATTCCGTTGCAGGAAGGAAGAAATCTCTTCGAGGTCCGTTGTCAGAATGAGGCAGACAATTTTTCGGAGTGGGAGGCAATTACAATATATTTTACGCCGTCGTATAAAATCTTTGCCGAAATTATAGGCAAAGGCAGGATTAGCCCCGAAATTTCGGGTAAGAATTTCGATGCGGGTGCTAAAATTAGATTAAAGGCTGAGCCAGCGAGTGGTTTTAATTTTCTTTGCTGGAACGGTTCGATTAATGAAAAGTCGCCTGAGGTGGAGATCATGGTTGTGTCCAATATGTTTCTGCAGGCAATTTTTGTTCAGGAAGAAAAAAAATCGGACAGAGCTTCACAGCAAATTGCTCAAAAGGAAACGAAAGAGGCTGTTTCTGGTGTAAAAACGGTGAAAAAACTTGTAGAACCGTCCAGTTATAATGCGTTGATTTATTCAAAAACAGACACAGAATCTATTCCAGTTGGCAGTCTTCAAATTACTGTCAATGGGGATTTGACCTGGAAAGGGAGGTTGACCACATTTGAGGAGAATCTTTCGCTCGAAGGGAAATTTGATAATCGGAGGTATTCTTTTGTGTCCATAAAACAATCTTCTAAGCCGCCGTTTGGGCTTGCGCTGAAGTTATCCGATACAAATGATGCCCAGATGGTGTATGGGCAGATTACTGGTGGTGGGCGGGAGATGAACATTGTGGGCTACAAACAGACGCCGCTTGGTGCGTTTAGAGATGTTAAATCAGGCATTTATACTGCAATTCTGGCAGTTCCTGATACAAACACTACAAGGATTGGCGATGGGTATGCAAAGATAATCCTTGATGAGTCTGGAAATGCACAAATATCGGGCAAACTTTTCGATGGTTCTCCGTTTTCAACAAGTTCAGGTCTGGACTCAAATTTGACGATGCCTGTATTTGTCAATATGCGTGATGGATGTCTTGCTGGCGCGATTGTGTTTACTAACACGCAAGTGAGCGACGTTGTTGGCGATTGTTTCTGGAGTAGAAAGAATGCTGATGCGATGCTTTCTCAGAGAATGGAAAGTGTTCGCCTGATTGGGTCGTATTATTCAGATTCAAAAACTGAATCTCAATTTATTACCAACACAAATTTGGTTGTTGCATTCAGCGGAGGCGGCTTGGAATCTATAATCGCAAATATGGTGTATGTTACACCGCAAAATAAAATTGAATTAAAATATACTGATGCAGACCTTAATTTTTCGTTGGATTTTAGAAACGGTATTTTCAAAGGCACTTTTGTTCATCCAGTTCTTAAAAAGAGGGCTCGATTTGAGGGTGTAATTCTTCAAAAAAACAAATGGGGAAGCGGACATTTTATTTGTGAAGATAAATGTGGTCTTGTTTTTGTTGGGGTGGAAAATGGGCAAACGCAATAAAACTGAGTGAATTAATCTAATTCAATAATCCACTGTATATTATCTTGATAACGCAAGTCGTCGTTCTTCTGGAGATAAAATCTTCCACTTTCCAGAAGGGAGACTGTTGAGGTTAAATTGTCCGATTCGAATTCGAATCAATCTCAGAGTGGGATGTCCCACAGCGGCTGTCATTCTTCGGACCTGACGGTTTTTTCCTTCTTTTAACTCGATGGACAGCCAGCAATCTGGAACTGTTTTGCGGAAACGAATTGGTGGATTTCGCGGGGGAACGGGAGGGGGTGAATCAAGCAATTTTACTTTTGCTGGAAGGGTGTGGTGGTCTCCAATTGTAACCCCAGCAGCGAGTTTTGCCAGAGCCTCTTCTGAGGGGATTCTTTCTACCTGGACCAGATATTCGCGCGGATGCCCCAATTTTGGGTTTAACAAAATCTCATGCAATTCAGGCTCGTTGGTTAATAGAAGTAATCCTTCCGAGTCGAGGTCTAAACGACCAACCGGATAAACTCCCGGGGGGAAGCCAAACTCCCCCAGCGTTCTGTGCGAAGGATGTTCTCTTGTAAATTGGCTGACAACGCCGTACGGTTTGTTAAACGCTATCAACATCTGCCAGATACTCCAGACTGCTGTTCAAAATATATGGTAATTATGACGAAAAATGTAATGCTCAATCTTCAATATAATAATATTATCGGATTCTTGCCTTAATCTTTAGAGTGGAAGGTAAAGATAGATAAGGGGTTAATAAAAATAGTTTTTTCCTTTGTTGATGCAGGGGTAAATTAACGATGGAGTTTTCTTTTAGCGTGTGGGAGAGTGGATGTTCAGAATTGTAAATGCGGATTGCAGTTGTTTTCTGAGAGAAATTATCGGCAATTTTAGAGGGTAATAATCTTAACTTATACCCTTCGAAGGTTTCTGTGGTGTTTGTTTAATGTGATAAGAGAGGTAAACTCTACCATTCAATTATTGCTGCTCCCCACGTTAAGCCTGCTCCGAAGGCAAGCAACATTACTAAATCGCCGCGTTTAATAGTTCCAGATTCTACAGATTCATCCAGAGCAATTGCAACAGATGCGGCTGATGTGTTTCCATATTTGTGGAGATTTACAAAGACCTGTTCTTCTTTTGCCCCTAGCCGTTCGCCGACAGCTTCGATAATTCTGCGGTTAGCCTGGTGTGGGATGATACATTTGATTTGTGAAATATCCAGGTTGCATCTTTTCAAAGCCTCTGTTGCGGCGGTGCACATTGCGTTGACTGCATTTTTGAAAGTTTCTCGTCCTTCCATTTTCAGGTAATGCAATCTGCCATTGACAGTGTCGATGGAGGCAGGATTACGGCTTCCGCCGCCGGGCATCATGATTAGGTTTGATTTTCCGCCGTCGCTCCCCATGCAGGCGGTTAATAATCCGTGAGAATTTGCGCGGTGTTGTAGAACAGCGGCGCCAGCGCCGTCTCCAAATAAAACACAGGTGTTTCTATCTTTCCAATCCACAATTGAAGATAGTTTTTCTGCACCAATCACCAGTACGTTTTCATACGTGCGCGACATTATGAACTGTTGTCCTACCTCCAGGGCGTATATAAAGCCAGAACATGCTGCTTCAAGGTCGAAAGCTGCGGCTTTTTTTGCTCCGATTTTTTCCTGCACAAGACACGCGGTTGCAGGGAAAGGCATGTCGGGTGTAATTGTGGCAACAATTATCAGGTCAATGGCGTCTGGTTTAAGGTTAGCCCTTTCCAGGGCTTTTGTAGCTGCTTTTGTGGCGAGGTCGGATGTGAATTCGTCTTCTGCGGCAATGTGCCTTTCTTTAATTCCAGTGCGAGTTATAATCCATTCGTCGCTGGTTTCGACCATTTTCTCAAGGTCACCGTTTGTGAGAATTCTGGCTGGGACATAAGAGCCAACAGCGGCAATTGAACATGACCTGCCCTGGTAATTGAATTCGGCGCGTGGGACCCTGATTTTGTTCGAAGTAGTCATTCTTTCAAAAAAACACCACTCATTCGAGCGGATTGTTAGACATTCGCTCCCGTCTTAACAAGAATTATGTAGGTAAATCAAAACGGCAGGGCCAAAACTGGTCCACCGTTTTTTGACGACCTGTATTCATCAGGAGGTTTTGACAGTTAATACCTGCCTGCCTTTGTAATATCCGCATGATGGACAAACACGATGCGGAATGTAAGGTTCCGCGCATTGCGGACAAACGCCAAGTTGTGGCAGTTTTAAAACACTGTTGTACGCCCGACGCATCCGTTGACGGCTTCGAGACGGTTTTCTCTTCGGTACACCCATAGTTTATTCCTGTATCTTGTTAATATTTAAATCCAATAAAAAAACACTGAACTATAAATATAGCAGCATTTATTCAAATTTCAACTTATCAAGCGCTGACCAGACCGAATTAAGCGGTTCTGTGCGACTTTTTGTTGCTTCATCCTCGCCGGAAATTACGCCCGGCAATCCTTTGCATCCTGGTTCGCAGACCGGATGCAATGGAAAGCTCAGAAGGATATCTTCTCTGATATAGGGCGTCAAGTCTATAAAGTCGTTAATGATGTTTACGCGGTCATCGCCCTCAAGGTCGAGGGTTAGAGACCATTGGGGTAAATTTATTTTATAAGTGAATGATTTTAAACATTTTACACATTGACAATCCAGTTCGATGGATAGATTTCCAATCAAGACCAATTTTTTTTCTATTTTCTGGACTGTGAAGTCGTAATTTAAATCGTGATTTGCATGAATAACTGTGTCCAGTCCGTCGATTTCCAATTCTTTTACCGGAAGAATGCCTTTTAGTAGAACCTCCTTCCGGACAAGATCGTGCATATTTACTTTTAATGGCATAGTAACCTCGTAAGTTGCAATTGTTTTGTAAGACAACGGGAATGTAATCCCGATTCAACAGGATTCACTATACATCAGTTTTTACTCAAAACCAAGTTTTTTCCGCAAAGCCTTAGCCACGTGGGGTGGAACAAATGGGGAAATATTGCCCCCGAGTTTTGCTATTTCTTTGACCATGCGCGAGCTCAGGAAGGTGTATTCTTCGTTGGGCATCATGAAAATTGTTTCAAAATCTTTGTCCAGTTTTCGGTTCATCAGGGCGAGTTGGAATTCGAATTCAAAATCTGAAACAGCCCGTAATCCGCGCAAGACTGCATGGCAACGTTTTTTCTTTGCATAATCTACTAAAAGTCCGTCAAAGCCTTCTACTTCAACCTGTTGTAAGTTTTTTGTGGTTTCTTTTACAAGTTGGATTCGTTCTTCATGTGCAAAGAGGGGGTGTTTGTCTTCGTTTTTGGCGACAGCAACTATAACGCGCGCGAATAGAATGGTGGCGCGTGTTATTAAATCCATATGTCCGTTTGTTATCGGGTCAAATGTGCCCGGGTAAATAACAGTACGCATAATTTTATCATACCATAATTATTAATAAATTGGCATTAAAATATTTATGAGCGGGGTTTAAGTTGGTTGCTGATGAATTTATCTGTATGCTAAATTTGGATTGTGGGTAAGATTGTAACTTTTAATGAGTGGATATCGTCTAATTAATCAAGAAGATGAGACAGGAAGAAACATAAAAAGTGAACTCAGGCTATGAATTCAAATAGCGATAGCAAACAAATAAGAATTAGTTCCAGGCATATTATTATTGGTGCGGTTGTGATATTGCTTGGTTTGGCTGTTGTTTTTGCCTTTTCTGGTCCAAAGCCATCATGGATGGTAAAATTCCAGGTTAAAAGTTACCTGAAAAAGAACTCTGGAAAGAGTGATTTTTCTACTAATTTTAAGTTCCCATCAAAGGCTGAGATGGCAAAGGCTCCGGAGAAGAAGAACCTTCCGGATGAGAAAAATTGGCGAGGGAGCGCTACTAAGAAGGATTTTTACACATTGAGGAATGAGTATATAAAGTTAAAGATAGAGGCTTTTAGTATAGAAGAGGTTATAAATAAATCTAAAATGCTTGTACGGATTGCCGCTGAAAGAATTTCCGGCAAGAAAGATGACCCGGTTTTGGTGCTTGCATACAGTGAAAACCCGACTAACGGCATTCCTCTGCCACAGGAGACGGAGGCCTTGAAGGAAAAGGTAAAGGCTCTTGAAAACGAGATTGCTGATAAGGAGAAACAGCTTGCGGAGAAAGAGGAGCAAATAAAGCCAATATTGGCGGATTTGATTGAATATCAACTGGCGTTCAAGGACTTGTATAAGAGTTTGGATGATAGTGATAATTCTGAGCTTGCGATTGCTCAGAATGAATTTGTGATGAGTTTGCGTCAGAAATTTGATGAGGCGACGACTTATGCGAAGATGTATGAATACATTGGGCAGGAGTTATGGGTTGTGGATAAGTTGTTTGAAAGCAAGAATCCTGCACATTTGAGGGTTGCTTTACGGATGGCGCGTCAGGCGGCGAGGGATGCTATGGATTTGGCTCAGAATCAATGGCTTGGGGCAAGGATTTATGAGGCGTATATTCTGCCGAATGTGGGGCTTGCCGGCGGTGATACCGGGGGCGGTGGTAACCGCAGGAATCGTTTTTCAATGGAGGGGCTTTTGAATGAGTGCGCAAGCATATTTCAGATGGCAGAGGAGCAGGAGAACGAAATTCGGACTTACAGGATGATGCTTTCGCTGGCTCCTGATTCGCCGCGAGCGGATTTTACAAGGTTGCAGTTGGCTTCAATTTACGACAACAATGGAGATACTGGGAAAGCGGAAAAATATGTCAAGCAGGTACAGAATACTAACAATATTAACTTTGTTATGAGGCGTTTTCCGAACTTGCAGAAGTATTTAACGAGTAAATGAACGCTTATAACGTTAAAGTTAAACAGTTGAGAGGATTTTAGTTGACGATTTAAAAAAATATATTACAATAATAAAAACGGGACAGGAGCCAGCATGGCTTGCTGTGTGAGAGAGTCGGTAGGAATTTACCGACTTTTTTGTTCTTAAACAAATTTGTAAGTGAAAGGCGCCGATATGAAAGCAGAGTTCTTAGATATGCTGGATTACTGGGAACGGGAGAAGAATATCCCGCGGAGTATTTTGATAGAGGCATTGAAGAAATCTTTTACCACAGCATCTAAAAGGGCGCAAAAATGGGGGAGGGAGCTGGAGGTTGTCATCAACGAGAAGGAGAGAGATTTGTATTTTTATGCTAAAGTTATTGTGGTACAGAGGGTTACAAATCCCCGTGATGAGATTTCACTCGACGAGGCTAAAAAGATTAATCCCAATGTTCAGATTGGGGATGAAATAAGGATTGAAGTTACACCTCATGATCTTGGGCGGATTGCTTCTACGATTGCTACAGACACATTTAAGAGGCTGGTGAGGTTGGCAGAGAAAGAGAAGATCGTCAATGAGTATAAGCCGAGGGTTGGTTCGATTCTGATTGGACGCGTTGTTGGGTTTGAGCAGTCTGATGTAATACTTGAGTTAGAGGATTGTGAGGCTGTGATACCGCAGAGTGAGCGTGTTCGTTCTGAGAATTTTCAAAAGGGTGATCGTGTACGTGCGTTGTTGAAGCATGTGGAGAGCAGGCAAAACGGTGCATATATTGTTTTGTCTCGTTCCGATTCGGATTTTGTGAAGGCATTGTTTGAGATTGAGGTTTCGGAGATAAAGGAAGGCATCATTGAGATAAAGGCGATTGCGCGCGAACCTGGGCAGAGGACGAAAGTTGCTGTGTTTTCGACAAATCCGCGGGTTGACCCCGTGGGAGCCTGTGTTGGTTTGAGTGGGAGCAGGGTGAAGAACATTGTTCGCGAATTAAATAATGAAAAGGTTGATATTATTCGATGGGATCCAGATATAAGGGTGTTTCTTGCGAATGCCCTTGCGCCTGCAAAGGTTAAGGAAATTTCGTATGATGAGGAGACGGGCGAGGCGACGGTTGTTGTTCCCCGTGACCAATATCAACTAGCCATAGGAAAAGGGGGGCAGAATGTTCGCCTTACGTGCAAGCTTTGCAATTGCAAGATACGGATTGAGCCTGAAGCGGAGCAGACTCAGGCAGTTGATTTTGAGGAAGAGATTAAGCGTGCGATTGACGAGTTGGCTTCAATTCGCGGCATTACTGAAGATGTTGCCAGGAATCTTGTTAACAGCGGCGTAACAAGTCTGGAAAGTTTGCTTGCGATGGATGAGGATGATTTAAGGTCGATTGAAGGGATTGGCGATAAGGCAAAAGAGATTCTTGATGCCGCGCGGGCTGAAGTGGAGCAACGAAAGATAACTTTTTCGTAATCCCGAGAGCTCAAGAGAATTTGAGAAGATGTGTCTAAACGCGGTTGGTTGATGTGTTTTATTAAGTGTAAAACCAGTTGCTTTTAATTGGAAAATATAAAATAATTTCTGGGTTGCAGTTTGAGGAAAAAGATAAAAATTTAATATGCCCGTTAGAATTTACGATATAGCCAAAAGACATGGCATTAGCTCGAAAGATGTCATAGACAAGTTAATTGAATCTGGTTTTGCCAAGTCTGACCAGAAATTAAAGCCATCGAGCACTATAGATAAGGTTACAGCTGAGGAACTGGAGAAGCTTTTGCCGCCTGTTAGTTTGCCGGGGGTTCAGGAGTCTTCTGAACATGGACATGTTGTGGAGGGACAGACTCTGACGGCGGAGATGCCATCTGTGATGGAGGGTGCGGCTCCCGCGAGTGGTGTTTCGACAGGGGATACTTCTGTGGAGGCTGTGGCAACGGCGTCTGCTGGTATTTCATCCGTTGTTGCATCGGAGAAAGAGGTTTCGGAGGGTGCGGTTGAGTCTGCAGTAACGACGGTTGAAAAAGAGGTTGGCGTGGAAGTCCCTGCGTCAGGTGAAGGTACGTCAGGTGAAGGTATTAATGAGGTTGCCGTTGCGGGAGGGGTGAAGGGGGATTCGATTCTTGAAGATGTTCAGGAGGTTTCGCAGGAGGTTGAAGTTGGGGCTGTTTCGGAGAAGTCCGAAGGGGGGGCGGGTGTGGTGGTTCCCACGGCTGGGGAAGTTGTTGGTGCGCAGGAGGGGCAAGAGAAGGTTTCTGAAGTCAAAACTGAAGGTGCCGAGTCGGTTTTAAATCAGGGCGTGGCAAGTTCCGAATCTGAATCTGTGGTTGAAGGGGGTCTGGAATCAACTGTGG
>JAOADO010000030.1 GCA_026417275.1 Verrucomicrobiia bacterium
GTGTTGCCATCCGCAGAAGCCACGGCGTCTGACGTCAGATGAAACCGCGAGCGGTCATTCGCAAAGATGAAATTGTTCTCGCCCGCTTTCAGACCTGCGGCTTTGTCTCCGAGAAACCAGTTTACAGGAAGCGTAAATACTTTCTCAGTGTTGCCCCTGTTGGTAATTGCGAACCGCAACATGCACACGGCAAAGGTATCCCCTTCAGGAGTATCCATTTCTGAATCGACTCCATCCAACAAAGTCACAAACGCAATCTGGTTTATCTCAAAATCGTCAACACTCCACGTAGTTCGACAGATGGGAATACTTGCATCATCAATTGTCCGCGAGACTGGTTTATTCGGGAGCGAGAAGTTTACGCTCACCGGGGCGCGTTCGAGCGAAAGTCGCGGAGTGTCCTTGCCAGGACGTCGTTCCAGATAACCGTCATTTGTGCGGAATTCGACGCTGCCATTTGCATTCAGGCGAAAGCGCTGACGTCCACCGTCCATGCCCATTGGAAAGTAGATGTGCGATTTTTTCGGTGGCATACCATCCCAGGCGGCTCGCCAGGTTTGCTCCGACAACTCTGAAACACGATTGTAGAGAGACTTTTTTCCACTTGCCCTTACATCCTTTTCTACAGCAGAATACCTGCGCCGGTCGTTCCCATTAAGAACCGCAAGTCCAGCAAACGGGATATAAATTTCTCCATCCTTTAAATCTTCAACTTTAAATGTAACCGCCTGTTTGCCGCGGATTGTTACGAGCGTTTTATCAAAAGTGTTCGGGTCGGTGTTTTGCGTGGCGTCAATTTCGACAAAAACAGATGACGACCCGCCCTCTTGTTGAACAGTCTTAAGCAATCCGTTATAGACTTCGAAAATGAGATTTTCTGGTGTTTCTTTTTCAAAAGTCACTCTGAATTTGAACGGGACAAGTTCAGAATCCGTGAACGCTTCGATTTTGTCAACATCCAGCGGCGCGCTGTCCTTTGCAACAACGCGGATTTTAAGCGTATAGCGGAAAGTTGCTGGATAATTTTTAACTCCCGGAAATTCTGTTTTGTTCACAGGGTTAAAGGTAAAAATTACTCTGTTTGCCTCTTTTTGAGCGATTGCGTCCGCGATTCGCCATCCATATTGATGCCAGTTGCCAAGCTCCATCCATCCAACGTCGCCACCGCCAGGTTCCCTGTCTTTTGGCAAACGCTGTTGAGGCCACCTGCTCCCCCAGTATTGAAGCACAAGATTTTCTGGAATCTGCGATTGATTTTTGAAGTAGACAACAATGCGATGTATTTCGCGAGGGTCTTCCCACATTACGCCCTGACCGTTTTCAATCTTTATACCAAACGGCGCGGCGTCAAATGGTGCGGAAATTAAACTATTATCGAGCGAGGTTATAAAAATCAAAATAAGCACAAGCAATGCATGGCGGTTTTTCATGAACATTTTATTAACAATTAAAAGATGGAATGTAAAATGAAAATGGAATAACAGGATTCAAATGTCATAAAAAGAAATAGAGAAACTGCGGAGAAAAAGAATTTTTACTCCAGAACAATACTATCAGACAGCATTTGTTATCAGGTAAATAAACCTGAGTTTATCTATAACTTAAATTACCTTGTATCTGTTTTCTATTAACCAAATACAAAATATTAAACAAATAATTTTCGGACAGATGCGGTAAGAATGTTATTTTCTCACACAATTTTAAAATTTGAATTAAATTACTGTGTACTATGTATAATTTGTTAAAGATTGATAATGAACTGATGCGGTTAGAACCTGCCGAACTGGCGCGAAAAATCCAGGAATGCAAATCACATGAGGTTTGTGAGATATTATGCAAGTTGCCTCAAGATAAGGCAGGACGCGTTCTGATGGAAATCCCAGAGGACCTATTAAATTCACTTATAAAACGAATCCCGGACGATGTTTTACTCAACATAATTCGCGCGGCTTCACCGAATATTGCGGCGGATATTATTGGAAAACTCGACCGCCAACGAAGGTTAAGAATCCTTGAAAAAATTCCGAAAGATTCCGCCGCGCCAATTGTTGCGATTCTTCAATATCCACCTGACACCGCCGGTGGTATAATGACCGACAGATTCTTGAAATTATATGAAACGGACACAATATCCGCTGCATTGGAACGAATTCGCAAAAACAAAGAATGGAAACCGGATGATGTTTCATACATGTACGTAGTGGATAAAAGTGAACGGCTGGTGGGTGTGGCACAGGTTCATCAAATCCTCTTCGGAGACTCTAACAGATTGGTGAAAGACATCGTAAAACGTGAGGTTAAATTTTTAAGAGTTGATGCATCCATTGATGAAATCCAGCATCAGTTTGCATTGAGCCGTTTCTTGGGCTTGCCTGTAGTGGACGAGATTGGACGTCTAGTCGGAGTTGTTCGAGCGGCAGATGTTCTGCAACTGGCTGAAAAAGAAGCCACGCGCGATATGCAGTTAATGGTTGGTTTGTCCGGAGTCGAACGATTGAAAACACCCTGGAAAATGTCCATCAAACAACGATTGCCATGGCTCTATTTTAATCTGATTACATCGTTTTTAGCCGCGATTGCGGTGGGAATTTTTCAAGATACACTCGCTAAATGGATTGCCCTTGCGGTGTTTATGCCCGTTATATTGAGTCAGGGCGCAAACGCGGGATTGCAAACGCTCACAATAGTGGTTCGCGAGATGGCTCTCGGAGAATTGATAAAAGGAGACGAAGCAAAGGCGCTTGCAAAAGAGTTCATAGTCGGCATAGTATGCGGAATCGCCGCCGCGATTCTTGTTGGGGCCGTCGGTTATTTTTGGAAAGGAGGCTGGTTCATCGGGTTAATAGCAGGAACTGCGATTGTATTGAATCAGTTGATTGGCGCAGTTTCTGGCGTCTTGATACCTCTTGTATTAAGACTTATTAAAATTGACCCGGCGCTTGCCTCCAGCGTAATTCTGACAACGGTCACAGATGTCGCAGGTGTAATAATACTGCTTGGAGGCGCAACTTTAATCGCAAGGTTTGTAGCAATTTAAATTGCCCCACTCTCTTGCTCTTAAAGACCAATTTAAAAAAACAACATATCCTGTATAAGAAAAAGAATTTTTAAAAAAGTTTGTTTTTAATTTTAGTAGAGAAACAACTGATTTCCCTGTGAAATAACTTTTGAGCATCCCTGAAAATTTTAATAATTTTTGTCATGAAATGACCTGTAACTTTTTAAGCACTCTTTTAACCAGCTACAACCTCGATATTCTTCGAAAATATTAAAATACTACGGCAAACTTGCGGAGCATTGCCGCTCTCAATTGCAAAACGCAAAATCTGGGTTAAATTTGATTGAATTTATTTTACTAATATTAAATATTAGATATGCATATACATAAATACATTCTATCAGTTGTCGTTGCCTCAGGCTTTGCCTTAAACACAAACCTTCAGGCAAGAGACATTGCAAAAGTTTACGCCGAGTTCTGCGCTTCCTGTCATGGCAATAATATGGAGGGTTCTGCCGCTAGCAGTTTAATTGATGGACAGTGGAAGTTCGGAAAAGATGACGAAAGCATAGCAAAAATTATTCGCGAGGGTATAGAAGACGAAGGAATGCCATCAATGAAAAATGGACTGAGCGAGGCAGAAATCCGCGCAATGGTCATATTTATTCGCGAAAAAGAGACGCAGGCGGCACTTAAGAAAATTTCACTCCCGAAGCCGCAGGATGAACAGCTTGTCCAGAGCGAACTACACAAGTTCAAAATCAAAACCGTTTGCAAAAATCTTGTGACGCCATGGTCACTTGCATTTTTGCCTGACGGCAGGATGCTTGTAACCGAATTGCCAGGAAGACTGAGAATAGTGGACAGGGATGGCGCTGTTTCTCCCGCGATAGACGACACGCCACGTGTGCGCGCAGAAGGTCAAGGCGGTCTGATGGAAGTCGCTTTGCATCCGAATTACGAAAACAATGGTTGGATTTACCTCTCTTACTCTGAACGCGCAACGAACAAAATTGGAAACAATGTTGGCATGACAGTAATTGTCCGTGGAAAAATTCGTGACGGAAAATGGCAGGAGGAGCAAACTATTTTCCGTGCCCCGGTTGAATTCTACCGACCGGGAGGAATACATTTTGGTTCACGAATCGTGTTCGACGGAAAGGGACACGTATTCTTTTCAATTGGCGAGCGCGGTGCCATGGAACACGCACAAGATATTAAACGTCCGAATGGAAAAATCCACAGACTCAATGACGATGGCTCTATTCCTGCAGACAACCCATTCGTAAATGTTCCCGATGCCATAAAATCAATATGGAGTTATGGACACAGAAATCCGCAGGGGCTTGATTTTCACCCGATGACGGGCGACCTGTGGGAAACCGAACACGGACCTCGAGGGGGCGATGAATTAAATTTGATTGAAAAAGGCAAGAACTACGGTTGGCCAGTGATTACTTACGGAATGAACTACGATGGCTCCCCCATCACATCGCTCACACATAAAGAAGGCATGGAACAACCCGTGTTGCACTGGACGCCGTCCATAGCAGTTTGCGGAATCGGTTTTTACCGTGGCAATAAATTTGAAAAATGGAAAAACCATCTTTTTGTGACCAGCCTTGCACGCGAAGAACTGCGCCGACTTGAGATTGTCGACAGAAAAGTTGTTCATCAAGAAATTGTATTTAAAGGAATCGGCAGAATACGGTCGGTTGTTACAGGTCCTGATGGATTTCTGTATCTTGCGATGAACGCACCGGACAGAATTATCAGGCTTGAACCAGTGGAATGAGTTTTTTTCTGAATACAATCATGAATTTATTAAACGACAACCAGCATAATAAACCGGACACACAAAAAGCCTTTACATTAATTGAACTTGTGGTTGTTATCGGGGTCGCTGGCATTCTTGTCGGACTTCTTTTGCCTGCTCTGGCAAAATCAAAAAACGCCGTCCTGCGGTCAGCGTGTCTATCAAATCTCCGCCAGCAATCAGTGGCATGGTTTCTTTATCTTGACGAAAACAGCGAGCGTTTTCCGGACAGACGCGACCTGAAATCCGCTCTGCCTGGTGGATACCGACCGTGGTCAAACTGGCCTGCCAGCGACCCTCGCGCCGGTTGGTCCGGAATTGTCCTTACTTCTTATCTTACCGCAACAACCGTGTTCTTATGCCCGTCGGCAAAAAAGAAAAATTTTGATTCAATTCCCCAGGTTGCTCAAAACATTGCTTCAGGCGGCGGTGGTATTATATCAACCTACTGGATGTGGCGTTTTGACAGGACGAACACCCCTGTTCCACTTGACAACTTCTGGGGAAAGAACCCCGCCGAATGCATCGCAGACTTGCGCATAGCGAACACCCCAAACGCACCCCCGCCTTCCTCAGCATCGGAAGTCGAGTTAATTGTAGATGTTTATTTCCCCTCAACAATAGCATCCTTGCCCGAAAATCTCCGCGGTCGTTCAGCGCATGCAGGCGGCAGAAACCGTGTCATGCTCGATGGAAGTGTGGGGTTCTATAAAGATAAAAGGACAATGAACGAATAAATTGCGTAAAAATATGAATCAATCTTCTCCGTTGATAAATCTAAAACTTGACATATTCATTTTGATTGATAGGTTTTAAAGTTCATTTTTATTGAAAAGATTGGTAATAATGGTGAAACGGGTTGATTTAACAACTCGAAATGTTGCTATTATTAAATATTGAAAATACAAAATATTTAAAATAAAGGTAAATAGAATATGAAACGGACATATCAACCATCGAAGATAAGAAGGAAACGTCAATATGGTTTCCTTGCCAGGAGTCGCTCGAAGGGCGGGAGACAGGTGTTGAACGCTCGCAGACGCAAAGGACGCAAACGTCTTACTCCTGTATAATAAATTGTATATCAATAACTTAAGCGTAAATATTTGAATGAAAAGCGTCCGATAACGCTCATGGCGGAAGGGGCGAATACGAACTCTGTAAGGTATAGATTACCAAAAAAATGCCTGTTGAGACGAAGTTGTGATTTTAATCGCCTCCGCACAAAGGGAGCTCGGATCGTCGCAGGTTGTTTGTTGTTAAACTGGATGGCTTTGCCCGATGGGGCTCAAAACAAAATAGGAGTGGTTATATCTAAAAAGATTGGTTCAGCCGTAGAGCGGAACCGATGTCGAAGATTGTTAAAAGAAGCATATAGACTTCATCAGTGCGATTTAGCCAGACCTGTTGAAATAGTCCTTGTTGCAAGGAAAGGACTGAAAGATTATAAATTAACAGATGTAGAGAAAGATTTGCTAAAGGCTCTTGCAAGCGCAGGGCTTTTAAAGAAAGATGTTGCGTTAGATTGTGATTCTCACAAAGACAAAGAGCCCTGATTTTTACAATGTAATAAATGAACCCTGTTCAACAAATACTAATAATTATAATAAGGCTATATCGGCTGTTGTTATCGCCTGTAATAAGTTTTATTTGCGGACCTGGCAGTGGATGTCGGTATGAACCGAGTTGTTCTGTCTATGCCATAGAGGCGATTCGGTTGCACGGGGCGATTCGCGGGATGATACTGGCTTCTCGCAGGGTGCTCCGATGCCATCCATGGGGCGGTTGTGGATACGACCCGGTTCCGCAAAAACATGCGCATGAATCTTAATATTAATAGCTTATTGAAAATTTGAAATGGATAAAAAATCTATAATAGTTGTTGTAATCTGCCTCTTGCTGATAGTGTTCTGGTTTCCGCTTGTGAACAAAATCTGGCCACCGAAGCCAATTGAACGGAGTACAAACGTTGTTTCAACAACGGCGCCGCAGATTACAAACGGGACAACAACCAGCACTTCGGCTGTTGTTGCTACCCAGTCTGTGACGACTTCGCCTTCCATAAAGGAAACATCTCCAATCGTTGTTCCACCAGGGACAAAGGAACAAATCGAAATTCTTGAAACCGAAAACGCGCGTTATGTTTTCACATCGTTTGGCGGAGGCTTAAAATACATTGAACTCAAACATTTTCCCCAAACAGTTGACAGGAGCGCTAAGAAAAAGACGACAACAAACGACGTTGCTCGATTGAACGCCAAAGCCCCCGCCCCTGTTTTTGCGCTTACTGGAGAAAAATCAGGAACCGATGATACTGTATACACATTGCGTCGAGATGGAAGCATCTTGATTGCCGAAAAGCAGTTAAAGAACGGGCTTCGGATAATCAAAGGATTCAAACCTGAAAGCAATTACCTGATGCGAGTTGAAATCAGGTATGAGAACACCACTGCCGAACCGCTTGTGGTGCCGCCGCAATTGTTAATAGCGGGCACTGCCACGCCGATGGGACCGTTTGATAACGAAACAATGCTTGGTTTCTATTATAACGACGCGGGCAGCGTTCTCAGAGAATCCGCAAGTTCTTTCATGGGAGGAGGCTGTAGCGTCCGTTCCCCATTGACACGTTTTGAGAGTAAACAGGGCAACATCATCTGGTCTGCGGCGCACAATCAGTTTTTCGCCATAGCAGTAATGAGCCGTCAGCCTGCGCGTCAACTATTTGCCGATAAAATTCAACTGCCGCCGCCAACAAGCGAAGAACGAGAACTGTATCCGCGAGCTCAACAAAACCAATTTGGACTGCAAACGAGTTTGCTATTCCCCGCCATAATTTTAGGAAATGAAGGAACCAACAGATTCGTTGATAGAAAATTTATTCTCTACGCTGGTCCAAAGGAATACAAAACACTTTCAGACCTTGCTTATAAGGAGAATAACAAACTGGATGAAATAATGGGATTCAATAACGTCCTGGGCGGTCGGTTCACGGGATTTTTTGCCAAAGCGTTATTGCTTTCAATGAACTGGATTCACGAGACGTTCAAACTTTCCTACGGACTTTGCATCATAGCAATTACAATTATCATAAAAGTATTGTTCTGGCCTCTTACTCAAGCAAGCACACGTTCGATGAAGCGAATGTCCGCCCTTCAACCGCAGATGAAGGCTATTCAGGAAAAATACAAGGATAACCCGCAAAAAATGAACCAGAAATTGATGGAGTTCATGAAAGAAAACAGGGTTAATCCACTTGGCGGCTGTTTGCCAATGATGATTCAGATTCCTGTCTTTATTGGATTTTATGCAATGATTCAGACGGCAATCGAATTGCGCGGGGCTCAATTTTTATGGGCAATGGACCTCTCCCGTCCTGATACTGTGGCTGTTATCTTAGGATTTCCGATTAATCCAATTCCTATAATTATGGGGTTAACAATGCTGTGGCAGAGCAAACTAACCCCTGTGTCGCCGGGCATGGACCCAACGCAACAGAAAATTCTCAAATATATGCCGCTGATGTTTATGGTGTTTTTATATAACATGTCATCTGGACTCACACTTTACTGGACGGTTCAAAACCTGCTCACAATTGCGCAAATGAAACTTACAAAGACAACCGAACCAAAACAGGACGCCGCACAACAGCAAATTGTCCAGAAGCCGATTAAAAAGAAATAACTTTGTTATTTTAATTTCTTTTGATAGAAATATAAAAGTTTTATGCCTGAAACACCAAAAGAAATATTAGAGAAGATACTGACCACACTTGGTTTCAGCGGCACAGTAGAAATGCGCGAAACCGAAGACGGTCTATTGCTCGATGTGCAGAGCGAAGACGCTGGTCGTCTGATAGGGAGACAGGGACAAACCCTGTCCGAACTTCAGTACATCGTAAATAGAATCCTGCACAAACAGGACCCCACGGCGCAAAAAGTCCTGATTGATGTCGCCGGATACCGTGCCTCCGCAAAAGAAGCTCTAATCAAAAAAGCAAAGGAAGCCGCTGAAAAAGTTCGTAAATGGGGGGATGTGGTGGAGCTTGAACCGATGAATGCATACGACAGGCGAATTGTGCACAACACGTTAAAAGACGACCCCACAGTGGAAACCTACAGTGTGGAAGTGGAAGGCACCGATAAAAAAGCGATTCTTTTAAAACCGCGAACTAAGAAGTCCTGATATCCCTGGCGGCAAAATATCTCTGTCTCCAGACCTCATATAAAACAACTGCAGCAGAACTACCAACATTAAGAGAATCCACACCGAGAGCCATTTCTATCTCCGCGTGTTCAGCGCATGCATCGAGTGTTTCTGGCGATATTCCTTCGCCCTCGCTTCCAAACACAACGCACACATCACTCCTCAGGTCAACATCAGATATAAATCGCCTCTCGGAGTGAGGATGCGCCGCAACGGTTTTTATTCCAAGTTTGTTTAAAAGCCTCAACGTATAAGCAAGACACTTGCATTCAACAACAGGAATCTTAAATATTGTTCCCATAGAGGTCCTTACGGCGCGACGCATGTAAGGACTACTGCTTGTTTCTCCGACAAGTATTGCCTGAGTTCCAAACGCCGCGGCATTGCGCACCAATACCCCCATGTTCTCAGAATTGTTAATACCATCCGTTGCCACAAAAATCCTCGGCGAAGAACTTTTTGTAATTGCATCTTCAAGCGTCCACGCCGACGGTATTTTTGCAACCGCAAGAATGCCCTGATACATGGAAAAACCGGTCAACCGTTCCAACACCTCTTTTTCCGCAACGAAAATTTCGACAAGTTCAGGTCTTGGTTCAAGCAATTGTTTAAATTCATCTAACCACTTTCCAGGCAGTAAAACCGAAATAATTGTGAAGTCCGTTTCTATAAGCCTCCTTACAATCTTTTCTCCTTCAGACACAAAGATGCCCTGTTCATGATGGTCCCTTTGCATCTTCATAGTCTTATACGGAGTAAGCGAAGGGTGGTCAAAAGAATCTATTGTGTTAACAACAACCATGGCGCAAAAAATTTAAGGATTTGAAGATTATGATGTAAGAATTTCCTTTAAAACTGTCCGATTTTTAAGAAACACGGTTTTCGATAATTTATCCTGAAAAGCGCTTTGAAAATCAACGTGGCATGCGCCAAGTTGAACAAGCTTTTGTTTCATGACTTTTAAGGCTAATTCCGGACGATTGCACTCCTCACTTAAATGCGCAAGAATTAAATGCTGAAGTTCAGCGTTAACTACCTGCTGAACCAATTCAGCCGCGGATTCATTTGATAGATGCCCGTGTCTGCCAAGAATCCGCTGCTTTAAACTCCACGGGCGATTAGGATTTTCCTGTAGCATCTTAACATCGTGATTTGATTCCACAACAAGCACGTGCGCAGAGCGAACCCGTTCTACAACAAGTTTTGTAACGTGTCCAAGGTCTGTCACAAAACCAATTTTCCCCTCGTTTGTCTCGAAGGTAAACCCAACAGGGTCAATCGAATCATGCGGAACGGGAAACACCTCAACACAAATGTTGCCTATCTCAAATGCATTGCCTGTTTGAAAAATACGAAAATCGAATTTTTCATCCTCAAAATACTCGCAAATCGCCTGACTCGTTAAACGGTTTGTATAAACAGGAATGTCAAACCGCGCGGCAACCATAGCAAGACCATTAATATGGTCTGTATGTTCATGAGATATAATAATCCCCGACAAATTTTCAACCGATTTGCCGATTTGCCCCAACCGTTCACGAATCTGTTTCCCGCTTAAACCGGCGTCAATCAAAATAGCAGTCTCGCCGCATTCTAAAAATGCGGCGTTTCCGCCAGAACCGCTCCCCAGAATTGTCAATTTTGCTCCCACAAATTATTGAAATATTCTAATACAGAAACCATGATTTCCAAACAAAAGATTTTTGTAAAATTAAATCTTTAATGTGTTGGACAGATTAAATAGTAGCTTCTCATATAAAGGCAAATTTAAAAACAGTTTTTCGGCTCTGCTGGAATAAAATGCTCCCACAATTGTTTTTTGGTAAAACCTCCTATATATAACAATCTAATCCGTCCGGATGGTCACGCAGGAGATTGTTTGCCCACCCATTCCCGCTCTTCAACTGGCTGTGCTAGTGCTCTTCGTGGTGAGAGGAGTAATTCATTGCCAAATCCTGAGTTTGGACAAAAAAAAATCGAGAATATCTTGCGGTTAGTTCTTATCCACACCAGTAAAGCAGTGTTGTTCTCCGTTTGCTGCCACATTTCATACCTCTCATAAAACTCGTATCTTACATAAACATTCCTATTCATCCATACACAAGACGCCCGCAGAATATGGTTTATTTTACACACCCACGGCGCGCAGGAAGAAAAGGTCGGGACGGTCTTCGAATTCAATGAGTTTGAAGTCCGTTATAGATAATAAGTTGTCCCATTCAGATTTATCTGGCAAAAAATCTTCCGCTACGGCTCCGCCAACAGACTTGTGAAATTCGTTTAACTGCCGACTTCCGCTGAAATGAAGTACTATCAAAATGCCGTTATCGCGCAGTAGTTTGCGCATATTATTTAGCGCGGCAATTTTGTCCCTGAAATGTGGAAAAGAATTGAAGCATAACGCGAGGTCAAACTGATGCTCTACAATTACATTATCGCAGATATCCATCACCTTAAACTCCGCTGATATGTTCTTTCTTCTGGCAACTTCAATCATCAACGGTGAAAAATCAACAGCAAGCACTTTCCCGGGCTTGACCAAGTCTGCAATGCGCCCTGTTATTTGCCCTGTTCCACAGCCAATTTCTATTACATCCATTCCCTCAGACAACCGAAGGCGCGGCTTAAAATTATCTAATTTTCGCAAGGTGTCCTCTATATCTGGTCCTGATGTGTCCCAGTCGGGCGCGTGAGAATTGAAAAATTCAATCCGCGGGTCATGCGTTAAAAAAATTTTTTCAGTATTACATTTTTTTTCTTGCGTATTATTCATGTTAGTATTACTTTTTATAAAAAAAGTATTACGAGGTGTGTCATGAGTCAAGAATTTTATAAAAAAACAATCGGAGCAGTTGCTATTCTTGCAAGCGCGTTAATCATCGTTAACGCTCAGACAACGCTGAGGTTTGAAACCCATAGAAACCTGCAGTCAGTAACAACAAACGGCACAAGCGCATGGTCTGGAAGTTTTCCATTCACTGTGGTGGGAGTTTTGTTGACAGACCCCGATGAAATGTTGGATTCAACGCCAAATTTTTTGCCATATAACGACGGCGAAAATCTCGGCAAAATGGGGGGCGAATGGCAAATTGCAATACAGGCGGTTTTACCAGGAGACCGCGGCGGAACGGTTTGCTGGATGGGACAAAACTATGGAAACCTTGCGTGGATTCGCAATAGCGACAAGAGTTATCAGAATGATGCATGGACTTCTGAGGTTAATCGATTAAATCATGATACTGCAACAGGACGCGCCTTCCGCAAAGGAGACCTTGTAATGATAACCGCAAATCGTTCATTGTTCTACGGCGGAAAGCGAAACATCAACGAGGCTCACGATATCTCGCCAGAGGCTGATTTTTCGATAACCCTTGTTCATGCCGGTTTTGGCTTGCCCGAACCAGAGATTATTTCTCTATCTTCCGTTGTAAGACCAGATGACGGAGATTCGAATACAAAAGAAGATATTTTTGATGCGTCAAGGAACAGTGGTGGGGAATACTATCAGGGCATGCGCGTTCGCATAACGGGGGTGCAACTTGTGACTACGGACGGATGGGATGCGTCCAAGCCGTGGTCTCAGCGCAAATGCACGGTAACCGATGGCAACGGACGCTACTTCACGCTCAGGCATCCTCGTTACAGTCTTGGCCCTGCGCCAACAGGGAAGTTCGATGCAATCGGCGTTTTCAGCCAGGAATCTGGCTCTGGCTCCGATGGCACATTCGGATACGAACTGTTCGTTCAACAAATTGAACCTGCCAGCGAACCATCGCTAACAATTGCAAAGAAAATTGTCTTAACATGGCAGGGGGAACTGTCGAACTATCGCGTTCTTTATACGACAAACCTGTCCGGTGGAGAATGGAAACAGGTCGAAGCCAGTGTATTCAAATTTGGCAATCAGAATGCGATTATTCTCGAGCCTTTGAACGAATATAAGTTCTTCAAACTTGAACAGTTCAAATGATGAACTGTTGCGCGAAAAACAAGAAAAATAGCCGTCGCCGCCCCTCTTCGCGCAGGGGCGGCTTCACACTTATTGAGTTGCTTGTTGTCACGGCAATAATAGGAATTCTGGCGTCGTTGCTTCTGCCGGCGCTTTCCCGCGCAAAGGAAAAAGCAAGGGTAATTAAAGTTCATGCTGAGCTATATGGTATAGGTCTTGCACTCGAAATGTATGCGATGGATAATTTAGACCGCCTCCCACCCGTAAGAGTCAATTGCAATAGCGACCTTTCCTCGCACTGGTGTCAATTGCCAGTCGAACTCTCCCGCGATGGTTATCTCCCGAAAAGTTCAAAAGGTGGACGCGAGGCTAACCTCGAAGACATTTTTAACCCAGGACACACGTATAAATATGCAGCTCCTGGACCACAATATCTCAACGGAGAACCATGCGGCAACTATTCCATCTGGATACCCGATTCGTATCCAGACCTTAACGGGGCTACAGGAAAGTATTACGACAATCCAAAGACTTCGCCAATTCGCTGGGCTGTCTGGAGCATGGGACCGCGTCCAACCAGCAAAAAAAGCCAGAGCACTCGTGCCCCGATTTCCAAACAAACATGGTATATGAAAAACGGCGATTCGGGGGTGATTGTCAGAATGGCAACACACGAAGGAATGCAAATCAAAAGTCCATAATTTGTAAAAATGAAAATACTTCGCAAACTCCACATCCGTTTTATTCTGATAGCTTTTGCGGCAACTTTAATTTTAACCTCATGTTCAAAGAAACGTGAAGAAAATCTTCGCATAGCGGTAAGCAATTCCTATTTAGAAAGCGCCGCTAAAGAATTTCTCGGTTCGGATGAAAAAATATTAAGACTCACGGAGCCGGGAATGTGTCCTGGACATTTCGATGTTCAACCATCTCATATACTCAAACTTTCGAAGTGTCAACTTTTGCTAAAATTTGACTTCCAGAAACTCCTCGATGAACGAATTTTTAAAGACTCCACAAACAAGGTGATTGTTTCAATAAAACTAAACGGTGGACTGTGCTGTCCAGAAACTTATCTGGAGGCATGCAAGCAAACAGCGTTTGCACTGGAAGAACAAGGACTTATATCGCCGAAAGCACGCGAAGAAAAACTTAAAGAAATCGGAGAACGATTAAAAAAACTTTCTCAGAAAAGCCATGAAATCGCAGGAACATCAGGATTAAATGGAATCCCGATTATTGCAAGCGCACACCAGGCGGAATTCTGCAAGTGGCTTGGATTTGATGTTGTGGGAAAATTCTCCGCAGCGGATGTAGCGAGTTTTCAGGAAATCGAAAAGGCAATAGACGCAGGCAAAATCAAAAATGTTAAGTTTGTAATAGCAAACAAACCAGAAGGCAGACGCCTTGCCGACGCACTTGCAGAACGCCTTGGCGCAAAGGTTATCGTATTTGACAATTTTCCAGATGTGAATGTTTCCCTTCCTTTTGATAATATGCTTCAAAAAAATATAACGGCTTTAAATAATTAAGAACAATAAAACGGCTTTTGAAATTATCAGAAATACGTCTGGCATTGTGTTTTTTAAATTTCATATTTATTCCACATAAGTTATTTTAATAAAAACCCAATCGAAGTTTTTAATGAATCAATATAACTGTAACTTTTAGTCGTTTTGCGGTTCAAATTTTATGACAGTTTATTATGCAACCAAAGCGATTTTTAATTTGAAATCATAGAGTTATGAAACAGAGAAAACATAAACAAAGATTAGCGGTTGACCTGTTGATAGCAATAGTTGCGTTTTATTTCTCCGCTGGTTGCGAGAAAAAACACGATATTCAACGTCAGTCGGCGCAACCACTGCCAGCAGCAAAAGTCAAAGCCATCCTTGCCAGCGCCAAGGACCGTCAGGCGTTTGAAACCGTTGTTGGCACCGTACGTTCAAAAACCCGCGCTGTTATCGAAGCGAAGGTAAGCGGCAGAATCGAAAGCCTGTTAGCCGTGCCAGGTCAAACCGTGAAAGCGGGCGAACTCCTGGCAAAACTTGACGCGCGCGAAATTCAGGCAAAGGTAGAACAGGCAAAAGCACTTTATGAACAGGCGTCCAGCGATTTAAAACGTTACACATCACTCTACGAATCAAAGACTGTCACACTCGCAGAATATGAGGCGCGCGTAGCACAATTCAAAGTTGCAGAAGCAAATTTGAAAGAGGCGCAAACAATGCTTGGTTATGTCGAGGTTACGGCACCATTTGATGGCGTTATCACCCGCAAAATTGCCGATGTCGGCGACCTTGCCTATCCGGGCAAACCAATCCTTGAAATCGAAGACCCAAAGTATCTGCGCTTTGAAGCAAACGTACCAGAAGCACTCTACGACAAAGTTAAATTGAACGAGAAGTTTTCTATATTCATCCCAACTATTGCGGGAGAAATTCAGGGAACAGTGAGCGAAATTGCCCCTGTGGCTGACCCGAACACGCGCACATTTCTCGTAAAACTTGACCTTCCTGAACACAAGGGCTTGAGAACAGGCCAATTCGGACGGCTGAAAATTCCGACAAGCCAGAGCGCGGCGCTTCGCGTCCCGATTTCGGGGATAGTTGTGCGTGGTCAGATGGAAATTGCCTTTGTTGTGGAAACAAATTTGGCGCGGATGCGTCTGGTTAAAACCGGTGACCGCGTTGGAAACGAAATTGAAGTCCTGTCCGGAATCGAACCGCATGAAAAAGTAATTGTAACTGATGTGGCTCAATTGCGAGACGGTCAACCGGTTGTCGTTGAATAACCAGTTTAAACCGCTGTTGAAAAAGAATTTTATCCTATGAAGCATGAACATATTCCAGATCCGCACGGATTGCATTTGGGGTTAGCCGGCAAGGTTGCGCGGGCATTCATTGACTCCAAATTAACCCCTCTCATAATAATCACATCTGTCCTGCTCGGCTT
>JAOADO010000031.1 GCA_026417275.1 Verrucomicrobiia bacterium
CATGCGATCATGGGACCGAACGGGAGCGGAAAAAGCACATTATCCGCAGTGCTCGCCGGCAAGCCCGAATACGAAGTCCTGGAAGGCGAAATCATTTACATGGGCAAAAACCTGCTCGAAATGTCGCCTGAAGAACGGGCGCGGGAAGGAATCTTCCTCGCATTTCAGTATCCTGTGGAAATTCCCGGAGTAAACACAGCCTACTTTTTGAAAGCGGCTGTGAATGAAGTCAGAAAATACCGCGGTCTATCGGAACTGGATGCCATTGAATTTTTGAGTCTTGTAAAAAGCAAGATGAAAATCCTCGAATTGCCAGAGGATTTTCTAAAACGTCCGGTGAACGAAGGTTTCTCTGGCGGTGAAAAGAAGAAAAACGAAATTTTCCAGATGATTCTCCTTGAACCGACACTTGCCATTCTTGACGAAACAGATTCAGGGCTGGATATTGATGCGCTAAAAATTGTCTCTGATGGCATTAACAAAATGCGAAGCCCACAGCGCGCGCAACTTGTGATCACTCACTATCAACGTCTGCTGAATTATGTGACGCCAGATTATGTGCACGTTCTTGCAAACGGACAAATCGTAAAGAGCGGCGGCAAGGAACTTGCACTCGAACTCGAACAACGTGGATACGACTGGACTTTGAATTCGAAGGGGCAAAAATGAAAGAAATTGTTGCCAAACCAGTTTTTACCGAGATAAGTCAGTATCTTGACCTTTACAAGAGGTACATCGAACCGCGTCAGGAGGCTGAACCGCAATGGCTCTCTGATTTAAGAAAACGGGCAATTGAACAATTTGTTGAACTCGGTTTTCCAGGAACAAACGAAGAAGAATGGCGATTTACAAATGTATCGGCACTGGCAAAATTTCATCCAAAGTTCTCTCAGAAAACGCCAGTTGATGAAATAACAAACGATATTCTTTTGAAACTTCCGTTTATCAGTTTAAACTGTATTACTCTTGTTTTTGTTAACGGTCATTACAACGCCGCGCTATCATCAAAAGTTAATGAAAAAGATGGAGTTTATATCGGGAGTTTCAACACTCTGCTAAATCAAAATGGGTATTTGTTAAAGGATGTGGTTATTAACCGTGGCATTGAAATTGGGGATGCTTTTACTGCGCTCAACTTTGCGTTTTTCAATGACGGCGCTGTGATAATTGTTCCGCCAGGCGTCGAAATCTCTAAGCCAATTCACATTATCCACATATCGGTTGGCAAAGAAATGAACAATTTTGCTCACCTTCATAACATCGTTCGCGCCGGTAAAGATTCAAAGGTAAACGTAATTGAAACGTATATCAGCCACGGTTCCGAAGCCACATTCACAAATTCGTTCACCGATGTTTTTGCGGATGATGACGCGAGCGTAGAGGTAATCAGATGCCAGATTGAGAATCAAAGTTCTTACAACATTGGCTCCACGATTTCCACTATTGGAAATTCTGCAAAATTTGGCGGTCATTCGATAGCGCTTGGAGGGAAAATCGCGCGTCATACGATTAAATCGAAACTTAAAGGACAGTTCATAGAAGCGGTGTTTTCTGGCATCTACATGGGACGCGACTCTCAACTAATTGACCATCATCTTACTGTGGAACATATTGAGCCACACTGCGCCAGCCACGAATATTTCAACGGAATTCTAACGGAAAAGGCGCACGGCGTGTTCAATGGGAAAATCCATGTTCATCCGAATGCGATTAAAACCGATGCCAAGCAAACTAATAAGAATTTACTATTGTCCGAGGATGCCACGATAAATTCACAACCCCAGCTGGAAATTTACGCCGACGACGTTAAGTGCACACACGGTGCAACTGTGGGCAGGCTCGACCAAAATGCAATATTTTACCTGCGAAGCAGAGGCATCGAGCAGGCGTCCGCAAGAAAAATGCTCATTTTCGCGTTCGCCTCCGAAATTCTTGAACACATAAAATTTTCACCCGCTTGCGAGGAACTTGAAAAAATACTGAACGAGTGGCTGGCAGGTTATGTGGGCGGGATATGATTGCGTTGCAGATTTGCGCATTTCGAAATGTGATGGGCACACTCCTGCGTAACAAAATCTGCGGGAGCGTCTGGCTTCTGCCTGACCGAATCTGTGGATTGTCCTGTTTTTTTTGGCGACCGTTTTTTGGCAACCAGGACATCGTCCCACCCACTTTAAATTGTTGGATTAAAAATGGATAAAATGGTATTTTATTTTGTTTATGTTTGATGAACTGGAAGATTTGTATCAGCAGGTCATTTTAGACCACTGCAAACATCCGAGAAATTATCACACTCTCGGCAGTCCCACATGTTCTGCGCAGGGACACAACCCCCTCTGCGGCGATCAATTGCGGCTCTTTTTAATCACAAACAACGACATCATAGAAGACATAAGTTTTCTTGGTTCCGGATGTTGTATTTCCAAGGCATCGGCTTCGTTGCTTACCGAAGCGCTAAAGGGAAAAACCACAAAAAACGCCCGCGAGTTGTTCGAAAAAGTCCACGAAATGGTCACAACGGGAAATGTCCCAGACGGCGTGGGAAAGCTGGCAGTTTTCGCAGGCGTCCATAAATACCCGTCGCGCGTCAAATGCGCGATTCTCCCGTGGCATGCCCTAATGTCTGCCGTTGAAGGAAAGGATGAGACAGTTTCGACAGAAAACGATGATACATAGTGCTCAAAGAATAAATTTATTAATAGTATGAGTGTTTCAACCAAGGTGACGATTCAGAGAGATGTGGACGCTGTGGTCGTGCCATACGGCGACCGCGTCGTCCTGCCAAAAGGCGAAGAAGCAAAAATCCTGCAAAACCTCGGCGGCAACTACACCGTCATGGTCAAGGGAAGTCTTTTTATGATTGACTCGAAAAATGCGGACGCCCTCGGTATAGAAAAACCGGTGGAGCCCCCGGTCAACCCATCGGAAAAAAAAGAAACAAATCTCACCCCCGAGCAAGTTGAAACTAAAGTGTGGGATGCGCTTAAAAATTGTTACGACCCGGAAATTCCTGTCAACATTGTTGACCTTGGATTGATTTACGATTGCAAAATCGAGCGACTCCCTGAATGCGCCTACCAGGTGAATATAAAGATGACACTTACCGCCCCCGGATGCGCCATGGGACCAATGATTGCGCAGGATGTGCAAAATAAAATCATTGCTATTGAAGGTGTCGAAGAAGCAAATGTGGAACTCGTCTGGGACCCGCCGTGGAGTCAGGACATGATGAGCGAGGCGGCACGACTTCAACTCGGGCTTTTATAACTTTAACACCGTCGGTATTCATGAACAATCCTGTTCAAAGAATCGAAACGCAAATGCAAAACGCTGAATGCAAGATGGACCAGAATAAACCGTCCACATTAATTGACTGGCAAAAAATTCGCGAAGACTTTCCAATTCTCAACCAAACGGTGAATGGACATCCCCTGATTTATTTTGACAACGCTGCTACAAGTCAAAAACCAAGAGTCGTCATCGAAACAATAAAGAATTTCTACGAACGCGATAATGCAAACGTTCACCGCGGAATTCACGAGTTAAGCACACGTTCAACGATTGCATTCGAAAAGGCACGCGAAAGAATCACAAAGTTTATAAATGCGGAAAAACCAGAGGAGATTATTTTCACTCGTGGTACCACGGAGAGCATCAACCTTGTCGCAAACTCGTGGGGATGGAAGTTTTTGAAACCCGGTGATAGAATTCTCCTTACCGAGATGGAACATCACAGCAACATTGTTCCATGGCAACTTATTGCAGAAAAAACCGGTGCTCAAATTGTCTATGTACCTGTTACTGGAGACGATGGTTATCTTGATCTTGATAGGATTGATGAACTCCTGCGTCCGCCGGTGAAAATCTTCTCAATGGTTCACATTTCCAACTCACTCGGCACAATAAATCCAGTTGTTGAACTCTGCAAAATCGCCAGAGAACGAGGGATCGTAACCCTTATTGATGCCGCACAGAGCGCTGGACACTGTCCTCTGGATGTACGCAAAATCGGCTGTGATTTCATGGCTTTTTCCGGGCACAAGATTTGCGGTCCCACAGGAATCGGAGTGCTTTACGGCCGGATGAAGATGCTCGAGCAGATGCCACCATGGCAGGGGGGTGGCGAGATGATCCTCACAGTTGATTACCACAAAACTACATTTAAAAAACCACCACATAAATTCGAAGCCGGCACACCCGATATCAGCGGTCCGATTGGACTTCATGCCGCTGTAGATTACCTGGACGCAATCAGCCGCCACAAAATCTTTGAACATGACCAGCGCCTTGCCTGGTATGCTTATGAACGCTTGAAAGAAATCCCTGGCATCAGACTGTTTGGACCACCAAAAGAGCGTGGCGGACTGGTAAGTTTTACATTAAAGAATGTTCATGCCCACGACATCGTTACCGCCGCGGATAAACTCGGCATTGCATTGCGCGGCGGACATCACTGTACACAACCGCTTATGAAAAAACTTGGTGTCGAATCCACCGCCCGCGCCAGTTTCTACTTCTACAACACCGTTGAAGAGGTGGATAGATTTATCGAGGCTATGCTCAAAATTTATAAATTCTTTGCAGAATGAATTATCACATTGGTGGTGATCAGTTTTCTAAATCAACTTCGTTTTTCCTGGAATATACACCGGGTAACTTCCATCGGGTCCGGGTTTGACAGGCGGTTCCATGTCGTCGCGACAGTCTTCCGGTTTTTGCGGGTAATAAAAAACTGAATTATTTATCTGTTCCCAGGGTACTTCTTTGCCTGTATAGCAGGAAATCTGTCCCATTACAGCTATCATTGTGCTTTTGACCATGTAATCGCCGTTATTGATTGGGGTGCCAGAGCGAATAGCGGCAAAGAGTTTGTTGTGTTCAATCTGATACGGGTCGCCGTTTGCCTGCGAGCGCCAGTTTGTTTCGCCCCAGATTCTGCATGCCATTATCGAGGCTTTTCCTTTTGTGCCATGGACAATGCTCGAGTACTCGTCATAACAGCCTGTGGTTGTGCGGCAAAAAGCGAATAGTTTTATGCCGTTTGCATATTCGTAAATGACGGCGTGGTGGTCAAACACATTGCCGTAAATTTGTTCGACCATGGACGAGCGTCCGCCCATGCCGTAGCATTTAATTGGAGTCAGCCCGTTTAAAGCCCAGGTTGCGCGGTCGAGGTTGTGAACCAGTGACTGAACAACATCGTCGCCCGAAAGCCAGTTGAAATGGTATTGCGTACTCAACTGCCACTGTAGTTCGGTGAGCGATGGGTTTCTTGGTATTACGCCATACGGTGGGCGCAAGAATTTTTCTTCAATTGTAACGATGTCGCCAATAGCGCCGTCGTGAATCTTTTGCACAGTTTCTGCATACCCCGGATGATGGCGGCTGTGAAGTCCCGAAACGACGCTAAGTTTTTTCTCTTTTGCAAGTTCGCATGCTTTTGCCGTTAATTTCAAACCATCCGGGTCAATGCCGTGCGGTTTTTCAACAAACACGTGTTTGCCCGCCTCGATTGCAGTCATCATGTGGAGGGGATGGAATTTCGCCGCATTAGCAATCAAAACGACGTCAGAACTTTCGATTACTTTTTTGTATGATTCCAGCCCAACAAAGCAGTGCTCATCATCAACTGTGACCTGGTCGGGCAACTGTTTTTTTATCTCCTCACGTTTTGCCTTTACCCTGTCCATGAAAATGTCGCACATAGCGACAAGCCGCGCCCCATTGTCTGCCCGCAGAGCCTGAACAGCCGCGCCTGCGTTGCGTCCGCCGCAACCAATCATTCCAACGCGAATTATATCGCTACCCGCCGCGTGCGCGAATCGAGAAACTTCGAGTCCAGCAATGGCAATGGTGGGAATTGCCGCTCCGGTCAAACGCAAAAAATTCCTTCGAGAAGTCTGGTTTGAATTGTCTGAATTTTGCTCTGGAGATTTCATACCACAATGCTACTGCCGATTTTTGCGCTTTCAACAATTTTCTTCTGGTTTTTTAACGCGGTTTTGCTTATTTAAATACAAACTCCCTGAAAACCATGATTGGCGCATTTGTAAATAAAATAGGCGCTGTGCCGCGATGTATTCGTGAAATATTGCTTTATCTGTCTCTTTTTTCTTTTCCCTTATTATCCGAAAGCATCGACTGGCAGTCTTTTGAATACGGCAGGTTTGCACCTGTGAGGTTCAACACAAATTGCCAACCCGGTTTCACTCTATTGCCACCGGAAATGACAGGTATCTTTTTTACAAACCAGTTGAATCAGGACCGCCATTTGACAAACCAGATTTTGCTCAATGGTTCGGGGCTTGCCGCGGGCGATGTTGACGGAGACGGACTCTGCGATATTTACTTCTGCGGACTGGATTCTAATAACAAATTGTTTAAAAACCTTGGGGATTTTAAGTTTGCAGATATAACTGAAAAAGCGGGTGTAGCGTGCGCGGGCTGGGACTGCACGGGGGCTGTATTTGCCGATATTGACGGCGATGGAGACCTTGACCTAATCGTTAACACAGTTATTCACGGAACGCATATTTTCTTTAACAGCGGCAATGGCGTTTTCGCCGAAAAGCCATGTAACGCTGGATTGAACGCTGGCAATTGCGGAACGTCAATCGCGCTTGCCGATATTGACGGCGATGGAGACCTTGACCTTTACATCGCAAACTACCGTCCAGTCACGCTTCGAGACCAGCCAAACACTCCAATCACAGTAAGCATGGAAGGCGGAAAACCAGTGGTAAAACGGGTCGGGGGAAGGTCACTGAGTGAACCCGATTTAACCAATCGCTTTACCTTCACCTTTACTATGACAGAAACCGGCATAACCATGAATTTCGAAGAAAATGGGCAGCCAGATTTATTATGCCTGAACGATGGTAACGGCTGTTTTACACCTGTTTCATGGACGGATGGACGGTTTTTAGATGAAGATGGCAAACCTCTCTCAATGCCGCCGCACGATTGGGGACTTACCGCATCTTTCCGAGATTTAAATCAGGACGGTTTCCCGGATATTTATGTTTGCAACGACTTCAGGTCCCCAGACAGAATCTGGATAAATAACGGAAAAGGACTGTTTCGTGCAATTTCGCGAACGGCTATCCGCCAGATGTGTCTTTCCAGTATGGGTGCTGATTTTGCGGATATTAATCGCGATGGTTTTGACGAAATTTTCTCGCTGGACATGCTAAGCAGAGACCATTTTCGCAGATTTTCCCAACGTATTGATATGCGTCCTGAAATCCTCCCGGTTGGCGCAATTGAAAACCGCCCGCAGTATCCCCGAAACATGCTCCAACTCAACCGTGGCGACGGTACTTACGCCGAGGTTGCACAGATGTGCGGAATTGAAGGCGCTGAGTGGTCCTGGATTTGTGCGTTTATCGACGTTGACCTCGATGGCTACGAGGACATTCTTGTTCCAAACGGCAACGAACGGGACAACATGAATGTGGACGCCCTTCAGAGAATCGAAATGTCAAAAAAAGAAAAAAAACTGACAAATGTAGAATTGCTCAGGTTGAGAAAAATGTTCCCGCGCCTCGCAACGCCAAATCTTGCTTTCAAAAACCTTGGAAATCTGAAATTCGAAGAGGTCGGTTCGCAGTGGGGCTTCAACGCGGAAATAATCTCTCAATCAATCGCGTTCGCAGATCTGGACAACGATGGAGACCTTGATGTAATTCTAAATAATCTGAACACCAACGCCCACATTTATAGAAATAACGCCCCGGCGCCAAGGGTCGGAATTAAACTTGTCGGCAAAAACAAAAACACGCAAGGCATAGGTGCGCGGATTATCGTTAGAGGTGGTCGCGTTGTTCAAAGCCAGGAAATGATGTGCGGCGGGCGTTATCTTGCTGGCGATAACCCGATGCGCGTTTTTGCCGCAGGTTCAGCAACATCTCTAACGACAGAAATATTATGGCGCAATGGTTTTACAACAATTCTAACCAACCTCGTTCCCAATAGAATTTACGAAATAAATGAAAACTTGTGTCCCACTTCAGGAAAACCATCGCCAGCGCTTCTCCACCAACCGTTTTTTGAAGACGTAAGCCTTCTCATTAATCATTCGCACGTTGAAGAACCGTTCGACGATTTTTCAAGACAGATGATGTTGCTGAATAAATTGAGCCAATTAGGACCGGGCGTGGCGTGGTTTGATATCAACAACGATGGAGCGGACGACCTCATCATTGGCTCCGGCAGAGGCGGCAACACGGCAATTTACATGAACTCTCAAAATGGCAATTTTCTGAAAATAAATGACTCGTATTTGCGAGAAATTTTGCCGCGAGACCAAACCGGCATTGTATGCCTTAAAAATGCGGCATCTCAACCAATTATTCTGACTGGCTATTCAAGTTACGAAGATGGTGACATAACACGTAGCCCCATTTTTGAGATAAACCCGTCCGCCAAAAACGTTTCTGAAAACTTTCCCGCACATGATTCATCAGTAGGACACCTTGCGGCGGCAGATGTGGACAACGACGGCTGGCTCGACTTGTTTGTTGCTGGACGCGTTATCCCCGGCGCATATCCAACGCCAGCATCATCCATGATTCTGCTTTACAAAAACAATCAATGGATTGCGGATTCATTGAATAATCTAACTTTTAAACAAATCGGAATGGTCAACAGCGCGGTGTTCACAGACCTTGATAATGATGGTTTCTCTGACCTTGTCGTCACATGCGATTGGGGACCAATAAAAATTTTTAAAAATAACAGGGGCGCATTTTCTCCGATGGAGTGGAAAATTAAGTTAGCACCCGGTTTCACTGTTGCCAATCAACCTGCTATGTTGAGCCAACTTACCGGATGGTGGACAGGTGTCACAGCCGGCGACTTTGACGGAGATGGCAGAATGGACATTGCTGTTGGTAACTGGGGGAAAAATACCAAATGGGAAAACTCTCGCTCTCAACCTATAAAACTTTATTACGGCGACTTTGATGACAACGGAACAGTGGATATCATTGAAGCAGTATTCGACGCACCTTCCAGACGCTGGGTACCTTTTCAACCATTCAATTTAGTTGGAAACGCAATCCCAGTTTTAAGAACAAAAATTGGTTCATTCGAAGCATACGCCCGCTCCAGCCTTGCGGATATTTATGGAGATGCACTAAATAGCAAATTAAAATCCCTGGAGTCTGTATGTCTTGAATCGTGCGTTTTTCTAAATCGCGGGGATTACTTTGAGGTTCGTCCTTTACCCGTTGAAGCGCAGGTTTCCCCGATTTTTGCACTGTGCGTAGCAGACTTCGACGGCGATGGAATCGAAGACCTATTCGCAAGCCAGAATTTCTTCGCCGTTTCAATTGAAACATCTCGCTACGACGCCGGACGCGGTCTTCTCCTTAAAGGCAATGGAAATGGAGATTTTACGCCTGTACCCGGTAATATCAGCGGAATACTCGTTTACGGCGAACAACGCGGAGCGGCAGTCGGGGATTTTAACTCCGATGGCAGACCAGACATTATTATTACACAAAACGCAAACACGACAAAACTTTATAAAAACGTTCTTGGCAATCCAGGCTTGCGAATACGTCTGGAAGACCCGAACGGCAATAGAAATGGCATCGGCGCTAAAATACAGATTGGAGTGAATGGAAAATTTGGTCCATATCGCGAAATTCACGCTGGCTCCGGCTGGTTCTCTCAAGATTCAACGGTTCAAATCCTTCACGCGCCTTCCTCAAACGCTGTTGTCCGCGTCCAGTGGCAGGGAAATATCACCCGCGAATATCAAATCTCTGGTAATTTAAGGGAGATTGTTTTGTATCCTGACGGTAAAATTGAAAAACTAAAATAATCCAACAAACCATTATTTTTTGAATCATCAGCACTTCGTAAAAGGTTGTTTTTTTGGGTGAAAAACCCACACCACGTTACACTGAAAATATTTCTTTTCCAAAGGTAAAGTTCGGGACAATGTTGTTAAATGAGCGTTAACCTCTTTTTCAACTCTGCAAATTTAGCATCAATATTGTAAAGGCGTTCAGCAAGCATCCTGGCAACTGCAAGTGTTGCGCTAGGATTGTCCTCCAGATAATGACTGGCGTTGGGGATTATATAGCACTTACAGTTAGACAAAGCCCTTACAGTTGCATTATGAGGTGTTTTGATTAAAGCCGAAATTTCTCCAAACACTGCCCCTTTTTGTTCCACAACCGCAATTTGTACTCCTTCCTTCACCACCTCTACAGCCCCTTTAACAAGGACGTAGATTTTGTCGTCCCTTTGACCTTCTTTTAGAATCTCTTCGCCTTTTTCAAAATCTTTTTCAGAGCGATCGTGACAGCCCTCCAATAATATATTAAGCGCGCGGGAATTCATGTTGAATGATTTTTATCAAAATATTCGGAAATTGTCGAGATATTTTTAACAGCGTATTTGACAACATAAAAGAAGAGTTAATTTTAAATCTTGCGAGAACAAAATAAACTTTTTGCCGTTAATGTGTTAATATACAAACTATTGACTGATTATCCGAATCAATGATGAAAAATATAGAAAATACAGAAAAAATTCTAAAAATCGGCGATAAGATTGAAATTGGGATTGAAGACATTGCCTTTGGAGGCGAAGGCGTGGGCAGGTATAACGATTTTGTAATTTTTGTTCCATTTGTGATTACAGGAGAACGCGTGGTTGTTGAAATTGCTGAGATTAAAAAAAATTTTGCCCGCGCAAAATTAATTGAAGTTTTGACACCATCACCGCAAAGAGTTGCTCCGCAATGTAAATATTTCGGAGACTGCGGCGGCTGTCAATACCAACATATAGCCTACGATTATCAACTTATCCTCAAAAAGAAACAGATTAAAGACCTTATCCAACGGGTTGGCGGTTTTAAAGATTTAATTGTAAACGACATAATCCCATGTCCTAAACCTTATGAATATCGAAACCGCATCATGGTTCGAAGTCAGTGGAACAAATCGCTTCAGAAACTTGTAATAGGCTTTCTAAGACACGATAATCGCCTTGTTGTGGACATAGATGAATGCAAAATAGCAGAAATGGAAGTCAGCGCTGAGATTAAAAAAGTTCGCTCAAATCCGCCTCCACGGGGCGGTTTAAAAGTGGTATTGAGAAAATTCCCTCAGGATTGGGAGGTTCCAAAAGATTCATTTTTTCAAAACAACTTCCATGCCCTGCCATTTCTTGTGGACACAGTTAAAAGATGCGTCAATGCCAGTCATGCGAAATATCTTGTGGACGCATATTGCGGGATTGGATTCTTTGGAATTGAACTTTCTCAAAATGTGGAAAAGGTAATCGGCGTTGATGTGGACGTTCGGGGAATACAGGCGGCAAAGAAAAACACAGAAAAGCGCGGCATAACCAATTGCGAATTTATTGCCGGACAGGTTGAAGATATTGTAAAAGATATTTTCAAATCCATTGAACCCGCAAAAACCGTGTTGATTATGGACCCGCCGCGAACCGGTGTTAAACCTGAAGGATTGGAATTCATAAAATCGCAATCCCCCGCGCAGATTGTCTACATTTCATGTCATCCAGCAACGCTGGCGAGAGACCTAAAAATTCTGTGTTCTGACGGACAGTATAAACTAATGGGAATCACCCCCGTTGATATGTTTCCTCAAACCCAGCACGTTGAATGCGTTGCGGACTTGCGCCATATTGACAGGACACAAATCTAAGAGTCGGATGGAGTTGTTTTTATCCATTTTTTGAAATGTTTTCGTTCATTCTAAATCTGTTATTATTTTGACGTCTTAAAGATTATTCATTATCTTTTGATATTTAGCATTCAACATTCCGCTAAGCTTGACACAAGTGGAATGACAATTGGCAGTCCAGGATAAACTGCTTTAAATATTGGATTTTAACCGTATAGTTTTAGAAAAGATGATTAGTTATATATTGAAGAAAATTTTTGGCACAAAGAACGAGCGCGAGTTAAAAAAACTCCGTCCGGTAGTTGCCAGGATTAATGAGATTGAGCAAAAACTGCAGAATTTGCCTGACGAAGCGTTGCGAGAAAAAACCCTCGCATGGAAAGAAGAATTATCAAAAATCCGTGATAACGCTGAACTTGCCCGTCGGTTAGATGAAATTTTGCCGGAAGCCTTTGCTGTGGTAAAAAATGCGTGCCGCAGGCTTGTAGGAAAGGAAATAGTCGTCCGTGGTCATACTTACGTGTGGGACATGGTACCATTTGACGTACAATTAATTGGCGGCATGGCACTTCATCAAGGCAAAATCGCTGAAATGGCAACCGGTGAAGGCAAAACTCTCGTGGCAACAATGCCAGCCTTTCTTAACGCCCTGAGTGGAAGAGGCGTTCACATCGTTACTGTGAACGATTATCTTGCCGCCCGCGACAGCGAGTGGATGGGCGCGATTTACAAATTCCTCGGCTTAACAGTCGGTTGCATTCTCCACGACCAGCCTCCGTCTGTTCGCCGCCAGCAATACGCATGCGATATCACCTACGGCACAAATGCAGAATTTGGTTTTGATTATCTTCGCGACAACGGCATGGCAACGAGCGCAGAAGAACAAGTCCAGCGCGGGCACTATTACGCAATTATTGACGAAGTGGACTCAATATTAATTGATGAAGCTCGAACTCCGCTAATCATCAGCGGACCATCCGTAGTAAATCGCGATTCAGAAATGTACGTGGCTTATAAACCAGCCGTAGAAGCGTTGGTCTCTGCGCAGAAAAGACTTTGCAACCGTCTCTTAGCCGAGGCTGAAGAACTAATCAAAAAACTGCATCCAAAAGACGGTTCAGAAGTCAAAAACATCGAAGAACTCGAACGTCAGATAGGACTTCTGCTTTTTAGAGTCAAAATGGGCGACCCTCGCTCCGAAGGACTCATGAGAATGCTTGAAGAGCCAGAAAACCGTCGACTCATGGAAGAAGCAGAATTAATGCTTCATGCCGACCAATCAAAACGCGAATTATTTGCGGAAAAAGAGCAACTGTTGTTTGCAATTGACGAGAAAACCCATGACGCGGACTTAACAGAAAAAGGACGAAATTTCCTAAGTCCTGGAGACCCAGACGCATTCGTTCTCCCAGACCTGGCAATGGCTTTCACAGAAATTGATATTGGACCTGAAACAGACCCGCATAAACGCCTTCTTGCCAAACAAAAATTACAACACGAGTTTGACCAAAAAGCGCAAAAAATTCATTGCATTTCCCAACTACTAAAAGCCTTTAGCCTTTTCCAGTTAGACGTTCACTACGTCATCGAAAACGGAAAAATTGTCATCGTGGATGAACACACAGGTCGCCCAATGTACGGCAGACGCTGGAGCGATGGTTTGCATCAAGCAGTGGAAGCCAAAGAAGGTCTGATTGTTGAAGAAGAAACGCAAACCTATGCCACAATCACAATCCAGAATTACTTCAGGATGTATCATAAACTGGCTGGCATGACCGGCACCGCTGCAACCGAAGCGCAGGAATTCTGGGACATTTATAAACTCGGAGTACTTGTAATTCCGACAAATAAACCGTGTATTAGAAAGGACTGGAACGACTCCGTCTACAAGACCAGACGAGAGAAATTCAATGCGGTCCTTAAAGAAATACAGGAAATCCATGCTCAGGGGCGTCCAATACTTGTCGGCACTGTTGCTGTGGAGACAAGCGAACAACTTTCGCGAATGCTTCAGAAAGTTGGGTTAATTCACAACGTTCTTAACGCAAAACAACACCAGAAGGAAGCCGAAATTGTGGCGCGCGCCGGGCAACGTGGAGCAATAACAATCGCGACAAACATGGCAGGACGCGGCACAGATATAAAACTTGGTCCTGGCGTTGCCGAATTAGGGGGACTGCACGTAATTGGTACAGAACGACATGAAGCAAGAAGAATTGACAACCAGTTGCGCGGTCGTTGTGCCCGCCAGGGAGACCCTGGTTCATCCCATTTCTTCGTATCATTAGAAGACGACCTCATGCGACTGTTCGGTTCGGAAAAAATAGTTAAGATTATGGAGCGCGTGGGGCTCGAAGAAGGACAGGAACTGGAACATCCGCTTTTAAACCGTTCCATTGAACAGGCTCAAAAACGCGTGGAGCAACAAAATTACCAAATCCGCAAACGCGTTCTCGAATACGACGATGTAATGAACAAACAACGCGAAATAATTTACGGATTCAGAAATGAAGTCATCCACGGAACCAACATTCGTGAACGACTACTCGAAATTATGGACGAAGTCATCGTCATGAAAGTGGAGGAATTCTCAAACAAAAATGCAGAACCGCAGGAATGGGATATTCGAGGCTTAGCAGATTGGGTTAACATAAACTTCCCGTTAAACATGCCAGAGGGAGAAATCGTTAAAGCCGCACAATCTGCAGATACTGAGCCGCCTGAAAATTCCGTTTTTGCCGGTCTAAGCCCGGCTCAATATTCAGTAGCAAGATTTATAAGCCAGGCGGCGAGAAACTCTTACCAATTAAAGATACAATTCGAACCTGACCCTCAGGTTCTTGCTTCAATTGAAAGATTCACCATCCTGAGCGCAGTAGATAAACTCTGGCAGGAGCACCTTTACAATATGGATTCGCTCCGCAACAGCATCGGTTTACGCGCTTACGGACAACGCGATCCGCTCATTGAGTATAAGGTAGAGGCTCATAAAATGTTCGAAGAACTCCGCGTTAACATAAAAACAGAAATCTGTCATAACATCTTCCGTAGCGCTTCGAGCATAATGGCGTTTGAAAACTTTTTGCGCAGTCGTCCACAACAAACCCTTCATGCTGAAGTTGGCGCATTTGGAAGAACCACGACAACCTCAACAACCTCAACATCTTCCACCCAACCAACGCAAATTTCCAGCCAGATTGTGTCCGAAGCTGCAGACCTTGTCAGTAAAACAATCCAGGATTCGCCAAAAGGCAAAACAATCAAAAATGCACCCAAAGTTGGTAGAAACGATCCATGCCCATGCGGAAGTGGCAAGAAATACAAACACTGTTGTGGAAAATAGATAATGCGACTGATTCAGAGTTTCATTTTTCATTAGAAAGTTTGACTTAATTTCATTCTGAAAGTAAATTTTTTAAATAATGTCGGCATTTGCCACAAATTCAGAACCCGGGTTGGATGCTGAAAACATAAGGCAGTCATTCGAAGGCGCGTCTTCATGGATTCAGCTTATTAAACCCATTGACCCATTTCTGGACGCAGTTAGGAAAAGGCTGGCAGACCAGGTAAATGAATTTGATGCCTCAATTGCCGATAAAGTTGCCTACGCGCTTGAAAGCCAGGGTAAACAGATACGTCCAGTCCTTTTAGCGCTAAGCGGAAAATCGGCAGGCGAACTCACAGATTATCATCTTACAGCCGCGGTAATTGTCGAAATCGTGCATCTTGCCACGCTGGTCCACGACGATGTCATTGACGGAGCAAAAATACGCCGCGGCAAACCAACAGTAGCCGCTAACTGGGGAAACGACATTACCGTTTTACTCGGAGATTGCCTCTTTGCCCATGCGTTAAAACTGACCGCAAATTACCCAACAACAGAAGTTTGCCGCGCTGTTTCATCCGCAACGAACACTGTCTGCGCCGGAGAAATCTTCCAAACCCAGCTCGAAGGGCAATTTAATTTTACAAAATCCGACTATTTTAAAGCGCTTGAAATGAAAACAGGCGAACTCTTTGCTCTTTCCTGCGAGTTGGGAGTATATCTAAGCGGCGCTTCGCCGCAGTATAGAAGACTGATGCGCAATTTTGGGCTTGCTTTAGGAACTGCGTATCAGATTTATGACGACTGTCTTGATCTTTTCGGGAGCGAATCCGAAGCAGGCAAATCC
>JAOADO010000032.1 GCA_026417275.1 Verrucomicrobiia bacterium
GGTCTACACCTTGCAACGCAATGCCCATTCGGACTTCCGACTCGCCGTAAGCTGGGGCAACGTCGAAATAGTTTATTCCTTTGTCCAGAGCACTTCTTATTCCGCGATTGCATTCGTCCTGGTCATACTTATTCAACGCAAAGCCGGAGAAGCCTGCTGTAGATATTTTTAACCCGGTTTTGCCAAGGTCTCGTTTTGGCAACGGAAGGGCAGATGCAGTAGTTTCCGCTGCAGTGGATTTGGTTATAAATGGGAACCTTAATATTACGGTTGCGCCTGCTGCTCCGCCGACCGTCTTTAGGAATGTTCGCCTTTTCATAAGCGCTACTTTTTGTTTATTCTTTGTCTGTGCCGCTTCCGGAATCGCCAAGTTGGTCAATGATGGTGATAAGGGGCAAGAAAAGCGCGATTACGATGCTACCTACAACTCCGGCAAGGAAGATAATCATAATTGGTTCAAGCAAAGAAGTCATAGCCGCTACTGCGTTGTCCACTTCATCGTCATATGTGTCGGCAATTTTCATTAACATTTCGGGCAGTGCGCCGGTTTGTTCGCCAACGTCCACCATGCTGATTACCATTGGTGGGAAAATTCCCGAAGCTTCCAGCGGAGCTGTTATCGTTTCGCCCTCTTTTACAGATTCATGAACGGCGTGAATTGCGTCTGCAACAATTGAGTTACCTGAGGTTTCTCTAACAATTGTTAAAGCCTGTAAAATAGGCACGCCGCTGCTTATCAGGGTTCCAAGCGTTCTTGTTAGCCGCGCAATTGCCGCCTTTTTCAGAACTGGTCCAAGGATTGGCATGTTGAGCTTGAAGCGGTCAAACAATCTCCTGCCGGCTTTTGTGCGAATAAAAACGTTTAATGCAGCAATAAACGCTGCTACGCAAATTACTGTAACAATAAAGTGGTTTGCAATTGTATCGCTAATACTGAGAACGATTTGGGTAAATTGGGGTAGTTCTTTCCCGGGTCCAAGCAAGTCTGCAAAGATCGTTTTAAACTTTGGAACAACGTAAACCATTAGTACAGAGAGGATACCGACTGCAACTGTGATGACGGCGCATGGATAAAACATGGCGGAAATAACTTTTCCTTTGATTTTTTGCGCCTTTTCCATGAATTCGGCCAAACGGTTTAATACCACTTCGAGCACACCACCAACCTCGCCAGCGCGCACCATGTTTACATATAACCGATTGAATACCTTTGGATGTTGAGCAAGGGATTCGGAAAATGTGCTTCCAGATTCGATGGATGCGGCAAGGTCATTTATGACTTTTTTCAATGTTGGATGTCTTTCTTGCCGTTCGAGAACGCGCAAACCGCGCAAAAGGGGTAAACCCGCGTCTACCAGAGTTGCAAGCTGTCTTGTAAAAGTAGTGAGGACTTTCGTTTTAACCTTACCGCCAAGAAATGGAATTTTGATGTTTAGGTTTATATTCATGTTAAGCCCCTTCTTTTGAGGGGCTTTTGAATCTGCGGTTTTGGCGGTTTTGTCCTGTTTTGGTTTGGCTTTGTCTAATTCGACCACTTTTGTGGGATGCAATCCCATGTCTTTAATCCGGGTGATAGCCTCTGCTTGAGAGCCAACCTCGATTGTGCCCTTGGTTTCTTTGCCCCGGGAATCCAGCGCTACGTAGCTAAATTTTGGCATAAAACAAACGCTTTTTACGTGTATTTGACAACTTCCTCAATAGTGGTCTCTCCATCAAATATATTTCGCAAACCGTCTTCGCGCAAGGTAACCATGCCTAATTCTATGGCTTTTTGCTTCATGACAGCTGAGGGTGCTCGTTCGTTAATTAGAACTCTAATTGGTTCACTGATAACAAGCAATTCAAAAATACCTTTTCTTCCTTTGTAGCCAGTGTCGTTGCACGCTGAACAGCCGCGTCCATAGTAGAACATTTTATCTCCAATGTCGTGCGGAGTAAGGTTAAGTAGAGCAAGCTGGTTTTCTGTGGGTTCAAATGGGGTCTTACAACGTTTGCAAATTGTTCGCACAAGTCGTTGCGCAAGAACAGCCATAAGGGTCGATGAAATCAGGAACGGCTCAACGCCCATGTCAATCAAACGGGTTACGGCGCCGGGCGCGTCGTTTGTGTGCAGAGTGCTTAGCACGAGGTGACCGGTCAATGATGCTTGAATGGCGATTTGTGCAGTTTCAAGGTCGCGGATTTCACCGACCATGATTATGTCCGGGTCCTGACGCAGAAACGCGCGAAGAGCTTTGGCAAATGTCATTCCGACCGCTTCGTTCACAGGTACTTGCATTATTCCCTCGATGTCGTATTCGACTGGGTCTTCAACAGTCAGAATTTTAACATCAATTGTGTTAATCCTTCTCAGACCTGAATAGAGCGTGGTTGTTTTGCCTGAGCCAGTTGGTCCTGTTACGACCAGGATTCCGTTTGGCATGTCCAGCGCCTGGCACCAGTAGTCATAAAGTGGTTTTGGAAAGCCGAGTTTTTCAATATCAAGATTTACCGCTGAACGGTCGAGCACACGAAGCACCACCGATTCTCCAAATTGGGTTGGGAGACATGAAACACGCAGGTCGACCTGCTTGTCGCCCATGTTGAACGAAATACGTCCGTCCTGTGGCAAACGGCGCTCGGCTATATCAAGGTTTGCCATGACTTTGAGGCGGGAAATTATCGGAAGAGCCAGGTTTTTAGGCGGCGGTGTCATTTCATATAATGCACCGTCCACACGATATCTTATTTTGAACACATCTTCGAATGGCTCGAAATGAATATCGCTTGCACGGTCTTTTATTGCTGTAAAAAGGACGAGGTTAACAAATCGAATAATGGGAACGTCGTTTGCAAGGTCTGCTATTTCGGCAATATTGTCTGTTCCCTCTATTGAGTTCGCCTTAGCCAGTTCTTCGTTTGAACCAAGTTCCTGAAGAACTTCTGTTACAGAACCGGTGTCTTCTCCGTAATATTTTAAAATAGCCTGTTCAATCTGTTGTGGGTCGGCAACCACGATTTGGATTTCTTTGCCAACCATGAATCCGAGTTCGTCTATGATTGCTGGATTAAGCGGGTCAACAAGGGCAATCTGCACTGAATTTCCATAAGAGGCAACGGGAATGCACTTGTACATTCGTGCTGTAGCAGGTTGCACAAGTCTTATTACTTCAGGCGGTATTTCGTGTTTGGATATGTCCACAACTTCGGTGCCGAGAAAATCGGCTTTAACCTGAAGTTGTGTCTGCATATCCATCAACCCAAAATCCACCAGAATCTCTTCAACGCTTTTTCCTGAGCGGATGTGTTCTTCCTTGACTGCTTCGATTTGCATATCGTCAAGGAGTTGTCGCTCCTGCAAGAGGGCAAGAAATGGATTTGAAACCTGTGTCGGCATATTATTTTATGATTGTTGTTGTTGCGCTGGTATTTGCGCTTGTATCTGTCCGCGAGCCGCTTTTGCCGCTTGTTCCATGTCGTATTCCTGCAGTTTCATCAACATTGTCGTGGGGTCCTGGCTCTTGTTTATGCATTCTTCGCGGGCAATCATGCCTGCCATGTATTTTTCCAGTAAAACAGAATCCAGAGTCACCATGCCGTATTTTGCTCCTGTTTGAATATCGGATTGAATGCGGAATGTTTTATTATCGCGAATAAGAGCCGCAATTGATGGTGTGTTAATCATGATTTCAAACACTGCCACTCGTCCTGGTTTGTCGCATCTTGGTATGAGCAATTGCGATATAACAGCTTGCAAAACCGTGGAAAGCTGAATTCGGATTTGTTCCTGCTGGTTAATCGGGAATGCGTTTACAATACGGTCAATTGTTTTTGCCGCGCCAGTGGTGTGCAGTGTGCCAAAGACAAGGTGTCCTGTTTCTGCCGCAGTGATTGCCGCGTCAATTGTTTCAAGGTCGCGCATTTCACCCACCAGAATTACGTCCGGGTCTTGACGCAAAGCACGCCTTAGTGCTTCTGCAAACGTTGGAACGTCAACGTTTATCTCTCTTTGCGTGATAATTGCTTTTTTGTGATAGTGGTAATATTCAATAGGGTCTTCGATTGTAATTATGTGAGCGTCGTCGCGTTCTTCGTTAATAATGTTAATCATGGAGGCAAGCGTTGTGGATTTGCCGGAACCGGTTGGTCCGGTGACAAGAATCAACCCCCTCGGTTTATACAGTAGATTCATTATCGTTTGTTTCGGCATTCCAATCTGCTCAAGGGTCAACAATTTGTTCGGAATTTGACGAAGAACCAATCCGAAGTTGCCTCTCTCTTTAAATACACTCACACGGAAACGCGCAAGTTCGCCAAATGCAAAGCCAAAGTCGGTGGTTCCTTTTTCACGCACAGCTTGAATATGGTCATCCGAAGTAATACTGCGCATTAATTCTTCTGTATCTTCAGGTTTGCAAGGCGGACCATCCACGCGGTGTAATATGCCGTGGACTCTGATGACCGGAGGTACTCCAACACGGATATGCAGGTCGGAGGCGCCTTCTTCGACCACCAGTTGCAATAAATCTGACATCGAATATGACATATCGTTATTCCACTATTTTTAGCAATAATTATACCAAATTGACCATCAATTTTATTTCACTTTTACAATCCGTTATTCTTCAATGGGTTTTGCGGTTTTCAACTCTAATCTGCGTCTGCAACTGTGGCGCGAATAACTTCTTCTGGAGTTGTCAAACCGGCAAGCACTTTGCGCGTTCCGTCTTCACGCAGTGTTCTCATACCCATTTCGCGTGCCCTCTGTCTTAACACGGAAGCAGGCACCTTTTCGTAAATCAGTCGTCGCGCTTCGTCGTCAATTACGAATATTTCAAAAATTCCAAATCGTCCGCGATAACCAGTCTTTGAACAGTCCGAACAACCGCGTCCTTTCATAAAGGTAGCATTTTGCGCCGACTGCTGGTCTATGTTAAGGGCTCGCATTTCGTAGTCTGTAGGTACATATGGCGCCGCGCATTTGCGGCAAATTTTTCTTACAAGTCGTTGAGCCATGATAGCGCGAGTTGATGATGCCACGAGGAACGGCTTAACTCCAATGTCAATCAAACGAGTTACAGCGCTTGGCGCGTCGTTTGTGTGCAGAGTTGAAAATACAAGGTGACCGGTAAGGGATGCGTTTACCGCGATTGTAGCGGTTTCAATATCGCGAATTTCACCAATCATTATGATGTTTGGCGCCTGACGAAGGATTGACCTTAATGCTGCGGCAAATGTCATTCCAATGCTTTCATTTACCTGTACCTGGTTTATTCCAGAGAGGGTATATTCCACCGGGTCTTCGACTGTGATGATTTTGCGGTCTGGACGGTTAATGTAATGCAAACAACTGTACAGGGTGGTGGTTTTGCCTGAACCAGTAGGTCCTGTTACAAGAATTATTCCATCGGGCAAATTAATTAATCTTTCAAAAAGTTGTTGGTCGTCTGTAAAGAAACCAAGTTCGCCAAGTCCAAGTTTGAGTCCTTCTTTATCGAGAATACGCATTACAATGCTTTCGCCATGCGTTGTAGGGATGCAGGAGACACGAAGGTCAATTACTTTGCCGCCCACCTGGGTCATAATTCTACCGTCTTGCGGTATCCGTTTTTCTGCAATGGACATGTTTGACATGATTTTCAGACGGCTTATTATCGCAAGTTGAAGCCGCTTTGGCGGGCTTTTGACTTCATGCAAAACGCCGTCGATGCGATATCTTACCCTGAACGTCTTGGAAAGGGGTTCAAGATGAATATCTGAGGCGCGCATTTTAAAGGCTTCCACGATAATGGAGTTTACCAGCTTAATAATCGGAGCGTCGGATTCTACGGTGGAGCCATCGTCTTCTGTGACGCTCTTGGTTTCGGGGGCAACCATTACATCTCCCTCGGTAATGTTCTGAATCATCTTCGAGACTTCATCTTCGCTTGCCCCATAGTATTTATTTAGCGCCGCTTCGATTTCTTCTTCCGTGGCAACTTTTGGTTCAATTTCGGCATTCAGTAGATGGCGAAGTGCATCGAGAGTATCAAGGTCTGAAGGGTCAGACAATGCAATTCCAATTGTGTGTCCATGTTTGGAAACTGGAATTACCTTGTAACGTTTTGCCACGTGGCGAGGAACAGATGAAATAACATCATCTGGAATCTTTAATTCAGAAAGGGTTACAACTTCAGCGCCAAAATATGTTGCCCTGGCATACACAACATCGGTCGGCTTAACTATTTTTTTGGACAACAGATACTCGATGGTGCCAATGCCAGCCGCATCAGCTTCGGCACCATATTTAGCGGCTTGCTCGTATGTGAGCATGCCCATGTCTGCCATGACGCTTACAAGATAATCATCTTTTCCGCCCACGATTCAAATCCTCATTAACGGGTTACTAATTATATTTTTATACTAATTTTATGAATTATAAAGTCAACTATTGGTTTGCCATAGTTTGTGTTTTCAGAAAATGTTGTTTTTCAATTAGATGTCTACTGTTTCCCCGGGTTTTGGTTGAATAACTTTTATTTTTGGATAGTGTTTCTTAATCTGTTCTTCGAACCATGCCCGAGCTTCATCGCACCCATGTCCCAGCAACACAACCTTTGGTTTTACCCTACCAACAAATTTCAACATATCCACACGTTCCGCATGCGCAGTAAGGTCAAAATCCTGGAGTTCGCAATTTCGAATCAAATGTCCGGCTGTTTGACTAAAGAAAAACGGTTCGCCTTTTTTTGAGACTTTCATTCTACCAGCTGGCGAATCTGGGTCGGCGTAACCCACGAAGAAGATGGCGTGTCTTTCCTGTCCTGCAATTCTTATGGCGAGTTCGTGTGCCGCAGTGTTTTCGTTCATCATGCCAGCTGTTAATACGAAGATGCGAGCACCCGAAAGTTTCATATTTAAAAGTTGTTCTCGCTCAAGGACTTGAAGATTTAAAGATTGACGCAGTTGGAGGTTTTGTAATTTGCGCCGCGTTCTGTGCGCCTGGAGGTCGTAAATTTCAGTAAAAACTCTGCCTAAACCGCCAATATAAATGGGTTGAGGTTTTAACCGCCCCTGTTGAGTCATTAATGCAAGGATTGCGAGAATTTCCTGTGTTCTTCCAAGCGCAAATGTTGGTATCAATACGCAAGATTTTCTATTTAAAGCGTTTTCAAGAGACAGAATAAATCTTTCAACTTCTTTTTCACGATTGTATGGCTCTGGATTGTGTCTTGCGCCGCGCGTTGTCTCAATCAATAAGACGTCGGCTTGTACTCCTTGAAAGCGAGCGCCTTTTAAAAGTGTCTGGTCGCGAAAACAAACATCGCCAGTATAAAAAAAGGTTGTTTTTTTACCGCGCACGAGTATTCCTGCCGCTCCCAGAGCATGTCCGGCGTCGAAAAATTCAAGAACAGGCGACCACAAACCTGCGCGTGCCTTATGATAAGCTGCCCATTCAACAGGAGAGTTGTATTTAAATCCCTGAATTGTTGTGTAAAGATGGTCAATGTCTTCATGAGTGTAAAGTGGGTATTCGTTTATTCCAAGTTCGTTTTTTTTATGTTCCATTACGTTCACTGAATTGTGTAGAACGCGTTCGGCAATGAAATAGCTTAAATCGGTAAGAAGAATGTGTGCTCTTTGCCAGTGACGAAACGCGACAGGCAATGCTCCGATGTGGTCATGGTGGCAGTGAGTAATTGCAATAGCATCAACTTCTTGATTTTTAATAAGTTTAAACATTGGAAGGCTTTGATAGCCTTCTTTTTTGGGGTGTGTTCCAGCGTCCAGGAGAAGACGATGATTGTCTATCTCCAGAAACCAGCTGTTTGCCCCTATATCGGAGTCTGGGTTTAAGTTTGTAATCTTCATGCAAATATTTAACCAATTAGTTTATAGACATTTATAAAGTTTAATAGAATATAAACTTTATTTAATTATAAGCCCTAATTATAAAACATTAAAATTTTTTTAAAATTTTTTTGAAACATTTTCAAAAAATTCCGTCTATATTATATGAGGCGAGACGACCTCCCGCCTTGGTCGTTGTAGCCGCGGGCGCCTTGCCCGTAACATGTCTGCTTGTTATTGCTGGGGAAAAGGGGGGAAATGGTTGTTTGGGTTTCGGCGGGCATCGGAAGATGCCCGCCGCTTCAAGTAAGTCTTTCAATTACAATTTTTTACAAGGAAAAAATCAAGCAAAATCGTATTCTCTCCAGATTATTTTGTTTATTCATCAAAATCTCGAAGTAAGTCATGTTTTCGGGTGAATATGGGAAATTGGGGTCTAATAGGTGGTGAGTGGGCGTTTCTGCGTAACATTTTTGCTTTTGTTTGCAGATGGCAGAGAGTTCAGGTAATTTCGCACTGATAATTCCAGATAGCGGAAATCAGGATGGATTTTCCTCTTTATTATTAAGGCAATTGTTGAGCGAATTAAGGGTGTCTTTGCTAAATCCGAGCAGTAGTCCCAATCCGATGATAATTCCGCCCCAGAGTTGTCCAATGTGTATATTTTCACTGAGGAAAAAAGCCGCCATAGGGACGCCAGCAATTGGTTGTATAAATATGGAGAGGGCGGCTAAATTAACGTCGATTACTTTGATGGCGTTCAGCCAGACCCAGTATCCAAGAAGTGTGCAAATAATTGATAAATAGAGGAATAGAATCCAAACTTTTAGTGGAAGGTTGGCGGGGAGATTGGTTAAGTTTTTCCACTCGAACAATACATTAAAAACCAATCCGCTTAAAAGAGCTAAGCACAACACCTTTGCGGGATTGGCTTTTGCGACGATTGGTTTTCCGATTATTGAGTATGCAGTTTCGCATGCCAGTGAAGAGATAAACAAGGCGCTTGCGCCCATGGTTGTCCACTGAAAGTCTGTTCTCCAGACGCCGTTTAGGATTGCCACGCCTAACATGCCGAGTGCAAAACCAGCCCAGCGTTTTGCTGGTATTGATTCACGCAGGAAAAGCGCAGCTGCTACAGATGCAAGCAGTGGTTCAAGAGCCATAATAACCGCGGAATTTCCGGCACCTCCCAGGTTGTTGCCGATTACTTGCAACCTGTGCCCGAGCGAAAATACGAGTAATCCCATTACGATTGTTTTCAACAGGTCTTTACCTTTTGGCGCATTGCCTTTGAATAAGAACCAGAACGGAAGCATGCAAATACCAGCCAGTCCAAATCTAATTGTAACAATTGTTCCCGCAGGCAAATATTCCCCGAGCACTTTGTATGCGGACAATGTGCCTGCCCAGATTATGTTAAATAGACATAATAAAAAAATGTATTTGTTCATAAGAACAATTGATGAAAAATAGCATGGAATTTGAAATTAATCTAATTGATAATGTTTATGCTGAATGTTGAAAAATCAATTTTTATCTTTTTATTGGGATAGTGGATTAATCAGAGGAGCGTTAACATTTAGTTTAAAATATTTATTTAACAGGATGTCCCGTTTTTTGAAGCATCCAGGATGGAATTTTGCAAAGTATCCTCGGCGGCAAATTATGGGTTTAATTACGCCAGGGCTGAATAATCGGTTTCAGAGTATTCTGCAACATTTTCCACTTCGTATGCGTCCGAACCTTTTCCATCATATGCGAGGAGGTCTTCGGTTGGATTTTTGTAATCAATATTAGCCATTGCAAGGTAGTTATAGAAGACTTCTGTGTTTTGCAAAAATCCTCTGAATTTATCCGAACTTGGTCCAATTGCTATGAGTGGGACATAATCTGAGGTGTGAGAGCCGCTTCCCCAGCCAACGCCGATGTAGTTTGCGAGCAGTTGTGCGAGGTATGCATTTTCGTTGTTGAGTCCCTCATAGAGTGTGAAAGTCTTTTTATCGAGCAGAGAGCGGAAAAGTTCTGCGCGACGGGAAGAGACATATGGAAGATTTGTTTTCTCCTGGATAATTTCCACTATTCGTTTTGGTTCTGGTAAGGGTGGCTGTTGAGTGGATGAACGAGATGAGGTTGAATTGTTTGCCGCAGAAACGCCTTCGTCTTCTTTTTCGTTTTCGTCTTTTTTCTCGTCAGTTGTGGTAGTTTTTCCGCCGCTCTTTATTGCTTTTATGATTTCCGGGAATGATGCTTTAAAGTTCGCCATGTTTGCAAATAGCCATGAACTCTGTCCATATGTTTTGCCCATGCCGTTCAAGCCAGGATTGCCGTTGCCATGGTCAACAGTAATAATAATGAGTGTTTCTGGGTTCTTTGCTTGGAATTCGAGGCAAACGTCAATTGCTTTGTCGAATTCAATCATTTCCTGCATTGCCGCTGGTGCATCGCAATTATGAGCGGCATGGTCAACCCTGCCGCCTTCGACTTGAAGGATGAAATTTGGATAACGCGATAACCATTCGATGGCACGCGTTGTCATATATGAGAGTGTTGGAACGCGGGCTTTAATTTTTTCGCTGTTTAAGTGGTCAACCATGAATGGGAGGTGCGATTTATCGAAAATTCCAAGCCATGGTTTATCTATGGAAGCGAGTTTTAACGCTTCCAGGTTTTCCATTACTTCGTAACCTGCTTTTGAAAAGTCGGATTTGAGGTTTCGTTTGTCTTTGCGGTCGGTTGGAGAGAAAAATTTTTGTCCACCGCCGAGCAAGACGTCAATTTTGCGTTCAAGGTACTGGACGGCAATCATGTTGCCTGTGTCGCGTTCATCCACGTTTGCGGCGAAGCCTGCTGGTGTTGCGTGGGTAATTTCTGTGGTTGTCACAAGACCGCGTTTCCAGCCTGCCTGAGAAAATAGTTCATACAGGGTTTTAAGGCTTGTGCCGTCCGGGAGTTGGTTGAGAGCCCCGTTTAAAACCCGAGAGCCGCTTCCCCAACTGGAAGCCGCGGCGGCGGAATCTGTGACGAGCGAGTTCAGAGACCGCATGTTAACCCATGCAAAATTGATTGACGGGTTGTTCATAAGGGCAACCCAGGTTAGACCGCGTCCGCGCACTTTGTAAGAGTAGTGGTCTGCCATGCAAATTGTTCCCATGCTTGTGCCGTCGGCAACAAGATGAATGATATTTTTGGGCTTGTGATTGGTGAGTTTCTGGGCTTCTTCGGCGGAGCGGACAGTCTGCGGTATAGCGGCTACTGCGGCTACTAACCCGGACCTGCTCAAAAAGTCTCTTCGGCTAATCATATTGTTAAAAATATAAATTTATGTCGAATTATTTCAAACAATTTGTGAAACTAATTAGTTTAACTTCTTATTGTATAAAGTCTGTCAAAAGGTATTAATGATATTGTTTTAGAGTTTCCATCCTTTCCTGTACTCGGGACTTATATATTTGTTTGCCGCGTCGTTGTTTGTGAAACGGATTTTTTTGTTATCCCATTTTAGTGTTTGTCCCGGGAACTTTATGGCAATTGCGACAAGCAAGGCGGTTTGAGTTAGCAAGCCGCCGTATCCAAAGTGTGAGCCAGCCTGTTTGTTGTTTTTTATGGCGTCAATCCAATCGAACATGTGATTCTTTACGCGCGGAATTTTTTCTGAGGGAGCATTTTTTCCTGAATATTGCTCCATCAGCGATTCTGGAATTAGTCTGCAACCGCCGGCGCCGTGCGAACCATGAACAATCATTCCCTTTTCGCCAAAAAGGACGGCGCCTGTGCCCGGGACTTTATCATCTGCGGCAAAGCCTTCTGGTTTAGGTATTTTGTTGTTACCGTCGAACCAAACGATTTTGACTGGTTCTCTGTCTTTTTTTGCTGGGAATTCGAATGTTATTTTTGTTCCAGGCGGATATGTTAAGCCGTGTTTCTGAGGGTCGTAATCTGAGACTTCGGCTGTGATGGAAGTCGGAGCGTCGAGGTCAAGCGCCCAGAAGGATGGGTCGAGTACGTGGCAAACCCAGTCGCCTACGGTGCCTGTTCCAAATGGGAGCCATCCACGCCAGTTCCAGTGGACCCAGAGCGGAGTGTATGGGCGATATTGCGCTGGTCCGAGCCATAGGTCGTAATCCAGTCCTTCCGGGATGTCGTATTTTTGATTTATTTTGTCCAGGTTGCGGATTTGTGAATAGACGTCTCTGAATGCGTCACACGAGGCGTGGACGGTATGAACTTTTCCAATGGCTCCTGTCCAGACCCACTCGCACAAACGGCGGATTGAATTGCTTGAATGTCCCTGGTTGCCAAGTTGGGTTACAACTTTGTATTTTTTTGCGGCGTCCATGAGGGCATGAACTTCACGGATGTCATGGGCGAGTGGTTTTTCGCAGTATACGTGTTTGCCGCGGCGCATTGCTTCCATGGCGATTACCGCATGGGTATGGTCTGGTGTGCCGATAATGACGCCGTCAATCTCTTTACCCATTTTGTCGAGCATAACACGGTAATCTTTAAACCTTTGCGCCTTTGGGTATTGATTGAATTTTTTGGCGGCATATTTTTCGTCGACATCGCATAGGGCGACGATATTTTGTCCTTCGCCGGCAGCAGCGTCAACATCTGCTCCTCCTTGACTGCCAATGCCTATGCCGGCAAGGTTCAATTTTTCATTCGGCGAAGTTTGGGCAGCTTGAGTTTGTGATAATTTTGGATAAATCCAGAAAAGAGAGACCCCGGTTGCGGTTGAAAACAAAAACCGGCGACGGGATATTTTTTGATTTATGGTATTCATATTTTTCGTGATTCTAAAACTAAGATTTTCGCAGTCAAGGCGTAAAAATTGTGTTTGAGTCAGCTTTCTTTGCAAACGATTGTGTCACGTTTTTCCCAGTCTGGATCCGGGTTTGGATAGTCAAGCGTATAGTGCAGACCGCGGCTTTCTTTTCTTTGTAGTGCGCAGTTGATTATAAGCTCTGCCACTGTGGCAATGTTTCGCAGTTCGAGAAGGTCGTTTGTGATGGTAAAATCCCAATAATATTGCTGAATTTCTTCCTGGAGGTTGGCGATGCGTTTTTGGGCGCGCAGAAGCCGTTTTGTTGTTCTAACAATGCCGACGTAATCCCACATGAGTCGGCGGATTTCATCCCAGTTATGAGAGATAACGACCATTTCATCCGGGTTATGGGCGTTTCCGGTTTGCCATTCTGGGATTTTAACATCTACGGATGCAGGACGATGTTTTGAAGAATGAGCTGCGGCGCGTTTTGCGAGCACAACGGCTTCTAGGAGAGAATTGCTCGCGAGTCGGTTTGCACCGTGAAGCCCTGTGCATGCGACCTCGCCAATTGCATATAAACCTTCAATGTTAGTTAATCCGTTGATGTCTGTGACCACGCCGCCGCATTGGTAATGAGCGGCAGGGACTACGGGTATTGGTTCTTTGGTCATGTCGATGCCGTATTTAAGGCATGTCTGATAGATATTGGGAAATCTGTTTATAAGGAATGGCGCGGGGCGGTTTGTGCAATCGAGCAAGACGTATTCGGCACCGGATTTTTTCATTTCCGTGTCAATCGCGCGGGCGACAATATCGCGCGGGGCAAGAGATTTGAGTGGGTGATATTTATCCATGAATTCTTCGCCTTCGATGGTTTTAAGCACGGCGCCTTCGCCACGAACCGCTTCGGAAATTAGAAACGACTTTGCCTTGGGATGGTAGAGGCACGTTGGATGGAACTGTATGAACTCCATGTTTGCGATTTTCGCGCCGGCCCGGTAAGCCATTGCGACGCCATCGCCTGTGGCAATATCCGGGTTTGTAGTATAAACGTAAACCTTGCCGCATCCTCCAGTGGCAAGAACCACAACATTTGCTGAAAAGGTAACAATTTCTCCTGTAGTTTTATTCAACACATAGGCGCCAATACAACGGTTGTTTCCAGGTAAACCGAGTTTTTTTGTGGTAATTAAATTGATTCCGATATGATTCTCGTAAATGTGAATATTTGGTTCGCTGGAGACTACCGCAACAAGGGCGCGCTCGATTTCTCTGCCGGTGACATCTTTTGCATGAAGAATACGACGTTTTGAATGCCCGCCTTCACGTCCAAGGTCGAGTTCTTTTTCTCCTTTTTCTTCCGATTCTCGCATTGAGAACTCTACACCGAGTTTTATCAATTCATTTATACATTCTGGTCCTTCCTGGACAATCTGGCGGACGACTTCTTCTTTGCACAGTCCGGCGCCGGCTACCAGAGTGTCTTTTACGTGCAAATCGAAAGAGTCGTCGTTCGACATTACCGAGGCAATTCCACCCTGCGCGTAATTTGTGTTCGACTCCGCGCGGTCTTTTTTTGTAACTATGGCAACCTTCCCATGCTCCGAAGCCTTCAAAGCAAAGAACAACCCTGCTATCCCGCTGCCAATTACCAGAAAATCATACTTCTTCGTGTTCATAAAAATTAAATTATCCAGGTCAAAAGTATCAATAATACTGAAATTGAAAATAAGCAAATGAATAAACTACAGCAGGACTTTCACCATGATTCCTGAAAATAAGAAACCACCAGCACTGGCATGCTGGTGGTTTCTTAAAATAACGCTTTTGGGCTACCGGCGTATCCGCGTTGCGGATAGAGGCACGGTCTGCGTTATCTAACTTTGTCTTGATTCCATATGAAGTATTTCATATATTCAACGATTATGCAAGCAAAAATTTTGAGCAACAAGGATTTCTGTGGGGATTTAGAAGTAGCCTTCGATGTTGGTCATAGTTCTATTGGTTGGGCTGTTCTGCAAACAGGCAAGATAGGAAAGCGCGAAAATGTTTCTGACTTCTTCTATCCGGAGATTGCAGGGTGCGGCGTCGTTATTTTTGAACCAGATACATGTCTTGCCAAAAAACGCCGTGAATATCGCAGACAGAGGCGTCACATTCGAAGCACACGGCAGAGAATAAAGCGTATAAAAACGCTGCTTGAGTATTTAAGAGTCTTAAAAGCATCCGAACTTGATAAACCCGGAATTCAATGTCCATGGAAACTTGCTGCCGAAGTTTTAAAAAACGGCAGACTCCTTACCTGGCAAGAATTATGGGATGTATTGCGCTGGTATGCTCATAATCGAGGATATGATGAAAACAAGTTGTGGAGCGAACATTCAAAAGATGATGAAGAAGATAGTGGACGCGTTAAAAAGGCGGAAGAATTGATGAAAAAATACCATTGTAGCTCGATGGCGGAAACAGTTTGTAAGGTTGCAGGAATTTGTCCGAATGGTTCAGATAAATATAATTCAGAAAATAAAGAAAGATTCAAAGGACTGGGATTGGCGTTTCCACGCGACATCGTTGTTAATGAAGTTCGTGAAATTCTCCAGAAACATGTTGGAAAACTGATAGGGGTTAACAATGATTTAATTGAAACGTTAATCGGGGACTCAAAGGATGCATGGAAGACGATTCCGTGTCCATCAATAAAGTTACCTTCTCGCTACCATGGAGGTTTATTATTTGGACAATTACGCCCCAGATTTAATAATCGGAATATCACAGAAT
>JAOADO010000033.1 GCA_026417275.1 Verrucomicrobiia bacterium
AGGCAGACTTATACAGTCGACGCGGCGGTGGGATGATGTTGTCGGTATTACTGAAGAGATGCGGACAAAGGAAGAGGCGCACGACTATCGTTATTTTCCGGACCCGGACCTTGTTCCGTTTGCTCCAGACGAAGAATGGCTTAATGAGGTGCGGGGCAGAATTATTGAGCTTCCGCTCGCAAAGAAGCAACGGCTCATCAGGGAATATCAAATTCCTGCTTCGGACGCAGAGGTGTTCAAAAGCGATACGGAATTGAGCAATTATTTTGAGCAAATTGCCAGAGGCGCCAGGAATCCAAAAGCGGTTGCCAACTGGATATTAAACAACCTGAGGGCAAAGATGAGTGAATCCGGGCTTTCGCTTCAGAACCTGAGGTTTCCGTCAAGTTTCATTATCGAGCTGGTCAATCTTGTGGATTCCGGGAAAATAAGTTCAAAAATTGCCCAGGATGTTTTCTCTGAAATGTTCGATACGGGGGAATCGCCAACAAGAATCATAGAGAGGAAAGGATTAGTTCAATTGAGCGACACATCGGTTATCGAACAGTTTTGCAGGCAGGCGATTGAGGCAAATCCCGGGCCTGTGTCTGATTACAAGGCGGGGAAAACCGCGGCTCTTAATTTCCTTAAGGGGCAGGTAATGAAGCTCAGTAAAGGTAAGGCAAACCCTGCAATTGCTGGAGAAATCCTCGAACGGTTGTTAAAGGGGTAAAACCGTAAGTTAATTATAAGTTGAGGGTGTGTGTTGGAGGTAATGATTTTATGAGGCTTGAGTGTTTTGATGGATTTTTATTTGTTCAGGATATTTCTGGTTTAAAGCGTGGGCGTGTGTATCATCCATTATCGGGTTTGCATAATTAAGTCCAGTTCAATAGTGAGGTGCGATTTATAAACTGCAGATTAGTTGTTGATTTTTAAAATCGCTTGTTTGAAGTTTGAATGTTTTGCAAGTTCTGAATTTGCAAATTGCGTTTTAACTCGTATAATTTCTCAAGTCCATTAATTATTTAAATATAATTCATTAGTATATAAAGCATGTCTTATGGTTAGGAGTGTTTGTATAGTTGCAATACATTGATTATAAGCAAGTTATGAAAAAGATAAAAAACAATTGTCTACAAGAAAAAAATGTTTGACGATACTTCAAATATTAGTAATTTTTAAACTGTTTGCTTGAAAGAAGACTTTAATAAGAAAGTCTTATAAAAAGGAAATTGAAGTAAGGGTTTCTAATGTCTGGTTTTGAGTGCCGGGTGGCATGTTGTTGAAACCGAACATTGGAAAACTCAAAACAAGTAAACAAAAAAAGCGCAAATATGAGCTATATCAAAGAAGTACTGGAAACGGTACGCAAACGCAACCCGAACGAGCCTGAGTTTTTACAGGCTGTTACCGAAGTTCTTGAATCAATTGAACCTGCCGTAGAACGTCATAAGAAATATCGCGAAGGCAGAATCCTGGAGCGGATTGTGGAACCTGAAAGGGTTGTCATGTTCCGAGTTCCATGGCAGGACGATAAGGGGAATATCCAGGTGAATCGCGGTTTCCGCATTCAATTCAACAGCGCCCTTGGTCCGTACAAAGGCGGTCTGCGTTTTCACCCGACGGTTTGTTTGAGCGTTCTTAAGTTTCTCGCGTTTGAACAGATTTTCAAGAACTCGCTCACAACATTGCCTATGGGTGGTGGCAAAGGTGGTTCAGACTTTGACCCGAAAGGCAAATCTGACAGCGAAGTCATGCGTTTCTGCCAATCGTTTATGACTGAGTTGTTCCGCCACATTGGTGCGGATACAGACGTTCCAGCCGGCGACATTGGTGTTGGTGGACGCGAAGTTGGCTATATGTTTGGTCAATACAAACGGCTTGCAAATGAGTTCACAGGGGTTTTGACTGGCAAAGGTCTCAAGTGGGGCGGTTCACTCATCAGGCCTGAAGCGACCGGTTACGGTTGCGTTTATTTTGCCCAGGAAATGCTCAAGACACGCAATGAGACGCTCGAAGGCAAAGTCTGCGTTGTGTCCGGCTCGGGCAATGCTGCTCAATTCACTGTGGAAAAACTTATCCAATGCGGCGCAAAACCTGTTACGATGAGCGACTCCAACGGTTTCATCTATGACAAAGATGGAATCAATGAGGAGAAACTCGCATGGATTATGGACCTCAAGAATGTTCGTCGCGGCAGAATTAAGGAATATGCTGAGAAGTTCAATGTCCCGTATTATGATGGGCAACGTCCGTGGGGCATCAAGTGCGATTGTGCATTCCCATGTGCCACGCAGAACGAAATCAGCGGGGAAGATGCGAAGAAGCTTCTCGATAACGGGTGCTATCTGGTTGCTGAAGCGGCGAACATGCCGACTGAGCCTGCTGGTATTGACCTCTTCGTTCAGAAGAAGATTCTCTATGGTCCTGGCAAGGCGGCAAACGCTGGCGGCGTTGCGACATCCGGATTGGAAATGAGCCAGAATTCTATGCGCATGCAGTGGACCCGCGAAGAAGTGGATGCAAAACTCAAACAGATTATGCAGACCATCTTCAAGAATGCATGGAACACTGCTGAAGAGTATGGACAGAAAGGCAACCTCGTGGTTGGCGCAAACATTGCCGGCTTCGTCAAAGTTGCCGATGCCATGCTCGAACAGGGTCTTGTGTAATTAATATTTTTTGTTGAATAATTAAAGACTCTCGATAAAAGCGGACTCAGTTATGCTGGGTCCGCTTTATTTTTATCTAAACAATTTTGAAAACCAGCGCCGCGGGTTTCGTCAAATCAATACCTATGAAACCGTCATTATCGTTAATTTTCTGTTTTATTCTTATTTGCATCGGTGTTAGTACAAGCGCGGTTGAAGACCTTGAGCGCGGCGTTGTGGCGATTAAAACAAGGGATGGTGTTTATGTTGGGTGGCGTTTGCTGGCAAAGGACCCTCGCGATGTTGGCTTCAATGTTTTGCGATATGAAGGTAATGCTTCAACGGGGAAAGTTGTGAACAAAAGTTTAATAACTGATTCATGCAATATTATTGATAAAGATGGGATGGAAGGTTTTGTTTATTCTATTCAGGTAGTGGCAAATGGAAGAGAAATAGAAAGGTCTAAGCCTGTTAAGGTGATGAACACTGGTGGAAACTATGTTTCTATAAAATTGCAGGGGGATTATGTTGCGCAAAAGGTGGGTTTGGGAGATTTTGACGGCGACGGCAGATTGGATTATCTGGTTAAGCAACCCGATTTTAACACCGACCCGTATCAGCAGCCTGGCTACTGGAAAAAGAGCGAAACTACTTACAGGCTCGAGGCATACACGCACGAGGGCAAGTTTCTCTGGAGCCACGACATGGGCTGGTCAATCGAGGCGGGCGTCTGGTATTCGCCAATTGTTGTTTATGACCTTAACGGCGATGGCAAAGCCGAGGTCTTTTGCAAAGCCGGTGATGGCGACCCGCGCGAACCCACAGGACATGTAAAAAGCGGTCCGGAGTATTGCATCGTGCTTGATGGCATGACGGGTAAGGTTTTGAAAAAATGGGATTGGCCAAGTCGCGATGGATTTGAGGATTACAATTATTATTGCAGAAACCTGCTCGGGATTGCGTATATTGATGGCAGGCGTCCTCACCTCATCGTCCAGCGCGGTACGTACACGATTATCAAAATACAGGCATATGACCCGCAGTTGAATCTTGTCTGGTACTGGGAGGCAAGCGGGGAATACAAGAATTATCGAGGGCAGGGCATGCATGGGATGCACGCCGCCGATGTTGATGAGGATGGAAAAGATGAAATTGTCATTGGAGCGGCTGTTATTGACGACAATGGCAAGGGGCTATGGAACATGAGGATGGGGCACCCCGATGTTTGTTACGTGGCGGATGTTGACCCGAAGCGTTCTGGACTCGAGATTTTTTACGGCATTGAACCGGGCAAGAGGAGTAATACGGTGTGTCTTGTGGAAGCAAAGACGGGAAAGATGATTTGGGGCAGTCCGGAGATTACCGTCCACGTGCATGGGCAGGGCATGGTGGGCGATATTGACGCGGGGCATCCCGGGATGGAGTGTTATGCTGGCGAGGCAAAGGGTGGCTCGAATTACTGGCTCTATGCGGCAGATGGAACGCGGCTTTCGGATAGAAGCCTTGGTGAACTCTCGCCAAAGGCGATTTACTGGCTCGATGGAGAAACAAAGGTTTACATTGTTGGCAATCGTATTCTCAGATATCCATCTAATGAAGTTGGGCGAATCGAAGGTAGAATTGTTGCCATTGCCGACTGTGTTGGCGACTGGCGCGAGGAAGTAATTACAGCTCTCAGAGGGGAGATTCGCATTTATACGACTACTGTTGCGGCAACAACCAGAAGGGTCTGCCTCATGCAGGATAGGCTTTATAGAACCGATGTGGCGATGCAGACCATGGGTTATTTTTATCCGCCGCAACTGTGCGGCAAACTGCTTCCCGATGTAAAAGTTGGCGCGGCTAAAAATCCGTAACGGAGATTTTCCGCGGTTGGAACATCTATTTTGAGCCGCGTTAACTTCTTGTTATTTGCAGACCTGTGGTTGATAGTTGGAATGAGACAAAACGTGCTCTGTTGTTTGGAGGATTTTCTTTTAGTGTTTTAACGATTTTTGTTGCCGCCTGTTCGTCTTTTGCAAGCATGAGCAGGTATCCGCCGCCGCCGGCGCCGAGGAGTTTTGTAGCGAGCAGATAGTCTTTTACGCGGTCAATGATTGCCTGAATTTCTGGTGGATTTGTTCCTTCGTCTAGTTTTTGATTCAGGAGCCAGCTGTTGTTGATTCCTTTTGCGAGGCTGTTGTAGTCGCATTTTTCAAGGGCATCGGCAACGATGTCCACGTTTTGACTGATTTCTTCGACGCACCGCAGGTGTGCCGGGGAGTTGAGGAAGATACCGCGGACAATTTCCTGGAGGATGCTTTTTGCGAGTCTGGTTATGCCAGTGTAGTAGAGCAGGATAACGCGGTTTGCGTAGGAGTGGCTGAATAGGTGGTCCGGGAACCAGCGGAGGACGGGTTTTTGTGCTAAGCCGGGAGATGTTTCGATGAGTTTAATTCCCCAGTATATGGCGCCTGCTTGGTCTTGCCAACCGCCGCCTGTTGTGAGCATTTGTTCAAGGGCGAGTGTTCGTGTGAACAGGGCGTTTTTGTCCCATTGGAGTCCGCAGAGGTCGCTGAGTGTGGCGAGCAGTGTTGCTGCCAGGATACTGCTTGTTCCAAGTCCTGAGCCTTTTGGAACAGCGGATACCATTGAGATTTCGATGCCCCATCCGAAGTCTTCGAGTTGCGCCTGGAGGGTGGGGTATTTACCGGTGGTATGAAAACGCGGGAGGAATCCTGCCAGGGCGAGAGCTGCTTTTGCGAGGGCGAATTCGCTTCCCGGCTGGGCAAAGGTGTCGAGTTTTTGATAAGTCTGGATTTTTTCTTCGACGCCGAGGTCAATTGAACGGACCACGAGTTCTTTGTGTTTGGATAGTTTTGCGAAGACCTGGATTGGGGGTTGCCCGTTGAGGTCTACCGCAAGGTTTATAACGCGTCCGCCGTATTCGAGGCAGTATGGTGGGGTGTCTGTCCAACCGCCTGCAAGGTCGAGCCGCACGGGGCTTCGCGCCCAGACAATCTGGTCTTCCTGAGCGCAGGGGCGCGGGTCTACCGGAGAAAGTTGAGCATCGCGGACAATCATTTCGCGGAGTCTTGCGAAGGCGTTTTTTTCGAATAAGTCCCATCCGTTTTTACCGCGGTGGCGCAATACGGCAGACCTGAACATCTGGTCGTGGACTTCCTGCAGTGGTTCAAGACCGCTCCATGAGTCGAATGTGAGTTCTGGAAGTGGATATTCGGTTTCTGCGAAAATTTTGGATGTGGATTCAAGGTCGAGTTTAAAAAACACGCTGTAGCGGTAATTTTTCAGCATTGGTAGGAGGCATGTTTTACGGAGAGCGTCTCTTTGTTCGTAGAGCCTGTGTGGATTTATGCGCTGGAGGATGTCGCGGCAGGAGAGTCTTTCGCTGTTTAACCATTCGCGTGCAAATTCGGTGTTTTTATGATTTGAGGATGGATTTTCAGAATAGAACCACTCGAGAAATTCAGATGTTATTTCAGATAATTTTTTTATCGGGAACAGTCTGGCTTCGTAAATATCTGTGTCTGGCGTTATTCCTGCCTTTGTTGGGTCAATTTTTCTGATTTTGAACCACTCTTCAATTTTTCTGTTTATCCATGTGGTTGATGCATCTGCGATTGTTCCTTTGAATGAATCGTTGAATCCGTATACGCGGACGCAATATTTATCCTGGTCAATCGGGGTGAAGTCAAAGCAAACACCTGGCTGGAGGTGAATTTGCCAGGTGTTTTGTGGAACACCTGTGAAGACGTGGTTGTAGCTTAAACACCAGGTGTTTGGAATGTGAGAATTTTCGACCCAGAGTGTGTGGTTTTCTTCGAGGCGAAGTGGGTATTCGAAGCATGCGTTCTGTAGGTATTGGTCTGGATGACGTTTTGCTCCCATCAAACCGAGTTTGGTTTCGTCGAGTTCGAGATTCTGAATTTCTGAAACGGATTCGATTAACTGACGGGTTGAGCCAAAGTGGTAAAACTCTGCTTGCGGGATGACTGCTATTGCGCAGGTTAGATTTGATAAGGTGTTGTTCGGTGTGACTGGTTTTGTTCCTATGTGTGAACCAAAGTCTCCGTAAAGGTCGTATGGTTTTGATTGTTCAATCAATTTTCCGTTTGTAAGCCAGCCGGCGGATTCCATCAGGGCTCTGGTTGCTTTCTGGCTCAACAACCAGACGCCGGCATCGGCGTAGTAGAGGTATTCGACGGAAAGGTCACGAATCCTGGCGGCAGTAGGTTTTTGAAGGCTGAATGCGAGTGTTTCCGGATTTGTTCGAGCGCAAAAGAAGACTCCAAAGTCTTTTGCTTTTTCCGGAGGCATTCTTATGCCAAGACAAATTATGTCTGCTTGCGGCAAAGGCGGTAATCTGCCAGGTATTCTTAAAAGCACGTCTCCGCTTACGATCATGACACGCGCTGAATCCGGGGCGTGGTTCATAATTTTTTCGCATTCTGCGGATTGCAGGTCGAGCAGTGTTTGGTTCAATCGTTGTCCGCGCGCCCATCTGAAAACAGGGATTGGGGTCAGTGGTTTTCCGATGGCTGAATAAGCAGGAAGGCGACGGCTCAAGCCGCCGCCGTGGATTATAATTTTCTTGGATTCATTGAGCCATGAGAAGAAATCGTTGTTTTCGCCTGTTTTCTTCCATCCATAGAAAATGGCGCGACAACTTGCGCCGCCAGAGCCGATATTGCCGCTTATGGGGTCAGAAATTGCCAGCCACTCTGGAGGGCTCTTTTTTTCCAGTTCCGCAAAACGCTCTGCCATTGTCCATGGCAGAGTGACCAGAAATTGCGTCCTTTCGTTCATTTGTTGTTGGTTTTTCAGGATATATTTTTTATAGCGCTATGCCCGAGGTTAATCGGGAATTGGTTTGCCCACATTTTGCCCGCCACAATATGAAAGACAGCGCTATGTAATATTGACCTGGACTGATTATGGCAAAGCCAGAAGACGCGTCAATAAAAGAACATTTTAAAGTCTGTTTATCAAGGGATGGATATATGCTTTGTGATTCAAAGTATTTAATAAAAGACAGTAATTTTGCTGTTGATGTTTAAATAAAGCGATTTGTAGGACATTTTAGATAAATATTGGATAAAAATGAACATTGCGGATTGAAAGATTGTCATATACTTTGTAATACAAAGTTATGAATATTATTCGAGCGGACCATTACGGAATGTGCTTCGGTGTGAAGAACGCCATTGCCCTTGCTAAACGAATATCGGGGGAATCTGAACTGACCATACTCGGGGAACTGGTTCATAATGATTTTGTTTTGAATGAATTAAGGCGGCGAGGCATACAGTTTGCGAATGAAGTGCATGAGATTAAGACAAAAAAGGTAATGATAACCGCGCATGGGGCTTCGGATTGTGTGATTAACAGGTTGAAAGACGGAGGGTTTGATGTTGTGGAAGCCACGTGTCCGTTGGTGAAATACGCGCATAAAGCGGTGAAAAAGTTTGTTGAAGAGGGTTTTTTTCCTGTTGTTGTTGGCAAGCCTGAACATGTGGAGGTGCGCGGGATTGTGGGCGACCTTGGCGAGTATGCTGTTATTCTGACGCGCGAGGATGTTGATAACTTACCACAGAAAAAGAAATATGGCGTGCTTTCGCAGACGACGCAACCTGTGAGCAGGGTTCTTGAGTTGATAGGGTTGATTCGAGAGAGGTTTTCAGGGGCTGAAATCCGTTTTGTGGACACTGTTTGCGCGCCAACAAAGCAGAGGCAGATTGCCGCTGTGGAGATTGCAAAGCGAAGCGATGTGGTGGTCGTTGTAGGTGGGAAAAAGAGCAACAACACGGCTGAGTTGACGCGAACGTGTCTTAAATTTTGCAAGCATGTTTACCAGGTTGAAACTGCGACAGACCTTGTTCTGGATTGGTTTAATGGCGTTTGTACTGTTGGTATAACGGCAGGTACTTCGACGCCGGATGAGGTTGTAGATGATGTTGAACGGACGATAGCACATTTTTCATTTCTTTGCGAGGGGGTCAAGACTGCGGCGATTGCATGATAGTGCGTTTTTAGAATCTTCTTTTTAGGAATCTGACTGACCGGCGGTTGGCACCATAATTCAATTGAAATGTGACCTGTTTTGGTATAATCTAACTTGTTGCGGGTATTTGCCGCATAGTTTTTTCAGTAAGTCTGCAAATGTGCATCCACATATTAAAAGGTGTGGAGGCGTAAAATTGCGCCCTGTATAAAAGGGCTTTTTTATTAGGAATTGTTGTTTTTATGGAAGCCGCAAAACATGTAGTTGAACGCAAGAGTCTTGAAGAGCGCGAGAAGATGACGGAACTTGAACGGTTGCGCCATTCTGCCGCTCATGTTATGGCCGCCGCTGTATTGAGAATCTGGCCTGAGGCAAAACTTGATATTGGACCGGCAACAGAGGATGGTTTTTACTATGATTTTGACCTTCCCGGACACAGATTCACGCCGGATGATTTTCCTAAAATTGAAGAGGAGATGCGCAAAATCGTTAAGGAAAATCATCGGTTTGAAAAGATGATTAAGACGCGGGATGAAGCAAAATTGTTTTTTGAGCAGAGAGGACAAACATACAAGCTGGACAGGTTGAACGATATTCCTGAAGGGGAGCCGATTTCGTTTTATCAGAGCGGCGAGTTTGTTGACCTTTGCGCTGGTCCGCATGTGATGCGAACGGGGAATGTAAAGGCGTTTAAACTTTTGCGGGTTGCGGCGGCTTATTATCGCGGCAACGAGAAGAATCCTCAGCTTCAACGAATTTATGGGACGGCTTTCCAGAACAAGACCGAGCTTGAGGAGTGGCTGAAGGCGCAGGAGGAGGCGAAGAAGCGGGACCATCGCAGGATTGGCAAGGAGATGGAGATTTTTCTTTTTGACGACGACGTTGGTCCTGGTTTGCCTTTGTGGATGCCAAACGGCGGTGTCCTTGCCGAAGAGTTGGAAAAGCTGGCGAAGGAGACCGAGTTTTTAGCTGGCTATGTGCGGGTTAGGACTCCGCATCTGGCAAAGGAATCCATGTATTTGACGAGCGGACATCTTCCATATTATGCCGAGAGCATGTTCCCGCCGATGGAATTAAAGGAATACGACGAGAATGGCGAGGTTAAGTCTGTTGAAAAATATTACCTTAAGGCGATGAACTGTCCGCATCATCATAAAATTTTTGCGGCTGTGCCCAGGAGTTATAGGGATTTACCGTTGCGGCTTGCTGAATATGGAACGTGTTATCGTTATGAGAAGAGCGGGGAGTTGATGGGGTTAATGCGCGTGCGCTCGATGCAGATGAACGACGCGCATATTTACTGCGCGCCGGAACAGTTTGCCGAAGAGTTTCGGGCTGTAAATGAGATGTATTTAAAATATTTTAAGATTTTTGGTTTTAACAAATATTTGATGCGTTTTAGCACGCATGACCCTGCGCGGCTCGGGCAGAAATATGTAAATGAACCTGAGTTGTGGAGGCAGACCGAGGACATGGTTCGCAAGGTGTTGGTAGATTCTGGAATTGATTTTGTGGAGGTTCCGAACGAAGCCGCATTTTATGGGCCAAAGATTGATGTTCAGGTATGGAGTATTTCAGGCAGGGAGTTTACGATTGCCACAAATCAGGTTGATTTTGCTGTGCCAAAGCGGTTTGGTCTTGTTTATCGCGATAGAGATAATACAGACAAGACTCCGATTGTTATTCACCGTGCGCCTCTTGGGACGCATGAACGGTTCATTGGATTTTTGATTGAACATTACGCGGGCAATTTTCCGCTCTGGCTGTCTCCGGAGCAGGTACGCGTTTTGCCGGTTACGGAGGGACAGATTGAGTATGCGAAAGACATTGTGAATGAGTTAAGAGCGAATTTTGTGCGCGCAACATTTGAATATAGTAATGACAAACTGCAGGGGAGAGTTCAGCGCGCCGAAGCGGCAAAGGCTCATATTATGCTTGTTGTTGGACAACGGGAGCAGCAGGCAAACTCGGTGTCTGTTCGTGTCCACGGCAAAGGAGACCAGGGTGTGCACCCGCGTCAGGTTGTAATTGAAAAAGTTTTAAGAGCAATTAAAGAGCGCGCGGCTGAACTGAATTTTAAGTGAAAAATTTGAAATGCGGCGGCAAGTGCGCAAAGGTACACTACTCCCGCCGCCGCTTTGTTAAGGCAAGAGGCAGGCAACTGAGCGTTTTTTTTAGAATCAGGGTTAAGTTTTTCGGGTGATTGCCTCTGTGTGAGGCTGGTGGTGCGCTCAGATAAATGAATGGGCGGGTCAGGTTCCATCCTGACCGAAAGGGTAGTTCTTTCATCGCCGGTGGAAGAAGGAAAGTTTACTCCTCGCGGCACGAGGGATGCTACCATAAATGTGTGTGGGCGACCGTGGGGTGTTGCCCCTCCAGGAGTTAGAGATTTTTGCCAGGTTAATGTGAAAAACTGAACAGGTAAGGTTATGTCGAGTCGCAAGTTATATCCATTTAATGTTGTTGAGAAGAAATGGCAGAGAATCTGGGATGAAAAACAGAGTTTTCGCGCGTGGAATCCGGGAGAATATATACCTCCTGAGCATCCATTCGGGAAACGCCATAATTTAAGCGGGAAAACTGTTAGGGTTGAAGAGCTTCCGCAAAAGTTTTATGTACTGGACATGTTTCCGTATCCGAGCGGTGCGGGACTGCATGTTGGGCACCCAGAGGGTTACACTGCTACTGATATTGTTGCTCGATATAAGAGGGCAAGAGGGTTTCATGTTTTGCATCCGATGGGATGGGATGCGTTTGGGCTTCCTGCCGAGCAGTATGCCATTAAAACAGGGCAACATCCAAAGATTACGACCGAGAAAAACATTGCCAACTTTAAGCGTCAGATAAAATCGCTTGGATTCAGCTACGATTGGTCCAGGGAAGTCAATACGACAGACCCCAATTATTATAAGTGGACGCAGTGGATTTTTTTGAGGTTGTACAATTCGTGGTT
>JAOADO010000034.1 GCA_026417275.1 Verrucomicrobiia bacterium
AGATGTGTATAAGAGACAGGGTGCGTCTTGCGTATGTGGCGGAGATGCCAGTCTGGTGGTGCGAGGAGCTTGGCACGGTGCTTGCAAACGAGGAAGTCATTGACGGCAAGAGCGAGGTTGGGGGGTTTCCTGTTGTGCGCAAACCCATGAGGCAGTGGATGTTGCGGATTACCGCATATGCCGAACGGCTTTTGCAGGACCTTGAGACGATTGAATGGAGCGAATCTCTAAAGGAGATGCAACGCAATTGGATTGGTAAGAGTGAAGGCGCGGAGGTTACGTTCGGGGTTGTTGGTGAAGATTTGAATCTTACGGCGGAAGAGCGGAAAATTGTTGTGTTCACCACGCGTCCAGACACGCTTTTTGGAGCAACTTATATGGTTCTTGCTCCGGAGCATAAGCTTGTTGAGAAGTTGACGCCTGTTTGCTGGCCCGAGAATACACCCGAGGAGTGGAAAGGGAACAATGTAGCCGCTCGCGGGACGCCGGCAGAGGCAGTAAAGGCATACAGGGCGTATGCCGCGGCAAAAAGTGACCTTGAGCGGACTGAGCTTTCGAAGGAAAAGACCGGTGTTTTCACTGGCGCTTATGCGGTAAACCCCGTCAACGGGGAAAAGATACCGATATGGATTGCCGATTATGTTCTGGCGACTTACGGCACAGGCGCGATAATGGCTGTTCCGGCGCACGACACACGCGACCTTGAGTTTGCACAGAAATTCAATCTGCCGATAAAGGTTGTTGTTCAACCGACAGAGGGGGGGGAGCCAGTGGGTTTTGTTGGAGATGGGATTAGTGTAAATTCGGGCATAATTACTGGATTGCCAACGCCAGAGGCAAAGAAGAAAATTACTCAATGGCTTGAGGTGAACGGTAAGGGGAAGAAGGCGATTTATTATAAACTTAGAGACTGGCTTTTCAGTCGGCAGCGTTATTGGGGGGAGCCGTTTCCGATTGTGTGGAAGGGTAGCAAACATGAGGCAATCTCTGAATCTGAATTGCCGTTGTGTCCGCCTGAGTTGACTGATTATAAACCGACTCCAACCGGGGACCCACCGCTTGCGCGCGCCAGGGAATGGGTGAATCTGCCGGATGGTTCTGTTCGAGAGACAAACACGATGCCTCAGTGGGCAGGCAGTTGCTGGTATTATCTTCGGTACATAGACGCAAATAATAATAAGGAGTTTTGCAATAAAACTGCTGAACAATACTGGATGGACGGGGCTGGTTATCGGGGGCATGGGAAGCCTTCGCCCGGGGTTGACCTTTATGTTGGGGGAACGGAGCATGCAGTTCTACACCTGCTTTATGCAAGGTTCTGGCACAAGGTGCTTTACGACCTTGGCTATGTTTCAACACCTGAGCCTTTCTATAGGCTTGTGAATCAAGGGCTTATTCTTGGGGAAACTGAATATACAGTGTTTACATATCCGGATGGCTCTTATTGTAGCGCCAGTGAACTTGCGGATATTGGAGAGGAGGCAACCCCTGCTGGGCCTGTGATGGTTGGTTATCATAAAAAGACTGGACAGAAATTGTATGGCAAGCGAGTGAGCGAAGAGGATGTTGAAAAACGCGGAGATGGTTTTGTTTTAAAAACTGATAACTCGATCCGCGTTGACGCGCGAAGTTTTAAAATGAGCAAGAGCCGCGGCAATGTAATAAATCCTGACAATATACTTTCTGAATACGGCGCGGACGCCTTCAGATTGTATGAAATGTTCATGGGACCGCTGGAGATGGTTAAGCCATGGAGCACGCGCGGTGTTGAGGGGGTTTATAGATTTCTGGGGCGCGTCTGGAAGTTGTTCATTGACGAGAAGAGCCAAATAGAGTTTGAGCAGTCTTTAACTGTCAGCCCCGAGGGTGGAGAAAGGTTGCTCAAACAGTTGAGACTTTCTGATACTATCCGTGACGTGGAGCCTTCGAAAGAACAGCTTAAGGTTCTTCATGCGTGTATAAAGAAGGTTACCGATGATATGGAGGGGATGCGGTTCAACACTGCCATTTCGGCGCTTATGATTTTTCTGAATGAGGCGCAAAATTGGGATGTAAAGCCTGCCGCAGTGTTGCGGGATTTTCTTATTCTTCTTCAACCTTTTGCGCCGCATATTGCTGAGGAATTGTGGGAGAAACTTTTAACTCAAACAGGAGTTCAACCAGCGCTTAAAGGCGTTGAATTGACATATCAACCCTGGCCTGTGTGCGATGAGAAGTTGTTGGTTGAAGATGTTGTTGAACTTGCTGTTCAGGTGAATGGAAAACTTCGAGACCGTATAACGGTGAGCGCAAATGCAACACATGAAGAAGTTGAAAAACTCGCCCTCAACGCAGAAAAAATAAGTCCATTGCTCGAAGGAAGACAAATTAAAAAGGTTATAATTGTTCCCAAAAAGCTTGTGAACATTGTGATTGGATGAAATATTTGCAACAGGTTTACGAAGAAAAGTGTGGATAAAGGCAAAGATGAATGAGGTTGTTAACGTCTAAACAGAGGAAAGTATTTTTTTTGGCGATATTATTATTAATAAGCGGTTTAATTGCTAAGTTTGCAACAATCGCAAAGTAGAATATTAGAATATTGGCGTTATTTAGCGGTTTAATATGGAGCGCGGAGATTTTGACAGAGAGTTAGAAAAAGTTATAGAAAAGGATTCGCGATATCCTAAAGAAGCGTATTATTTTGTGCGAGAGGCTCTTGCGTTTACCCAGAAAAAATTCGGAAGGTTAAATGCCGTAGGCGAGGAGCATCATGTCACAGGGCAGGAACTTCTGGAGGGAATAAGGGAGTATGCGCTCTCTGAGTTTGGTCCGATGACTCTTACTGTTTTTGATGAATGGGGGATTCGCCGATGTGAAGATTTTGGGGAAATTGTGTTCAATCTTGTGGATGCGTCGCTTCTTGGAAAGACCGAACAGGATAGTAAGGATGATTTCAAAGGGGGATATGATTTTGAAGAGGCGTTTAAGAAGCCGTTTCTGCCATCTTCAAAGCTGAACAAGAACTGATTGAGCGGTTTATCTTTCTTATGTTTTTTGGGATTCTTTTAAAGTAAAAACAACCACAGCTCCGGCGATAAACAGACATGTGCTGTACGCAAAGGCAACTTTCACGCCAGCGGCAGTCCATAAAAATCCGACAATAATGCTTGAGAGAAAATCGCCGATGCCGTTGACTGTTGCAAGGACGCCAAAGCCCATTCCGTGATTTTCCTTACTAACAAGTTCGGCGCAAAACGAGTCTTCGAGTGTTTCTTCCATTGCCACGTAGATGCCGCCGATTCCAAAAACCATAATAAGCGATGGCAGTGTCATTGGTAGAAGAATTACGCAGAGTGTCATCAAAACTCCGAGACTATAACCGAACGATAGCAACAGCCGTTTATTGAATCTATCCGCTAAATAGCCGCTTATCATTGAAAAAGAGGCGTACAGAAGGTTGTGGAACAAATAGAGCCCAGCGGCGATGGCGCCCGCTTTTGCCGCTCCCATGCTGTCTTTTAATGAAGTAACGGCAAGCAGAATTAACAGGGTATGAGCAAAGTCGCCCAATCCGAACAAGCCGACTCCGACAAGAAATCTACGGAACAATGGTGGAAGCGATTTCAGACTATCGGTAAATGAGACGTAGGGTACGGGTTTTCTTTCTATCTCTTTGACAAGGGACGCGATTGCCAGCGCG
>JAOADO010000035.1 GCA_026417275.1 Verrucomicrobiia bacterium
CATACTCCAATATTTTACAAAAACCATATTTTCGGCGTAAGGGCAGACGGTCAGTTTGTGTGCGTAACAACAGATGGCAAACCCATCTGGGAAAGCTCGCCTAAAAATGTGTTTGGATTGGGTCCTTTTTTACTTGCAGAAGATATGTTTTATGTGTTGTCTGAAAATGGCAAACTTTCACTAATTGCCGCGGATACTGGCAAGTTCAATCTCATTGCGCAGGCTCAGATTCTTGATGGACACGAATCCTGGGGTCCTATGGCGCTGGTTGGGACGCGGTTGCTTGTTCGGGATTTAACGAAGCTTGCGTGTTTTGAGGTTGGGGGAGATTGATTTGCGCCAGAGTCTTTTCAATTGCTTCTTGAATACTTGCGATTCGGAACGGCTTTTGAATATGCAAGGTGCCCGTTGATTTTAAAAAATTCTGAGTATCTTCGCTGACAGTATCGCCAGTCAGAAAGATTACACGTTTTTCATATTCAGGTTTTCTTGTCCTTAAAATTTCGTAAAACTGTTTTCCATCTATTTCTGGCATACGAACATCTGACAACACAACATGAAAGTGTTGTTTGTTGATGATTTCAAGAGCATCGATGGCAGAATTGCATATTGTTGGAACATACCCCATTAAAGTAAGAAGTTCCGACATCATGTCAACTACAGATTTCTCGTCGTCAACGACAAGAACCTTCGCAGGAAAACTTGCGCGTCCTATTTTCATATTTTCTTTTTCTATGGTCTCGGGTCTGGGGGTATTTTGCGATATAACGATGGGAATTTCAACAACAAAACAAGCTCCCCCATTTTTCGGACGCTGGTAATAGATTTTTCCCTTGTGTTCAGTAAGTATGCTGTGAGCAAGCGATAAGCCAAGACCTGTGCCTGTTCCAACCTCTTTTGTCGTAAAAAATGGTTCAAATATTTTTTCCTCAAGATGAGGCGGAACTCCAGGACCGTTGTCCTGAACTTCTATTCTTATAACGCTATTATCCACTGATGTGCGAAGGCGTAAACAATGCGGTGGAGACGATTTTTCCATCGCTTGCAGGGCATTGTTTATAAGAATTACAAGAACCTGTTGAATCTGGTCCGGGTCTGCCATAGTTTCCGGCAGTGCTTTATCAAGTTCATAATTTACAGAAACATTCGAAATTCTGGTAGTAAATTTGCGCAATTCCATCACTGATTGAATTATTTGATTTATGTTCACTGGTTCACGACGCATGTGCCGCTCACGGGCAAATGTGAGGAAATTTTTAACAAGGCTGACTGCCCTGTCGCATTCACGCACCACTTTTTCGAGGTCCGTTCTTGTCTGTGGTTGGAGTTGATGGTGATTCAATATTACCTCAAGAAAGCCTCTTATCACTGCAAGGGGGTTATTTAATTCATGAGCCACGCCGGAAATCATTTGTCCGAGGGCTGAGAGTTTTTCTGCCTGACGCAGTTGTTGTTCAAGACGAAATCTTTCGGTCAATTCCCTTACGAAAAGCTGAAGCGCTTTTTGTTTCCCGTAAATTACAATGGAACCGTCAACCTCTGTTGCGACTACTGAACCGCATTTTTTGCGCAAATACAACGGTTTCTGTTGAGTTAAATAGTTAAACCACTCAAAACCGTCTTTTAAGCTGTCGGATTGTTTTTCATCAACACAGCAGAATTCTTTTAGACTATAATTTTTAGCTTCTGATTGTTGAATATCCAATATCTGAGCTCCGGTCCGATTAATTTCTACGATTTTTAGTTCGTCAATGTCGGTTATTAAAATGCCTTCAGCGGCTTGTTCAAAAAGCGAACGATATCGCTCTTCTGTTGAGACAACGGCATTTTTTAACACTTCTGTCTGATGCCCTTCTTCAATTACATTTCTGACTGCTCTTTCTTTAACTACCCGAGCTTCTTCAAGCACAAGAATAATCATGCTCACCGCAATAAACAGTTGAACAATTGTGGATATAAAAAAGACAGTGGTATGAAGTTCTGGGATTTTTAGCATTATTGGGTAGGTGATGTGGAAAACGCCCCAGAGGAAAAAACCAAACGCAAGAAGTCCCGCTCCGAGAAAAGAATGACGTTTGCGGTAAAGTAAAAAACAGTAAGAAATCCGTGTGCTTGCCAGGAAGATTAACGAGTAAATCGGCAGTCGCGCCTGCCAGTAATCTTCCATATGATATGCGCCAACATAACTCCAGACCAGGAGAAATGCGAGGAACAATGCGACAAGCCTCTGGCTCACATGGTTGCCAAGAAAACGCGCGCTCCCCCAGAAAAAAGAAACTGCAACCGCGCATATACACCATTGCCGTAGCATGAGCAAGAGCGGTGTTTCGTTAGCCTCCTGAACATAAAAACTCAAAGTAAGCCATATTGCATAAAAGAGCCACCCTCCCGCCCAAATCGTGAAGTAGCGCCGTCTTGTATAGTAATTAAGATAGAAGAAGATGCCAATTAACACCCATACGCTGAGCAATGAAATTAATATCGTTGCCCTGAGGTAATAATCCGGCAGAATAAGGCTGAACTCACCAATCGTATCCATTTCTCGTTAATGGTTCTACTATGTTAAACCTCATATCAGACTGAGTTTAATTAATAAATGGACGGAGTCATATAATCAAGATTAATTAACAATATTTATTGTGTATCAACATGTTTTATCTGTCGTTTTAGCGGTTCTTTTGTGCTATTCTTTGACGAATGAGGTAGTTTTTCTTTTAAAAAAGGACGAAGCATCTCCGGCAATTCACGGAACCCCACGCGTTTGCAATCTTCAATAAGGCATTCTGCCGCCAATTCTTCTGTTACATGTTTCTGCGATATCAAATATTCAAATAAAAGAGCTACCAGTTTATCGCGAGAGATTGCCGTTGTCCTTCCAGTTTTGGCAAATAGCCATTCTGTTAATTGCATAAATTCATTAAACGGAGAGTGGTCGCTTGAGTTTGATGAATTATATTTGTCTAACTCGAGTATTAATTCTGTGGTCGTCGTGAAATTGCCACTATTGGCAATCATGTCCCAGTATCGCGCGAATTTCTTTATCCTTTGCAATTCTTCAAAACTCATGGTAGAAGTCTTGAGGATTTCATAAGGGGGTTCCGGGTTATAAACCATGCCCCACTGTTTATCGTGCCGCGAAATTGGAACGCCGCGAAGCCGTTTCAATATTCCAACCTGTATCTCCTGCGGACGAAGTTTCGCCAGACTGTCAAAGCCTCTCTGGAAACTTTTCATGTCTTCTCCCGGCAACCCGGCTATAAGGTCTGTATGCAAATGAACGCCAGTTTCTTCCCTTAAAAATCGCAGATTCGAAATCAACTTCTCATAATTCTGCCAACGACTTATTCTTTCAGAAACCTCGTGGTTGAAGGTCTGAATTCCCACCTCAAACTGGATTGTTGCCGGGGGAAATTCTTTTATTACCTCTTTCCATCTCTCGGGAAAACGGTCGGGGACAAGTTCAAAATGGAAAAAAATCCCTTTTCTGGCGTATTGCAAACAAAACTCGAGAATCTTTTCCCCATGTTTTACATCAACGTTAAATGTCCTGTCCACAAATTTAAGTTGACGGGCACCGCGCCGTATTAACGTGTCGAGCGCGTTTAAAAAGGCATCAACTGGAAAATAACGCACCCGCTCATCCAGAGAAGAAATGCAAAACTCACATTTAAACGGACATCCGCGGGAGGATTCCACGTAAACAATTCGGTGCATTATGTCTTTTTCTGTGTAAAATTCATACGGAAGCGCAATATTATCCAATTGCGGCGGCAATGGTTTAATAACTTTTGAATCGGGCAAATCCCCGGAAAGCGTTCTTCTACACAGATTATAAAATTCAATGTCTCCCTCGCCGCAGATTATGTAATCGCAATATTTGAAACTTTTCTGTTCTTCCCACTCAAAACTTATTTCAGGACCGCCTAAGATAATAATGGTTTCAGGACTTACGTTTTTAAGTATTGCGACAAGTTCGTCAACAAGTCTTGCGTTCCAGATATACACGCCAATACCAATAATGCGCGGATTCCGATTCAAAAGCGTTTCCGCGATATCCGATGGTCTTGATTGCAGGTCAAATTCTATGATTTCCGCATTTGTTCTCAACTCACCCAAATTCGCGTATAAATAGCGAAGACCAAAAGCGGTATGTATATACTTTGCATTTATTGTTGTAAGAACAATTTCGGACATATAGATAATAAAACACGATTTGTTCAGAGCATCAAAGACATGTTGTTAGATGTTTCAAATGAATTCAGGTAAAAACAAGGTGGGAAACAACAGGATAAAAAACAACGATGCAACACCCCGCAATTTTAGTAGATTCCAAATTCTCGCACAGCTTCCCACATTGCAACAATATTCTGGGGCGGGACATCCGCTTGGATGTTGTGAACGGTTGCAAAAATAAAGCCCCCGCCGGGAGCAAGGTCTTCGATTCGCCTTTTTACCTCGTCTTTTACCTGCTGAGGGGTGCCGCGCGGAAGAATCCATTGCGTGTCCACGCCGCCCCCGTAAAAAACAATATCTTTCCCGAACAATCGTTTCAATTCGCGCGTGTCCATGCCAACGGCGCTTACCTGAACGGGATTTAAAATATCAATGCCGGCTTCAATCAAATCCGGAATCAAGTCCTTCACTGCGCCGCAGGAATGGTAAAAAATCTTTACAGGAACTTTCGCGCTTTTCTTGATATGATTAAACAAACGAGCATGTCGCGGTTTTAAAAATCTCCTGTACATTGATTTGCTTATTAAACATCGGTTTTGAGTGGCGAGGTCGTCGGCTTCGGAAACAATCATCACATTTTCGCCAACTGTTTTAAGCGCTTTTTCCCAGTAACGCATTTTAATATCGCAGATTGTATCCAGCAGGACTTCAGCGAAAGACGGACGTTCTATCATATCGCAGAAAAAGTTTTCAAAACCGCGTAGCCACAGGGCTACCTCGAATATACCGGCGGCATTTCTTCCAAGCACATAAGCCACCCGTCGCTTGTTCATCAGTTCATCTGCTTTTTCTGCCATTCCGTCAAAGCGGGCTGGGTGCTCCGGGTCGGGAAATTTATATCTCAAAAGTCCTTCAACTGTGTCAACATTTGCAAGAGGATGTCTGCGCATGTCGTGGTAAAAACCACCATCAATCGGCATCCACCATTCTATTCCCCATTCATCGGTGATTTTGCTATAACCATCTTCGAATCTTTGTGGCAGTGTTGCCCCCGGCGGCGCAGATGGATTGATTCCCCATATATCTACACACAGGCGCGCCTTAACATCCTCGTCCACACATGCGAGTTGTTGCATTGGGTCTTCAATCTTAATCTTAACTTCTGGCAAACCAAGCTGCTTTCGTAAATTTCGATACGCGATGTGATGGATTCCCGTTAAAATTGTTCCCCCAAGATCGAAAGGAACGCGGTCGGCTTCGCGATGGTTTATTGCCGCTTGCACTCGCAATGCGCTTGTCCATGTTGTTGCACTGTTCATAATCAGTGAGGGATTCGGAAAAATCGTACAACCGCGGCAAAAAACTGCAATAAAAAACCGGGCGTTGTAGCCCGGTTTGCTTGGAAAATGTTTTACATCCTATACGGTGTCAAAAATCTTCGAAAATATGGCGTTTTTCTCATACTGTTTCTTCAAACTCTTGCAAACGCATTCGCATAGGTCAAAAATATTAGGTTCGCTGATGCGATAATAAACGTTAACACCTTCTTTTCTGCGAGCAACAATCCCGGCATCAAGCAAAATCTGCAACTGATGCGAAACATTCGCCTGATTGGCTCCAACAATCCTTACAAGTTCGCTCACGTTTTTCTCGCCAGATTCAAGCGCGAGTATCAATTTTAGCCGTGTCTTCTCACTCAAAGCCTTAAACCTTTCCGCTACCATCTCTAACGCTTCATCTGGCAAATAATGTTTACCATCTTTTTGAGTCATAATATTTAGTTCTCCTCAAAATCTATTAACACAAATAAAGATAACCTTATAGTAAAGTATAAAAAATAGATTCATGCAACAACATTATTTTTAAAAATAATTCACATATTCATATACATATAAATATAAGTTAAAATATTAAAATAATCAAAGTAAAATAAATTCTATTAATAATTCTATCAATCATTAACAAATTCAGTGAGTTACATTTTTTGGACGATTCGAATTCATGATATGTGTCGCGAATTGCACATATTGTGTGTATGATGAGCGATGAAATCTCCCGCGACTGAAAATGAGGAACATTGTTCCAGCAAAGTCTGAAAACAGGCGAGCGTAATCCATTCCTCATGCTTGGAAATACACGCAATGCGAACACCCCGGTGCATTTTACATTCTTCCAGACGTATTTCCCGTTGCTCGCTAATAATTGATGTTGAAAACACCCCCCTCTTTTTCTTCTTGTTTGCGCGACGTAATTCTATAACATTTTAAATCGAAAACTAAAAACCTTAAATTATAGATGAAATATGAATAAGTACGGATTGAATATTTTAGACAAAGGTTCGCTTGATTTGCTTTCCCTCGGCGCTCTGGTTCATAGATTGGACCCGGGAATTATTCCATTCAGGAAAGCTACTGAATGTCTCATTCATGTAAGCGGGGGTGAATACAACGTTGCGGCAAATCTTTCTGATTGTTTCAGGCTAAAGACTGGTATTGCCACGGCGATGGTTAAATATCCAATCGGCGATTTAATTGCCGAACGTGTTCGCGCAATGGGGGTCAAACCATTTTATAAATATTTTGAACACGACGGTGTTCGTGGCCCAAACATGGCAACAGTTTACAGCGACCGCGGTTATGGTGCGCGCGCCCCGGTAGTATTCTATAACAGGTCCAACGAAGCGGCGTCTTACCTTAAACCAGGCGATTTTAATTGGGGAGAAATCTTTGCCGAAGGCGTCCGCTGGTTTCATAGCGGCGGAATTTTTTCGGCTCTCTCGGAAACAACCGCCGAATTGATAATTGAAGCGATGAAAGCCGCCAAAGCCGCTGGCGCCGTTACATCATTCGACCTGAATTATCGTGAAAAATTGTGGAAAGTCTCCGGCGGGGTTGGCAGGGCAACCTCGGTGCTCCGACGCATTGTCGAAAACGTTGATGTTCTGGTTGGCAACGAAGAAGACCTGCAGAAGGGGCTTGGAATACCCGGTCCTGATGTTACCGCAAAATCTAAACTCGACCCGAGCGTATTTGTTGCGATGATTGAGTCCACGATTAAACAATTTCCAAATGTGAAAGTGGTTGCCACCACACTCAGAGAAGTGCATTCCACAAATCGCCACAGCTGGAGTGCCATAGCATGGATTAATGGCAAGATTTATCAGGCGCCTACGTGCGAACTGGACATTTACGACCGTGTTGGCGGCGGTGATGGATTTGCATCCGGTTTCTTCTATGGATTGCTAAGCGGCATGGAGGAACTGGAAGCCGTTAAGATGGGCTGGGCTCATGGGGCGTTGCTGACCACATTCCCCGGAGATACAACAATGGCAACCCTTGAACAGGTGCAATCGTTCGCAAAGGGCGGTTCAGCAAGAATTCAAAGGTAATTTTCTAAATACTTTAAAATCACTAAAAGACGGCGTCAAAAAAACGCCGTCTTTATTGTTTTCATAGCAGGTTAATATAAGATTTATCTCCGGTAGCTTTGGTTTAAGAAAAATGTCCTGTCGCGTTTTTACGGATTGTTATTCCAGCAGGTCCGTGAGCGATTTTATTTTTGATTCCATATATTTAATGACTGGCAGAGCGCGGGCGATGGCGTTTTGTTCCGTTTGTCCAGGAAAAGTTCTGAGTGCAACTCTACCCACGGCAATGATATCCCCGTTTTTATCGTGCAATGGCATCCACACCTCGTAAGTTTTTGTCCCTTTTGCTGTGTAAACAACTCCGCGAGCCAGTATGTCGGTTTCAACTTTATCGCCGTTTTTTCCAATCTCCGATTCATCTAAACTTGCTATAACTTTGACCTTATTATCCGTCGGTGTCGGAGCATAAATTTTCAATCCAAGCAGTCTTGAATATTTACTCGAAGTTTCCTTTACCAGAGTCTGAGCATATGGAACCCGCGGAGTATACACAACTTTTGCCCCGGCAAAATAGGAAACAGAATCTGATTTTGTCCAGAACCCGACTTTGCCTCTGGAAAAACTATTATCGGTCAACGCCGGCATTACCTCTTTGCCATCAAGAAGGATATGTATTTTGTTTCCTTTGCATTCGATTGTAAGTTCATACCAGACGCCTTTTTTGATTTCCATTGAAGGACCTATTATTGTTCCGCGCATGCCGTTTACGACCTTGTAGAAACGGAAATTGCCGTCTTTTGCGTTTGCGCGGGCAACGTAAAAATTGTTTGTGTCCTGAAAGCGAAATACAACTCCAGCCATTTGCTCTACTTCGCCCCCCACGATTTTAAAGCGTGTTGTCAACGTAAAATCGTCAAAAATCTCATCTTCATACACAAAAATTGGAAACCGTTCATCTGTCTTGTCTCTGGAAAGTTGGGCAAGGACCGGACGCTTTGAAGAAGAAACAGCGCGTGTAGAAAACGGTTTTAACGCCGGCGGCACTTCCTCCATAACAATGCGCCAATCACCCTGTTGTCCTTCGCCGGCGAGGACGCTTTTAAAGCCTGCTGGTTTATCTCCCTCGGCAAGTTCACTAAAATCAAATATCTTTTCTGCGCCTGCACACGCGAGCGCAACCATCAAAAATATACTCAGACAATAGTTCCGCATTATTTTATAAAGTATCAGAAATCTTTAGTTCAACAAGAACAAACAAACACATATCCCATTCCAGCATAGTTTCAGACGATTGATTGCCGCAAATTTCAGCGTTTATCCATGAAAAAAGATTTCAGGAGCGCGCGACACTCGTTTAACCTTACGCCGCTGATTATCGAACACCGATGATTAAATGTGGGAAATTGAAGCAGGTTTAAAGCACCGCCCCCCGCGCCGCCTTTTGGGTCAGGAGCGCCGAAAACGACAGTTTGGATGCGCGAATTAACTATGGCTCCAGCGCACATCGGACAAGGCTCTTTGGTTACATAAAGGACGCAATCCGTAAGCCGCCAATCCCCAACAACAGACTGTGCCTGAGTAATAGCCAGCATTTCCGCGTGCGCTGTGGCGTCTTTGAGGAGTTCAACCTGGTTGTGAGCGCGAGCTATAATTTTTCCATTGCAGACAATAACAGCCCCAACAGGCACTTCTTCCATATCTGCGGCTTTCACAGCCTGCCTCAGGGCTTCGCCCATAAAATAATTATGACTCTGAAGGTCTATAATTGGCTCGTTTTCTCCACTGGTTGGTATATCGGTTTTCTCAAATACATGTTTTTTGCCCAATTCTTTAGCCTCTTTTTTCGAAATAGACGAAATCGTTTTAATTGATTCTTCAAGAGTCCATTTGTTCGAACCATCGGGAAAACACTCACAATGCGCGGAAAAAAATCCAGCCTGATGCTCCCAGAAGAGATTCCATATCATTTCACGGTCGGTTTGAGGAATCGGCAGGTTCATGAGTTCATCCTTGTTGAAAAAGGCAAATTCGCCTTCGTTGTTTGGCGGCGGCAATTTGTTTATTGGCGGCAAGATGTGAAACAGGAACATGAGCCAATGGGCATTGCCTTCGTAGCCATGTTCGCTTACGATGCCAGTCAAATGGAGGTCGGATGGGGTCAATTTAACTCCGAGTTCTTCATAAGCCTCTCGACAAGCGCAAACATATGGCGATTCGCCGTCCTCCATTTTTAATTTGCCTCCGCACGGGCTCCATACTCCGAGGTTGGGTTCTTTTTTTCTGAGCAGGAGCAGAACCTTGCCTTCCTCATTAAAGGCATACAGCAGTGTGGATATCTTGTATGGCAACGGCATAGTTTTTGTCTTTGTCTGCTTTATGCATATTTCCGTCTAATCTGCACAAGAAAAACGGATATAAATATAACGCTTGCGCATGAAATTGCTAATCCCGTGATAAAACACAAATCAAAATATTCTATCACTGCCGTGTGTTTTCCTGACGGAGAAACAAAAGCCTGAAACGCATAATTGGCTCGTATAAGTTGAGTTTTGTTTCCATCTATTCTGACTCTCCAGTTTTTATAATAGGTTTGCGCAATTGTTAATATTGACGGTTTGTCGCATTCGTAATCTATCTCGATTCTATGGTTTGAGTATTTCACTTTATTTATCAAAACATTCGAGCCGTCAGCATAATTATTTAAATTCAAAGCGTTCTGCTGGTCTTTATCAACTATAACTTCCTTCTCCGGTTTAAATTCTGCCGAACACAGATAATCTACAATATTTGTCTTTTCCAGAATTTTAACCGATTGCCCCCCCCAAATCAAAGACATTGAGTTTGTATAGTTTGTCCATTCAACAACTGTGCCTGGTTTTGTAACCCATTTAACGTTGAGAAACTTTAACAAGCCGTTTAGATGTGCTTTGTTTGTATCGTAGAGGGCTTTTTCAAGGATTTTTTGCTCTAACACCTGCAGGGTAAGGGCGCCGTTTACTTTGGGGATTTCTTCAAGCAGGTTCAGATTAGACCACAAGGCGAGCCTTTTGCCAATGAAATTTGCCGTCCAGTCCTGAACTGTGCTTCGTAGTAACTTTGCTTCCGCACCTGGCGATATGTAAACCCTGCCATCTCCAAACGAGGGCTTTTTAGATTCAACAGACCTTTCCCATAATTTAGACTTAAAATGCTCGGCAGAAATTTTGGGATGAAAATTTGGCATGTGAAGCATTCCATCTACCGCAATTAACGCGATTGCTGTTAACAGAGCGATAGCGAAATGTTTTTTGTTTTTAGCCGAAAAAATCAGCGTCGCAAAGAATAAAAACAAAATAACAAGTCTGAATAATGTATTTTTAAATGTTTCGGAAAATTGCTCATATTCAAATGGATACTTCTTATTTAACCATACTATTACAATGCTAACGACCAAAATCAGACATGCTATCGACCCCGTTGTCTTGAGCGCCTTCCCCGGTGATTTTATAATTGCATTAATGCCATAGCCAGAAAGCACTGGAATTATAAATGTTAATAAGATTATGAATTTGATTGGATATCTAATTTTGTCGAAAACTGGGACGATTTTAGAAATAAAATTATAAATGAAAGAATTTGAACCAAGCGCGAATGCGATTGAAAAGAAAACCAGAAAAAGAAACAGAGTTTTCCTTCTGGAATCAAGATTTAAAAACCCGTACAGAGCAAGCGCAAGCGCCCCGAGAGGAAAATAATATGATGTAAGAAAAGCCTGGTCTGTCTGGACAAAAGTGTGCTGGTATGTTTTGAAATAATGAAAAAGAGGAACAAAAAAGTTTGCCAGCCCCCATGAAGGCATGCTCCATTTTGTGTGGTCAATGGCGGCAGTTCTATGAGAATTCATTAGCAAATCCACAAATGGCAACAATTGAACAGACGCGATTAACATCATTCCAATAATTATTAAACAATAATGAAAAACATGCTGTGCAATGTTTCTCCGATGTTCTATCCAATCAAAGAATATAAATGCTATTGTGATTAAATGTGTGATTATGACGATTTCCGGAACGCCGGTTAGCATCTGAAACGACGCAAAAACAATAGCGTATATTAAACGAGCTCCGCCTTTGGAAACACCCGCCTGCGAAGAGTAAATAACCCAGGGTAGCCATGCCAGCGCCGCAGTGTAATTGGGCCACATCAGACAGGACAACGTTATGCCATTAAATATATAACAAATTGACGAAAAAAACGCGGCAACATCGTTGAAAAATAATTTTCGAACGCACACATACATCCCCGCTGCGCCAATTAGAAGATGAATAAAACAGAACATGCTTAAACTCCACGGCAATGGTAAAAACAGATAAAACAGCGACAACGGATAAAGCGTCATTGTTCCCCACTGGGCTAAAAAAGGAATGCCGCAATGACTCAATGGATTCCACAACGGTATTTCACCTGTAAGAAAAGCTTCTTTGTGGTAATGAATTATCGGATACCCGAGAACTCCGTAATCTCGATAAAAAAAGGAATCAATCCCGAGAAATATCGTCGGAAAAAACAAAAATAAAAAAAACGCCGTAAATATTAAAACTCCCGCGCTTCCAAATATTATTTTTTCCAACTTCATAATAATACAATTGATATGACAGAATAACCAGGAATAGTCTATTTTAAAAAATTATGAATTAGATAAAAAACTTGTTTACGTAAAAGCGTTCTGAAAGTGTTTCAAAAATTCATATTAACGAGGCATTTTTATAAAAACCACTCCATTATCCGCAAGTTTTTAAGATTATTCATTTGCGCAAACTCAAAAAGACGATAAGCGGAGTTTTATTTTGTTTTTAATACATTTATAAATTAAAATTTTATTAATTATGGATAGACGAAAATCTGAAGCATTGTTTGCAGAAGCGTTGAAGTATATACCCGGCGGAGTGAATTCGCCTGTGCGGGCTTTCCGCGCCGTGGGAGGTGTGCCGTTTTTCGCCGCCAGAGCCGTCGGTTCCAGAATATACGATGTGGATGGCAATGAGTATGTTGATTATGTGGGGACGTGGGGACCAGCCATTCTTGGACACGCGAATAAGAAAATCATTGACGCCGTAAAAACAACAGCGGAAAACGGAACAAGTTTTGGTGTCCCGAATCCGCTGGAAGTCAAAATGGCAAAACTAATATGCGACGCCATCCCGGGTATTCAGAAAATTCGCATGTGCAACAGCGGCACAGAAGCCTGCATGTCTGCAATCCGCCTTGCGCGCGGCTTCACAAAAAGAGAAAAAATAATCAAATTTGAAGGCTGCTACCATGGACACGCAGATTTTCTGCTCGTAAAAGCCGGCTCGGGTGCATTGACTTTTGGACATCCGGACAGCGCCGGCGTCCCGCAATCTTTCAGTGAACACACCATCGTTTTGCCATTCAACAACGAAGAAGCCGTTCGCTCAGTTTTCAATGCGAATTCCGGAAAAATAGCCGCCATTATCCTTGAGCCTGTGCCAGGTAATGCTGGCGTTTATCTACCAAAACCAGGTTACCTTGAATTTCTACGCAGAATCACAAAAGAAAATGGCGCATTATTGATTTTTGACGAAGTAATGACGGGCTTTCGCCTCAGTTTTAACGGCGCCCAGGGACTTTTCGGAATTGAACCAGACCTGACATGTTTTGGGAAAATAATCGGCGGCGGACTCCCTGTAGGCGCCTTTGGCGGACGTGCTGAAATTATGGATTGTCTTGCCCCGCTTGGACCCGTGTATCAAGCAGGAACTCTTAGCGGCAATCCGCTTGCAATGTCCGCTGGCATTGCCGCCCTTGAACAACTTTTAGATGGAACGGTTTACAAAAAACTCGAACAACTTGGAACGATGCTTGAAGAAGGATTTAAACGCGCGGCGAGCAACGCAAAAATTGATGCATGCGTAAACCGTTGTGGTTCGATGATTTGCTGTTATTTCACAAAAGGTCCGGTCTATAATCTCGGCGATGCTATGAAAAGCGACCGCCAGCGATTCGCGAAGTTCTTCCACGCCATGCTCGACGCCGGCGTGTTTATGGCACCTTCTCAATTCGAAGCCGGTTTTATCTCTGCCGCGCATTCAGAAGAGGATATACAAAAAACAATCTCAGCCGCCGAAAAAGCGTTAAAAACAATTTAAAAATGCGTGTTCTTGCAATTGATTACGGGACGAAAAGAATCGGAATCGCCGTCAGCGACCCCACCGGGACGCTTGCCGTTCCTCTGGAAACTATCCCGGCAACCCCGTTTGATAAGTTCCTCGAAAGATTAAGACAAATCATTCAGGAAAAAGAGGTATCGCTTATTCTCGTGGGAATGCCGCGCAGTTTGAGCGGCGAATACGGAGAATCGGCAAACAAAGTGCGCGAATTTGTGGATGCGCTCAAAGAAACAATTCATGTCCCGATAAAAACCTGGGATGAAAGACTCACCACCGTTCAGGCGCAACGAAGCATGCTGGAGACAGGCGAAAAAACAAAATCGTTCAAGAAAAAAATAGACCGCATGGCGGCGGCTGTCCTATTGCAGAGTTACCTTGATAGCCGCGGATGACATGCTCGATTTGCAGATTTCACACATGGGCAATGTAAGAATCAAATTAACCATTGCTTACGATGGAACAAATTATGCCGGCTGGCAGGTGCAAAAGATTGGTGTTGGCGTCCAAGAAAAAATCAATGAGGCTCTAAAGAAAATTTTCCCCGAAGCCACATCTGTGGAAGGTTCCAGCCGAACAGATGCCGGCGTCCACGCGCTCAGCATGATTGCGCATTTCGATGTACCAGAGAAAAAATTCAAAATGCCACTGCGAAAAGTGCCGCTTGCCCTCAACGCTTACCTGCCGGACGATATCCGCGTGATGCAGGCAAAAAAATGCCCTCCAGATTTCCACGCCCGCTTCAGCGCCACAGGAAAACAATACAGATACTTCATCTGGAACTATCCTGCACACAATCCACTGCTCAAAAATTATTCATGGCATGTCCCCAAAAAGTTGAATCTCAACAGAATGAGAGCTGTCTCTTATACACATCT
>JAOADO010000036.1 GCA_026417275.1 Verrucomicrobiia bacterium
CTAATTATTATTTCAAACCTGTCCTCTTTGTCAGTGAAGAAATCTCCTTGTTTGCATTCAAAACCTAATTTTTCCTTTATAATCGGTATTAATGACTTCTTGATTTCTATGCCAATACTATTTCTTCCTAAATCTCTTGCTGCTTTCATCGTTGTGCCACTACCAGCAAACGGGTCTAAGACTGTTTCTCCTTTATAGGAAAACAGTTTTATAAAGCGGTATGGCAATTCATAGGGAAAAGCGGCTATATCTTTCTCCAATTTGGAACCGGGTAGGACATTATTCATCTCCCATATTGTCATATACCATTTTTTTTCTGAAAACTCTCTGACATCAATTTTTGATGCTTCTCTCACTTCTTTTGATATTGAGCGGTAATTGAATTTTCCTTTTTGAAAAATGAGAATACTTTCAAGTAAGTTATCGGGGTAAAAATACATGGGATAAGGATTTTGTAAGATAACACCGCTCCTGCGACTGATTCTTAAGTAACCATCAGGCTTTTTCCAGATAATCCTGTCTCTATATCTAAAACCTGTTTCCTGAAATATCTTTGTCGCATCGGCGACTATCGGGAATTTTTCTCCATTAATAAGCATGTCGTCAATATTTAATACAGCTGCTCTGCCATCTTGTAGGACTCTGTGAGTTTCTTGTGCGAACTTCTTTAATACTCCAAGATATTGGTCATAACTCTTGAACAATCCTTTGTAACGAATGGGGCATTAAAATAGGGGGGAGAAGTAATCATTAAATGGCAGCTCTCATCCGGAATTTCTTCCATGCTCATGCAATTGCCAATTATAAGTTTATGTATTGTCGCCATGTTTATTTTTAAAAATAAAATGAACTGAAAAACCAGCAGTCCATAATGCCTTTCTCGATAAATTCACTTTAAATTTTTCCCGTCACTATTTTCAATATTTCCACTGGTCTCATTGTTGTTTAAAAAATATACCAGAGAATTTTATATTATTCATGAAAAAATATCGAAGGCTATTAAAAACACCAGTTTATTACGAGTTTAAATTTTAGATAGAAAAAGGGTGGTTTAAATCGTTTTCTATCGTTTTAAAGCGCACAGTACATTGGTTTTACTCATAAGGCTTTAATTCGACTTTCTGAATTTTGTCTGGCGGTGGGTCGTATTCGTTTTCTGCTTCGATGAGCCAGATTTTTCTGTCGCGGAAATATTCAATCAGTTTTTTGTTTTCTGCTTTGCCCATGTCGCGTGCCCAGACTACTTTTGAATTGTCTATATCTGCGCTGTTGTGGACCCAATCATTATGAACAGATTGTTTGTGGCCGTAGCGGACGAATATGAGGTGTTTACCGCCTTCGGATTCGAGGCGTTTAATCATTTGCGCTCTTTGCCAGTCCCAGTCACGACGTGAATATTCCCATTTACGTGTTTTCATCCAGAGCAGGGTCTGCAGGCAGCACAGTGCCAGGATTGCAATAACTACGGCATAACCAAAAGGTTTTTTGCAACAGTGCCAGAGTTTAAATCTTCTAAATGCTTCAACAACAAGGCAGAAGAATACGACGCCTATTGGTGCCACATAGCGGTCCCACATCCATGTTTCCAAAAACATAGCGAGCATGAACAGGATAAAACAAATAAGCGGGAAGCTGAAATGAAGGCGTCGCCTTATCATCCACGGTAATGCAATGCACAATGGCAGCAGCGCATAGGTCCATGAATATCCTTTTACGATTCGTTTGAATTGGACGGTTTTTTCTTTAATGAATCCCGTGATTGTCTGCTGGCGGTTGTATTCATCCATGGCGTATTCGACAAAGTGGCGTTTTATAAATTCGTGGTTGTATGCCGGGATGGGACGTGGTTTTTGAATGAGGAGAAACGGGGCTACTGCGTATTGTTCCTCATAAACCATGTATGGCATTTTGAGCGGGTTTGAGGTAATTCGCCAGTTGTAATAGCCCGTCCACGCGAGGAACAAAATCCCCGTGATGGCAATGGGAAGATATACTCTGGAAATCGTGCGGTGTGAAAAAAGGATTCCATTTTTGATAAATCGAATGATTAAAAATGCAGAGCAGAGGATGGTTAATACGAGTCCTTCAAATGGACGGCTTAATCCAAGAATTGCGGTGCCGATTCCGAACGTGAATGATGGAAAAGCGGATAAAGAAGTTGCCAGTCTGCCGACTGCGCCAAAGACGAGCGCACCGCCGAGCATGGCTTCCGAACCGCCCCAGAAGACCTGACTCCATTTAAGTAAAATGGGGTGAAACACGGCTAATAAACCACCAAAAACTGCCCATTTCGGACGCATCCAGCCAGACAACGCCCAGCAAATCCCTGCTGCGGCGAGCGCCGCGCTCAACCACGAGCCAAAGACAGGTCTATTAAATAAGACCTGTCCGATGGCAAGCATCATTCCCTGCGCAGGCGGGTATTTACTTACATAGGCTGGATGCGAGAGTACATGGATTGCCTCGAAGAATTTCCACATTGGATGCGGGGGGTTTGACACTCTACCGTGTGCGAACGTGTCTGCTGCAAGCAGGTTTGCGAACTCGTCGTGGATGTGTGGCGGCGATTCGCCGATAATGAGCGTTATCCCCGCGTTCAGGCAAAATGAGATTATAAATACGACAGCGACGGCGCGTTTTGTTGATTTTGCAATCCAGTCGAGGATGTGTTCGAGTTTTTGCCAGATTAATTTAAAGACTTGCGGTTTCAGTATTGCGACCGCAAGGAAAACCAGTGCAGTAATTCCAGCAACAATTTTCATTTTTAAAATCCCTCTTCGAGGGCCTTTTCGTAAGATTCATTTATCAAACAATTTTCTCCGAGTGCATCTTTTAAGGGGTCGTCGCTAACGCCGCAAAAACCGTAATGGAGATGACGGCGAAAGCCTTCGGCATACTTAAACTTGCCAGACATCCGCCCCATATCGAGTGCAAACTCTTCCATTGTATTCAAATACAAATCCATCTTTTGTGTGGAATCGAGCCATTCGCGCTGGCTTTTGTGCTCTGCGAGGGCGGAGCGTTTTTGTTCCTGGACGTCTGTGGTGTTTACAAAGAGTCCCGGGATGATGCGTCTTCGCAACTGGTCGCGCAATCCGTTCGGCATGGAGTGATAGATTGTCACGTCGTCATTGTTAATTTTGCGCGGTGGAGTTACGCGGTAATTTGGTGCGCTGCGGACAAATGCCGCAGTGACGACAACACGACATGTGTTCATGTGGTCTTCCATGTAATCTTGAGGAGAGTGCGTTAAGATTATACGAGGACGAACGCTGCGGATAATGGAAGCCACGCGGCGAATAAGTTTTTGCTCGTAAAATATTTCAAGGTCGTCCACAAGGCTTTCATGGAATATGGCGCCGATGATTTTTGCGCCGTTCATGGCTTCTTTACGGCGGATTTTTCGCAACTTTGCGGCTGAATAGACCTGACTGCCGCATGAGCCATTGGCAATTGTCATGTAATGGCATTCCCAGCCCGCGCGTTTTAGAAGAATGAGCGTTCCCGCCATCATGAACTCTATGTCGTCCGGGTGTGCGCCGATTGCAAAGGCAACTTTATTAGACATAATTAGGCTTAATTTTTGTTGGGAAACAGGTTCAAGAGGCAGAATGTTTATTTTGATGGAGAATAGTCTGTTGGGGTGAGGAACTCGGATTTTACTCCGCCGTTTACGGTAAGAGGGCCACCGGCTTTTTCTTCTGATTCTTTGCGGGCGGCAATCCATGCTGGGTCATTTCGGAATGCTGTGAATGATTTTTCTGCACTGTTTTTATCTTTATGAATGAGTATGTAGATTAATGTGTTTTCGCTCCCTTTTTGACCCGGGGTCAGTGTCCAGTAACCGAAGTTTTTTATTCCATGTTTTTCGAATAATTTTACTGTATGGTCTCTGAAACGCGCCTTAAGAGCCTCGAGTTTTTCGGGAGCTGCTGTATAGGTGCGCAATTCGAACAGTCTGTTTTCTTTTTCTGCGGATGGTTTTATTTCTGGCGAGAAATCGGTTGGGGTGAGGAAATAAGATTCAACTTTTTCGACGAGTCTGCCTTGTTTTTCAGATTCTTTGAATGCTGTTTGCCATTCTGGGTCGCTCATAAAAGCTTTCCACGATTTTTCTCTCGCTTCTCTGTTTGGGTAGGCAAGGATGTATATAAGTTTGTGGTCAGGGTTTTCCAGCGGGGTCCAGTACCCGATGTTTACCATTCCGTGTTTTTCGAATAATTTGCATGTGTGGTTTCTAAAACGAGCGTGCAGGGCATCGAGTTTATCCTGGGCGGCGTAGTAAACGCGCATTTCGTAACATTTTGTATCTTCGGCGCCGAACAGTGTTACGATTGTCATCAGCGCCAATCCAAGTATCAGGGTTGTTGTTCTCATGATAGTTTTGGTAGTTTATCAGTAGGATATAATAATGGAATTAGCGGTCAAGAAAAGGATGCAAAAAGAAATAGATTGGAGAATCGAGGCAATCTGTGGTTTTACATAGTATATGGGAATGATAAAATATCTTTAACTTGAATATTTAAAGAAATCTGCATTATTTATAATCGTTGCATTTTGTCGCTTTGTATAATTTGAACGGTAGTGCAATGAGGGAGTTTTAGGATATGCCGACATACGAATATGTTTGTGAAAAATGTGGTCATGAATTTGAGGTCTTTCAATCCATGAAAGACGCTCCGCTCAAGGTTTGTCCGAAAGAACTTTGTCCGATGAAAGAGTGGGGACGCGGCAAGGTTAAGAGGAGAATTGGAGCGGGGGCTGGGCTTATATTTAAAGGGAGCGGTTTTTATATAACTGATTATCGGAGCGAGGGTTATAAATCTGCCGCCAGAAAGGACACAGAATCTGCAAAATCGTCAAGTTCATCGAACTCGGCAGGGGCATCTTCTTCGGCAGGGGCATCAACAGGTTCATCAGCCAAAACAGACTCAAAGAAATAGAAAATGAATTGGCGCGCATCAGGAGAATCGTATTTGAAGATGGAAAAATTAAACGCGATTCTTCTGGTGCGCTTTTTTGTTTTTGTTTTTTTGTATGTGTGGGGTGCAAGCGGTGCTGTTTTGAACGACAAAGTTCTCTTGAAAGATAAGGATGTGGTGTTTATCCAGAGTCGTTCGGGTCAGTTTTTTGCCAGTGCTAAAAAGAACGTTGCAGGTTCTTCTTTGTCTGAGTATTCAACAAATTTGCCAAAAACAGTTGAGATAGACCCTAATTTTCTTGTTGTAGTTTCAGAGAGGATTAAGGATAGATTTCTTTTTTCTTTAAATTTAGAGGATAGATGGAAGGGAAGGATTTTTTTAACGATTTTTCCCGCGCGGAGTCATTTTGACCCGATTTTTGTTAATGCTCAACATACTGATGCTGGCTGGATGTATTATGTGGATTTGCCTTCGCGGATTCAGATTAACAGATTAATTCGCGCCATGGTTGAGGTGTTGCTACAGGAATTGGCTGATAGGTCTGCGGGGTCAAAACCGGCTGAATTGCCGCCCTGGCTGGCGCCGGCGATAGCGTTTCAGATGCAATTTGACGCTCCCGATATTTCGATTATGGAGCCATTCTCAAAGAGAGTTCGCGTGGACAAGCGACGGAATCCTTTTGATTTAATAAGGAGCCATTTCAGAACAGAGAGGCCGCTTTCGTGGGAAGAACTTTGTTGGCCCGGGGACGAGGATCTTCTGGATTATTCTATTACAAATCGCTACAGCATGTGTTCTTTTTTGTTTTTCAGTCATTTGATGAGGCTTCCGGAGGCGAATGCCGGTTTGAGGAAATTTTTTACGATTTCCCCATCATATTGGAACTGGCAGGTTGCGTTTGTAAAGGCTTTTGAACCTCAATTTTATTCGATGCGAGATGTTGAAAAATGGTGGGCAGTAACGCTTGCCGGGTATATTGGGGTGAGTCAGTTTAAAACACTTACACCGGAAGAAACCATTTCGCAACTGGATGACATTCTTGATTCTCCTGTAAAAGCGCCAGCAGAAACAAACCAGCCTCCAATTATTGAACGTATTTTGCTTCAGAGCATCATATTGAATTACAAAATAAACCAGCACAAACAACTAATCCGACAAAAGATTGCGGATTTGACAGCGTTGCGTCATCGGGCTTATCCGTCATTTGTTGGTTTGATTGATGATTATCGCACCGCTCTGGAAAATTATCTGAGGAGGCGTGTTGCCGCCGGTTATGAGCCGGATTTGCCGCGTCTTCCTCGCGAAAATCCGAAAACAATCGTACAACAGACGGTACAGAGGTTGGATGAACTTGACTTTATTCGTTCCGATTTGCGTCTCTACGGGGTTGATGAATTGCAGATTGAATTGCCATTTTTGCAGGAAGAGTCTGCACGAGAGGCTTCTGTTGAATCTGGCAGAATTCCCGTCGCAAAGCCGCAAACAAATTCACTGCCTGCAAAGGGCATTATAAAGCCCAGAAAATAAAACTTCGGTGTGATTTTAGACCTCAGCAATATTTTGAATTTTATGCAGAAAAGGAGTCTAATTTGTTAATGTTTTGTTGTTCAGTTTATTTTGGTTTTGAATAAGAATAATAGCAAATGGGAATGAGCGGTGGAATCTGAACGGACATTGGTTACTTACCGCTATGAGAGGATTCGCGCGATGGCGAACGGGATTCTCGAGATGGCGGGGAGCACTTTTCTGTTGTTGATTGCAGTGCGATATCTGCAGGCAGGCGCGTTTGCGAAAGCATTGGTGGCTGGCGGTGGGAGTGCTGGTTTGATTGTTTCGCCATTTGTTGTGTGGTGGGTTAGCAGGAATGGATTGAATTCGACAGGGGCGGCGTCTAAACTTGCTGCAGTTGGTTCATTCACATTTCTTTTAATGACGGTGTTGCCATTTTTGCCTGTATTTGTGCTCGGGAGCATAGTAACGATGGCTTGTGCTTCTTCGATGATTCCGTTGCTCACTCAAGTTTATCAAGAAAATTATCCATCTGAGCAGAGGGGGAGGCTTTTTTCCCGCACGGTGATGATTCGAATCAGTGTTGCCGCTGTATTCAGCGAAGTTGCGGGAAGATTGCTTTCTCACTTCAACGATTATAAGTGGTTACTGCTTATTTTTGCGGCGTCCTTTGGAGTTGCCCATTTTTGTTTGGCGCGCATTCCTTCTCAAAGGCTGAAAGATTCTGGTGGTTCAAATCCATTCCGCGCCATGCGTTTTGTTAAAACGGATAAACTTTTTCGGGACACACTGATTTGCTGGATGTTGATGGGGGCGGCTAATCTGATGATGTTACCGTTGAGAATTGAGTATCTTGCGAATCCAAAATACAGTCAGGCGCTTGACGTCAAGGTTATCGCCTTGCTGTTGGGTGTAATTCCAAATATTATAAGGTTGATAATGAGCCCGTTGTGGGGGTGGTTGTTTGACCATATGAATTTTTTTGCTTTGCGGGTAATTTTGAACTTGGGTTTTGCGATGGGAATATTGACGTTTTTTACAAGCGATACTATTGATGGTCTGCTTGTTTCAGCGATTATTTACGGGTTGTCGAGCGCGGGGGGCGATGTGGCGTGGAGTTTGTGGGTTACAAAATTTGCGCCTTCCGAGCATGTGGCGGATTATATGTCCATTCATACATTTTTCACTGGCGTGCGCGGTGTTCTTGCACCAGTTATAGCGTTTCATCTTGCTGCTGCGAATGTACCGTTGACAACACTTGCTTTTGTGTGCGTTGGGATGATTGCTCTGGCTAGTTTGTTGCTTCTGTTTGAACTGAAATCTGATATCAAGGGCAAGAAAACGGTGCCGCTTGTGGAGGAGGTTGGCGATTGAGCCATTGCTGTAACAATAGAAAACACATGCCAGCCCGTCTGAAATAAAACCGTCTGAGGAACCGTATATTATTTCCAACAACAGAACTATGGTTTTCGGAGTTTTTCCATTAATTTTGTGTGAAGGCCGCCAAAGCTGCCGTTGCTGAAAATAACTACAATATCATCAGCCACAAGGTTTGCGGCAACGTGTTTTGCAATTGCGTCCGAGTCCTGGATATGTTTGGCAACTTTGCCAAGTGCTTCAATGTCCTGGACGAGTTTAACAGGGTCAAGCCGTTCGCCGGGTGCGAGTTGTTCGGCGCGATTGACTTCGCCGATTATGACAAAGTCTGCGTCGGCGAAGGCAAACGGGAGTTCGTTCTGGAATACATTTCTGCGCGTGGTGTTTGAGCGTGGTTCGAACAGAGCCCAGATTTTTTGGGTCTTATATCTTAACCTTAGCGCTCTGAGAGTTTCGCGGATTGCTGTGGGATGATGTCCGAAATCGTCAATGACAGTTATTCCGCTCACGATGCCGCGAATTTCCATGCGACGTTTGACTCCGCGGAAGGTGTCGAAAGCGGATTGAATTTGTTTATTTGATAGTCCGCAGTGTTTTGCCACAGCAACCACAGCAAGAGCGTTCCTGATATTGAATTCACCGACGAGGTTTATATGGAATTTGTAACTCGGGGTTTCAAATTCGCTTGCGGTGGGACCTAATTTGATGTTGAAGGCATGGATTGCGTTGTTTTGGTTAAAACCGACTGTTCTAATTGGGCAGGGTATATTTTGCAACAGCGGCGCAACGTTCTGGTCGTCGCCGTTTGCCACGAGCAGACCGTTGCGAGGAATCAGGTTTATGAAGTGGCGAAATGATTTTTGGATTGCACCTAAATTCTCAAAGATGTCTGCGTGGTCGAATTCAATGTTGTTTATTACTGCTATTTCGGGAAGGTAATGCAGGAATTTGCTCCGTTTGTCAAAGAACGCGGTGTCGTATTCATCGCCTTCTATTATGAACCAATCTCCGTCTGTGAATCTTGCTCCCTGTCCAAAATTAACCGGAATACCGCCAATTAAGAATCCAGGATTTAATCCGTTATGTTCGAACACCCACGCGAGGAGGGATGTTGTGGTTGTTTTTCCGTGTGTTCCGGAAATAACGATGGAGCGTTTGCCGCGTATGAAGAATTCTTTGATGAGTTCCGGCATTGAGCAGTAGCGAAGTTTTTTTTCGAGTACGGTTTCGACTTCCGGATTTCCGCGAGAGAGGGCGTTGCCAATGACAACAAGGTCAGGATTATGCGAGAGGTTTCTTTCTGAATAACCTTCCATTACCTCGATGCCTTTGCTTTCCAGGAATGTGGACATAGGGGGGTAGACGCTCTGGTCTGAACCCGTAATCTGGCAACCCATATCCTTGAGTGCGGCTGCAAGCGAAGCCATCGCTGTTCCGCAAATTCCGCTAAAGTGTATTGTTCGTATTGGCGTAAACATAGTTTTGTGCACTGATTTATGGTTTTATTAAAAAGCATTTCATAGGTTGATGTGAACAATTTTTGCCGGTGGAAAACCGTTGAAGTAAGTGGCTGAGGCGCTACCATATGCGCCAATATTTTCGGAGTAAACGTAGTCGTCGATTTCAAGTTCGGGTAAATCTTCGGCAAGCGATATGGTGTCAAGTCCGTCGCAGGTTTGACCAAATACGGCGCAGATTTCGGTCGGGCCTTCCTTGAACGCCTTTATACGGTATTTGCAATGGTCGAAGATGATGCCGCTGAATGTGTGGTAGACGCTATCGTTAATGTAGTAGCAGGTTTTGCCGTCGCGAACGGTTTTTCCGATTATTTTACAGACAACGGTTGCCGCGGTTGCAACAAGGAATCTTCCCGGCTCGGCGATTATCTGCATGTCTGGCGGGAAGAGGCGCTGAATTTCGGAGTTAATCTTCTGCGCAAGTTCGGAGAAAGGACGTACATGGCGGTCGTATGGGGCAGGGAATCCGCCCCCGATGTCCAGAATTTTTATTTTGTAGCCGCGGTCTTCAGCTTCTTTTATGACCGCATGGGCGATGTTGATAGCCTGAACGTAGTTTTCAAAATTCGTGCATTGACTGCCGACGTGAAAGCTGATGCCTTCGACAACAAGCCCCAGATTGAATGCCTCGAGGATGAGGTCAACTGCTTGACCAGGGTCTGCGCCGAACTTGGATGAGAGTTCGACCATTGAACCGGTGTTGGGCACGCGCAATCTTAAAACAAGTCCGGCATGTGGTGCGTATTTTTTAATTTTGTGAATCTCTGCACGGTTATCGAATGTGACCAGCGGTTTATACGGGTCAAGTTCCTGCAAAGTCTCTTTTGGTTTTATCGGATTTGCGTAGATTATTTTGTCCCAGATAAAATCTTGCCGCTCTTTTTCTTGCCAGTCTTTGATGTTTTCGTAAACGATGTTGAATTCTGGCATGGAAGCCACATCGAAACTCGCCCCGAGTTTGAACAATGTACGGACGATTTCCGGTTCAGGATTTGCCTTTACGGCGTAATAAGCCTGAACATGCGGGAGGTGTTTTTTAAACTCCGCATAGTTTTGCCTGATTGCCTCGTGGTCAATTATGACCACTGGCGTCCCGTGTTGTTGGGCTATTTCCAGCAATTCGGTCTTTGTCATTGTGAGTCTTCAGATATTTTTAGAAACTTCGCTAATTGTCAACAACGTGAATTTATTTTTTTTGACTGTCTCGATAACATCATCGTAATCAAGGATTAATGTTCGGTTGCTTTCGATGGCAAGTGCGGCAAATTTATTTTCAATGCATGTTCGAATGGTCGTCAATCCAATGCAGGGGATGTCGAAGCGCATGTCGTGGTTTTCTTTTGCGACTTTTATAGCGATGGCTCCGCCTTTTTCAGCGGCAAGGGAGCCGCCGCGGATAAGACATGCGTCTGTGCCTTCGAAGGCTTCGACGGCAAGGACTACGCCGTCCTTGACGACAACCGATTGACCGATGTCCAGCCGCGACACTGCCTTTGCGATACGGTATCCGAAGCGGACGTCTTCTGTCTGTTCGTCTGAAAGCCGCCTGCCCACGAGAAAGCCGTCCGATGGTATAATTGGTTTTAGCCAGGGTGTTGCCTCGATGAGTTCGATTCCTTCTTTTTTTAATTCATCGGCGATTGCGCCAAAGATTGTGTGTGCGTTTTTTTCTTTCAATCGCATGAGGAGCATCATTGCACGCATGTCAGGACGCAAGTCGAACAGGTTTTTGGGGGCAATTTGTCCGACCATGACGCATTTTTTTATTCCACGGTCTTTAAAAGTGTCAATCAACTTGCCTAACTGCCCCACGCGCATCCAGACAATGTCGTCCACGAGCGAGGCAAGTTCTGGCGATGTTTCGTTTTCGAACGCGGCGGCGATAAGTCGCTTGACGCCGGCAGAGCGCGCCAGCCTTGCAAACGTGAGTGGCAGTGTTCTGTTGCCCGCGATTATTCCAAGGTCAGTTATTTCTTGAGTCATAAGTGTTGTTTGGAAGAATAACCAGCTATTCGTACGGATATTTTCCGTGCGGGACTTTCCCATGAAAGTCCGCAATCTTGACTGTGCAGGAGCGGAGCCCTCCACACAGAATCGGTGGCGCAAGGGCGTGTCCTTACAGTTTTAGATTTAATCCATTGCAATTTTTGCATTTTTTATCCCACAAGCAAAGCGCGCATGAATGTAAATTTATACAACCATGCATTCAGGATGAGTCTGAATTCTTTTTTGCCGCGTAGCCGCCAGAGTTCGCGCGAGACTTTGAGCATTTCGTTCCAATAACCAGCCGAGAGTTTGTAGAAAGCAAGGTGTGCGCGGTTTTTATACACTTTGCGCGCAAGGTCGGAGAAATGATGTCCGAACTTTTCTTCGATGTAGCACATTGATTTGAATACGCCCTCGGCGTTTGTGTTCACGCGCGGTCCTTCCTGCGGGTAGATGTCCATCAAGATTTCTGGTACATTGAAGACACGGTTAATTTTAAAATGGTCAATCAGTGAATATACCAGATACGCGTCTTCGCCGGCATTAAGGTCTTCATTAAAGCGGATGTCGCAATTTTTATGGAAGGTGGTGGCAAACGCCTGCAGGTCAAGGAGAAGTTCGTCTTCGTTGAAGGAGTCGCGGTCAAGGTGGCGGAAATGGGTGCGGATTCCGAGATTGTATTGTAGTCCGCTGAAGCCGAGCGGCAAACCTGTCTGTTTGGCGCTGGCAATTTGAAGTTTTAATTTATTGGGACGGTAAGCGTCGTCGTCGTCAAGATAAGCAATCCATTCGCCGCGTGCCGTTTCCAGTCCCAGATTTCTCGCGTGGGCGGCATTTTTGGGGAACGGGTCAACGACGACGCGAACTTTTTTATCCGAGAGCAGGTTTGCAAGTTCGGGGAATTTTTCGAGCCGCGAATCTAATGGGTTGTCGTCAACAACGATGATTTCGTAATCGTTGTGGGTCTGGTTTAAAAGGCTTGCGAGCGCCCGTTTGAAAAGTTTGGGTCTTAATCTTGTTGGCAATATGACGCTTATTTCCGGCATTCCACTCCTGTCTGATTTTCGAGGATTTTACATCGGGTGTAAAGGCTCTTTTCCGAACAACCTTTTAATTGAGCGGACAAACCTGCGAACGGATTTAATCTGGCGCAGCCAGTCTGTGTATAAATAGAATCGGATTCTGAATTCTGCTCTGCAAAAATAGGGTTGGTTGTAGCGGCGGCGAATTTTTAAAAAATTTTCGAACTGTTTTTTAAGTCCAGCGTCGGTGATAGAGCCGCGTCGGCGAAGCGAGCAGGCAAGGAGATGGTCAATCGGTTTGCATTTGTAGTAATGCATGGCGCGGACGAGCCATTCGTAATCCATTGTGTAACGGTCGTTTACATCGAGTAGTCCCGCTTTTTCAAATGCCTCGCGGTGGATGAATGTTGAAGGCTGGTTAATTCCTGTGCGCGTACCGAGCAGATCCTTGAGGTTGTAATCCCATGGGGGTATGGTTTGTTCCACTGAGCCATCGTAGCGCAAAATGGCCATGGCGCCGCAGAAGATTTTGATGTCTGGATTTGTGCGTGCGTATTCAAGGAAAACGCGACAAGCGTCTGGCGCAAGAAAATCGTCTGCGTTCAACCAGATTATCCATTCGCCTTTTGCGCGTTGAATACCTTTGTTCACGGCATCTGAAAGTCCGCGGTCGGGTTCAGAAATCCAGAGAATATCTTTTTGTTGTTTTAGAATCTCTATTGTGCCGTCTGTGGAGCCGCCGTCTATGACCCAATGTTCGAGTTCATCTGAATTAAATCCCTGGGATCGCACGGATTCGATATTCCGCAGGATGTAATCTTTACAATTGAAAGACGGCGTTATGACGGAGAAAATCATTTTAGGGCATTTTGTTTTTGAAGTTCAGTTCGTGTAAAATTTCTTTGAATCGCCTGTCTATAGATTGAAACAAGTTTGTTCACGATATTCTTCCATCTGAATTCTTCTGATAAACTTGTGGGGGTGCCACGTTCGAAGTGTTTTTTTAAATCCATTGCTACGCCTTCGATGTTCTGCCCTGTGGTTTCTGGAAGTTTATCGAACGGCGGGACTTTTGTGTACGATGATTTGAGCAAGAGGACTGGTTTTCTTGCTGCCATTGCCTGCAAAACGCTTAACGGCTGTGTTTCTTCTGAACTTAACAGAGCAAACAGTCGGCACGCGGCGTAGGCAGATGGAAGGAGCGGATTCTCATTTGTTAGTTCATGCAACCAGCGTCCGCCGTAGCCAGCGTTAATTCTTTGTTCGGCTTCCAATTTAACTGCGTACTCTTCCCATCCTGGCAGGGTTGGTCCAATTATGACCACTGGCAATTTCACTCTGTTAGCCGCCTGCAAAAGCATAAGTTGATTTTTGCGTGGCTGGACGGCGCCGACTGTGAGGATGAACGGTGTGTCTCCGAAGGTTTTTTGCCAGGTATCTGGCGTTGCGTTAAAGAATGCATCGTCAATTCCGTTCGGGACGACGTGGATTTTATCTGACGGGACGCCGTGAATCATTTTCAATGCGTGTGCGTCTGTCTCGGTGATTGTTATAATCGCGGCGGCATTCAGTATGGCATCCTGGCGGGACCGCAGACGGAGGATTTCGGATTTCATCCAGCGCCGCATTGTTGCAAAACAGAGGGTCAGACGGCTGGTTGGACATCCGAACAGCATGGTGATGATATACGGCTTGCCGGCATGTTTGACCAGTTCCATGACGCGCGAAATGTAAGGCGGAAAACCGATGAAATGATACACGTCGGCAAGTTCTTTGTTTTCCGACCAGTTAAATAGACTAACGCTGACCTCAGGAGCAAACTTTTGCAACGCTTTAAAGGTATCGTAAGCCTGCACCTGAAGCCCGCCTGTCATTAAGCTCACAGGATACTCGGGAACTATGCAAACGCGCATACAGATTAAATATCAGTTTTAAACTTTATTTCAATTGCAGTTTTAATGGTAAACTTGTTTCCGCGGCAGAAAAAAATAAAGTCAGGACAATTTTTAATTACCGCAAATAAATAATCAAATTCGGTCATCATTAAAAACTTGATGAGTAATTAGACTCTCTGGACAACTGTAGATGTTGTAATAATAATTGTTGACCTGTTCGGATACGAAAACATGGTCACTTCATTATTTTCCAGGATAAATAATTATTAACAGAAGACCAAATTAAGAACTGTAATATTCTGGAACAGGCTGGTCTTATACTGATTGTCTGAAAAAATTGAACAGGGTTGAACTGTTAACAAAAACCTCGAAC
>JAOADO010000037.1 GCA_026417275.1 Verrucomicrobiia bacterium
CGATTGTGCAGGTCAAAGACAATGTCGGCACGGCGCAGAATGGGTCAATAAACGCCGTCTCAGGGTCTGGCATTGCGAGCATGTCGCTTGCCTCGATACTTTTCCAGCCGCGAATGGAAGAGCCATCGAACCCGAGCCCTTCGGTGAAACATTCTTCGGTGAGTTCGCTCACCGGAATGGTGAAGTGTTGCCACAGTCCGAAGGTGTCCACAAACTTAATGTCCACCATTCGAACATTCTTCGATTTTGCCAATTCAATAACTTCCAAAGGTGTTTTCATTTTATAAATCCTTACAGTTAAAACAAATTAGAGAACTAAATTAAACTGCCTGTTCACCCGACTCTCCGGTTCTTATTCGGAATGCGTTTTCTACAGAGGTAACGAAAATCTTGCCGTCGCCTATTTTGCCTGTTTTTGCGGATTTTAAAATCACTTCAACCGCTGAATTCACCAAGGTGTCCGGGACAACCAATTCTATCTTTATTTTTGGCAGAAAGTCAATTGTGTACTCACTGCCACGGTAAATTTCAGTATGTCCTTTTTGCTGACCGAAACCTTTGACTTCAATAACAGTCATTCCCTCTATGCCGAGAGCTGTGAGGGCTTCCTTCACGTCTTCAAGTTTGAACGGCTTGATTATGGCTTCGATCTTTTTCATCTTTTTCTGCCGTGAGAAAATGTTAACACTGAACCTGTTTAAGTAAACATGAAATTTTAAAAAATTTTTTAATGAAATTCTGGCATGAATTTTGAAATCAGCGCTGGATTTTGAACTTTTCGTAAAAAATGGATGGTGGTTTGACGGGGCGCCCCTCTTTGTTTGTGAAGACATGGATTGTGTAGCCTGAGACGACTGGTTTACCTGTTTCGGCGTTAGAAATGTCCACCTGCATTTTGACGAGTGATTTTCCGTGCGTGAACATCGATGTTTGGAGATTAAGGAGGTCGTCGTATTTTGCCCTGCCAAGAAAGCGTGCGTATGCTTCGACCACAGGGAGGAAAAAACCCAGTGCCTCCAGCTGGGAATATGTTAGTCCTGCGGCGCGTAAAAGTTCGGTTCGTCCGCATTCAAACCATTCAAAGGCGCGCGCATTGTAGAATGTTCCCATCTGGTCGGTTTCGCTGTATCTTACGCGCAGTTGAGTTGAATGGGAAAAGATTGGTTTTAACTCGCTTTCGGCGGTTTCCATAAAATGTTCAAAGATTTTAACTTAAAACCGCGATAGACTAAATAAAAAATAGTGGAAAAAGGTTATGGGGCTTCAACGATGCGGATGTCTTTGAATCTTATTTTCAACTTGTCGCCTGTATGAACTTGAAGGGCAATGATGCCTGAGGAGCCGACGCCGAGTGATTTATGCAAATTGTCGTTTAGAATTTCGGAGCAATCGCATTCATTTACTGTTACGCCGTTGAGTACAACTTTAAGTTTTCCGTTTCGGGCAACAATGCCGAGGTCGTTCCAGCCTTCGCCTTCATCGCTGTAGATGAACTTCATGTCTTTGTTTGCCATGGTTTCGTCTACCCACTTGCCAGCTGGCAGGTTGGGGCAAATCCAGCGTTGGTTACCTTTTGTTTCATCCCATATCATCCCTGTTCTCCATGGTTGTGGGGGGTTGATGTCAATCTGCGGACCGTGCATCCAACCTGTTTTCTCGTCATATCTGCTCCAGATTTGCACTCCGCTGTTGCCCGGGCTGTCTTTGTATGCTTTAAAACGAAGGCGGAGGATAAAGTTTGTATATGGACGGTTGCTCACGAGCCAGACGTAATCGTGATTGTCATAATTGGTCGTGTCTGCCACAATTTCGCTGTTTTCAACTCGCCATATCTTTTTATCTTTGTCTTCTGGTTTGCATTTTATTGTCCATCCATCGAGGTTTTTCCCGTTGAAAAGGCTTTTCCATGCGGTTTCAATGACCCAGTTTGTTGATGTGGCGCCAGAATTATTGAATTGTGGGAATAAGAAAGCGGTTATGATTGTTATTGTTAGAAACAAGCCGTGACGAATTGCCGCTTTGCTTGATAAGCCGTTCAGATTATTTTTGCCGTATTGCATGAATTCTAATTTTTACCAAAAAAAATATATTGTCAAAAAAATCTTTATGTCATGAATGTGGATGGCATTACATTTTGTCTTTTTCAAAAGTCAGAAAACAGTTATATTGTTTCTCATGAAACATTCTGGGAAAGCCCTGGTGGCGGCTTTGACTCTGATAGCGCGAGGGTTATTTATCGTCGCTGGCATTTACGCGGTTGGGATTGCGGCAAGATATGTGTTGGATTCTTGTGCCGCTGTTGCTTTTTTGCCATTGATACTGTGGGCGGTTTTTTCCGCGTTTGTTTTGTATTTCTTTCGTGACCCGAATCCGGTTGTTCCGAGGGAAAAAGGGTGTGTTGTTTCGCCGGCGCACGGGAAGATTGACGTAATAGAAGAGATTAATGAACCGGAGTTTATGGGGGGAAGTTGTCGTCGTGTTTCAATGTTTTTATCGCCTCTTGATGTGCATGTGCAGAATGCGCCAGTTAGCGGAAAAGTTGTGCTTGTCAAACATACTCAGGGACAGTTTCTTGCCGCAATGCGTAAAGATTGCGGTTTGCACAACGAAAATGTGCTGATTGGTTTTGAATCGAAGGATGTTCCGGGCAATAAGTTAGGTATAAGATTGGTTGCCGGTTACCTTGCCAGGCGGTGCATTCCATGGGTTAAACCTAACGAGGATGTATCCATGGGCGACCGCATAAGCGTTATCCAGTTTGGGTCGCGTTGTGATGTTTATCTTCCTCTTCAAATGAAAGTTGTCGTGAATTTGGGGGATAAAGTCAAAGGTGGGGAAACGGTTTTAGCAAGAATTGAATAATTAACCCCTTTATATAATTTAATTGTCTAAATTTAATAACTTAAAGATTTTATGAATCAGACATCGGGAAAACCCAATAACCAGCAAGTCGCAGAACCTAAATTGAAAATCTATTTTCTCCCCAATTTAATGACCGCTGGCAATTTGTTTTGCGGTTTTGTGGCTTTGACCAAGATTGTGGAGGCAAATCCTGCCTCGCCCCTTTTCAATCACAACATAAAGACGGCTTTGTTTTATATTTTGCTTGCGTGCATATTCGATATTTTGGACGGAAGAGTGGCAAGATGGGGCGGGAAAGATAGTCCATTTGGACGTGAATTCGATTCTCTTGCCGATTTGATATCGTTTGGAGTGGCGCCGGCGTTTCTTGTTCACAAGATTGTTTTGAAAGATGTGTTTCCGGATTTTCCGGAAGTTGGCTGGTTTATAGCCTCAATATATTTGATTTGCGGCGCTTTGCGACTGGCGAGGTTTAACTGCCTTTCTGCCATGGGAGCCAGCGCGCCGAAGGATTTTATCGGGTTCCCAATTCCGGCGGCGGCAGGGCTTGTGGCTTCACTGACCCTTTTTTTAATGTGGTGGGAAGACAAAGGGTTTGAAAAGAGCGATTGGCGTTATGTTTTATTTCCGCTTCTTTTGTTTTTATCCATTATGATGGTAAGTGAAGTAAGGTATCCATCGTTTAAAGCGATTGACCTGCGCGCCCAAAAGGGTTTTGCCAAAATGGTGATGGCGATACTCTTCATAGGTGCTCTGCTTATTTTAAGGAACAAAATATTGCCTATTGTTTTGCCGCTTCTATTAATTACGTATTTATTATACGGTTTAATCAGAACACGAATTTCTGAAAGCACGATTAAGAAAATAGAGGAGGAAGAAATCGAAGAAGAAGAGTAATTATAAGAGAATGTTCGATAATTATCCATTTTTTCTATCATGGCTAACCGGTTTTATAAGCGGGATTCTTCTTTCTATCCCTGTGGGTCCGATAAATCTAACCATTTTAAACGAGGGGGCGCAGAAGGGATTTAAATGGGCGTTTTTTATTGGGCTTGGTGCTGTTGTGGCAGAAACAATTTATTGTGCTGTGGCATTCACAGGGTTTGCCTCGTTTTTCTCGCGGGGCTACGTTAAAGCGGCAATGGAACTTTTCAGTTTCACCTTTATGCTTTATTTAGGTATAAAATTCATACTTTCGCGAACGGTTTCCGACCCCACAAGGTTAATGCCATCCCAGTTGCGGCTGGAGGAAAAAATCGAGCACAGGATGGAAGAAAAGTTTCATCCGCATTCAGCTTTTGCGATAGGACTTGTGAGAGTTTTCGGGAATCCAGGTGTCCTTATTTTTTGGATAATTCTTGCCGCTAATTTTGTGTCTCGCGAGTGGGTTGAACCGAATCTTCACAGCAAGATTACGTGCGTTGTTGGCGTTGTTTGCGGGACTTTGTTATGGTACAGCATGCTGTCGTGGATAAGCGCAAAAGGTCATGGTAGAATGGATGAAAAGTCTTTGCTCCGAATGGAGCGGTTTTCTGGGGTTATTTTATTGGTTCTTGCCCTTGCTCACGGGATGCATATTACCTACCAGCTTTATAAAGCGCAGATGGTTAAATTTCACTGGTATTTGAGAAAATAGCGTTCGATATACGGCGAGTATTTGCATTTCGTTAGAAAAATTTTAAATACTGTTTTTACCATTTTCGTCAAAAAACAATAAAACATAAACTCCATGGATTTTATGAAAGACGAAAAGGTATCGAATGTTATCTCGCGGCGTCAGTTTGTGAAGGGGCTTGCAATTGGCGCGGCGGCAGTTCAAATCGTTCCCGGGCACATCCTCGGGTTGAATGGGCAAACTCCACCGAGTCAAAAGTTGAATATAGCCGGCATAGGCATCGGCGGACAGGGTAGGGCAGACCTTGACAATATGGCGAGTGAAAACATTGTTGCGCTTTGCGATGTTGATTGGTCTTATGCCTCTGGGACTTTCAAGAAATATCCGAACGCAAAGAAATATAAAGATTTCCGAAAAATGCTCGATGAGCAAAAGGATATTGATGCTGTGGTTGTGGCAACTCCTGACCATTTGCATGCCTTTGCCGCGATGTATGCAATCAATAACGGCAAACATGTCTATTGCGAGAAGCCGCTCACGCATTCGGTATGGGAAGCGCGTCAGCTTGCAAAAGCTGCGCGTGAGAAAAAGTTAGCCACTCAGATGGGAAACCAGGGGCAGGCATCCGAAGAAACAAGGCGATTGTGTGAATTTGTTTGGGATGGTGCCATAGGCAACGTTTATGAAGCCCACATATGGACAGACAGACCGTCGAACGGATTGTTCAAGGAATATTGGCCGCAGGGTGTTGAAAAACCGAAGGAAACGCCGCCTGTTCCGCCAGAACTTGACTGGGATTTGTGGATTGGTCCTGCTCCGATGCGTGCATATCATCCAATTTATCATCCGTTCCGCTGGCGCGGATGGTGGGACTTCGGGACTGGCGCTCTGGGCGACATCGGTTGCCACGCGTTTGACCCTGTTTTCCGCGCGTTAAAGCTTGGACATCCGCTCACCATCGAGGCGTCATCCTCTCGCGTAAATGAGGAGACGTTCCCGGTGGCTTCAATGGTTACCTATCACTTCCCGGCGCGCGGTTCAATGCCGCCGCTGAAGCTTGTCTGGTATGATGGCGGTCTGCGTCCGCCGCGTCCAGAAGGGTTGGACGATGGACACGTTATGGGAACAAACGGTCGTCTGTTAATTGGCGACAAAGGGTTCATTTTAGGGAATCGTGTTTATCCAGAAAAACGCAGAAAGGAATACCAGGAGCCGCAGAAGACCATTCCGCGTTCACCCGGTCATTACCAGGAGTGGATTCTGGCATGTAAAGGCGGCAAGCCGGCGGGTTCAAACTTTGACTGGGCAGGTCCGCTCACAGAAGTTGTTTTATTAGGAAATATTGCATTGCGTCTTCAGTTGCGAGAGGAGCTTACAAGGTGCAAACTTGAGTGGGATGCTGAAAAATTTGAATTCAAAAACTTGCCAGAGGCTAATAAATTCATCCGTCGCGAATATCGCGAGGGATGGAAACTTGTTTAAGCGGTAATCCGAGATTGCAATAAATCAAAAGTTGCAGTCTAGCTTCAAATTTAAAGGAGCGAAGGTCGAAGCGCCTTCGCTCTTTTTGATTAAATTAATTTAAAAATGAGTAAAATTTGTGTTGCGGTGGCGCCGTTTTTATTCGAAGGTTTCAACTCTTATCATAACTGGTTTTGATTTTACTACAGGCAATTTTTCTATCTTTTGCAATGCCTTTGTCATTGCCGCATTTGGCGCCTTGTGAATCATCATTATGAGCGGCACGCTTTCGCCATCGCGTGCTTCCGGTTGAATTACGGAAGCTATGCTGATGTTGCTGTTGCCAAAGATTGCCGAGATTTTTGCCAGGACTCCAGGTTTGTCAATAACGCTTAATCTTATGTAATATTGCGATTCAATTTCTCCGATAGGAAGGATTTTTCCATTTTTCTCATGCGGGACGAAAGGACGCAGTCTCCCTCTCCCATTTTTAATGTCAAGCGCCGCATCTGCAATGTCGCTTAAAACAGCGCTTGCGGTGGCATCTTTTCCGGCGCCGCGTCCGTAAAATAGTGTGTCGCCAACAATATCGCCGCGCACAAACACCGCGTTGAAAACATCGTTTACATTTGCCAGCACGTGCGAATCTGGAACAAGGGCAGGATAAACCGAGACCTGCACGCGCGAACCGTTCAGTTTTCCACCGGGATTCTTTTTGTCCGATTCAAATCTTTTTACAATGCCAAGCAGTTTAATTGTGTATCCAAGTTGAGAGGCGAATTTTATATCAAGTTTTGAGATGTTTCTTATTCCTTCGACATAAATTTTTGAAGGCAAAACCCAGAAGCCGTGTGCGAGCGATGCAAGGATACCGATTTTGTGCATTGAATCCCATCCATCCACGTCAAGCGACGGTTCGGCTTCAGCGTATCCATGTTTTTGTGCCTGAGATAGGACTTCTGCAAAATCCGCTCCTTCCTGTTTCATCTTCGTTAAAATATAATTGCATGTGCCGTTAACTATTCCGTAGATGTGGGTTATTTTATTACCAATAAAGGCTTCTCTGACTGCCTTAATTATAGGAATACCGCCGGCAACGCTTGCTTCATAATAAATCGTGGTGTTGTGTTTTGCGGCTGTTGAAAATAATTCTTCTCCGTAAGCCGAAAGGAGGGCTTTGTTTGCGGTAATTACAGGTTTGCCGAGTTTGAGCGCGCTCAGCACCATGTCCCGCGCAACTGTTATGCCGCCAGCCAGTTCAATGACAACCTGCACCTGAGGGGCTTCGACGACTTCCCGCCAGTTTGTTGTCATTATTTCGCGTGGGATAGGATAAGGACGCGGTTCATCAAAAGCTTTTACCGCAATCTTGTGCAAATTAATCTTTATATCCAGACGGGACTCCATCAAAGCCTGGTTAAGTTGCAGAGCATGATAAACTCCGCTTCCAACCGTTCCGCCGCCAATCATCCCAAAATTCACCTGTTGCATAGTAATAACAATTATTCTATCACCTTATCCACGAAACCTTGTTTTCTGCAAGCGAATTTAATGATACTTTTGCGGATTTGGAAAACAAAGCCTTCTATTGTTTGACCTGTTCAGAGGGCTGTTGCGTTTAATTGAATTGTGGACATTTTATGTTCTTAATTGTCCTGAGCCGAGGCCAACCCATTTATAGGAGGTGAGTTCATCGAGTCCCATTGGGCCTCTGGCGCCAATTTTATCTGTGCTTATGCCGATTTCTGCCCCCATACCAAATTCACCACCGTCGGTAAATCTTGTGGAAGCATTCCAGTAAACAGCGGCAGAGTCTACCTCGTTTAAGAACTTTATTGCGGCGGATTCATCCTCTGTTACGATGGAGTCTGAATGGGCGGAACCGTATTTTGCGATGTGGGCAATTGCTTCATCAACCCCGACAACGACGCGTATATTCATTATATAATCGTTATATTCGTTGTAAAAATCTTCATCTTTTGCTTGAACGAGTTTTTTCCCTGCTGAGATTGGAAGGAGGATTTTATAAGATTCAGCGTCTGCACGAAGTTCGACATTTTTCTCCCACAAAAGGTTGGCGATGCGCGGCAAAAAGACCCCAGCAATGTTTTTATCAACAATCAAGCATTCCATTGCGTTGCACACAGCAGGGCGCTGGCATTTTGCGTTCATGACAATTGCTTCTGCCATATTGATGTCCGCCTTTGTATGGACATAAACGTGGCAAACGCCCTTGTAATGTTTAATTACAGGGACGCGCGAACATTCTGCCACAGCGCGGATTAACCCCTCGCCGCCGCGTGGTATACAGAGGTCTACATACTGTGTTAATGAAAGGAGTTCTTTGATTGCCGAACGGTCTGTGGTCTGAACTACCTGAATTGCGTTTTCTGGAAATTTCGGAACTCGTTGTTTTGCCGCTTCAATCATTATGCGGGCAATCGCAGTGTTGGAGTTAATTGCCTCTTTGCCTCCGCGAAGGATTGTTGCGTTTCCGCTTTTAAAGCAAAGTCCAGCGGCGTCTGCGGTTACGTTTGGACGTGACTCGTAAATTATTACAATCACGCCGATTGGCACAGCGACTTTTCGAAGTTTTAACCCATTCGGTCTAACCCGTTCATCGAGGATTTTCCCCACAGGGTCTGGCAAAGCGGAAACCTCGCGCAATCCCGTTGCCATTGCGGAAATTCGTTTGTCGGTAAGTTTTAACCTGTCTAACATTGCTGAAGTAAGTCCTGCCGCCGCGCCAAGTTCCATATCCTTATCGTTTGCGGCTTTTATCCGTTCAGATTCGCGTTCAATGGCATCCGCCATTGCAAGCAAACATTCGTTTTTTTCCTGCGTGGTCAATTTTGCAAGTTCGCGCGATGCCGCTTTTGCCATGGCGGCAATTTCATTCATTTGCTCAGAAATTGATAAGGTCATATCTCAAATAAATTAACCGCCATCTTTGCGGTTATCAACGAATTTAGTTAGACATGTCGGTCTATTAGGTTAAAATCTTACGCGTTAAGAGATTTTTAGGTTAAAGTTTAGGTGAAATTTTTGAAAATTCTGGTAAATTAATAAGTTAATTATTATGACGTTGACAGAAAAAATACTGGCTAAAGCCGCTGGCAAGGCGAAAGTAAGCGCTGGCGACAATATTTGGGTCAATGCGGACATTTTGATGACGCACGATGTTTGTGGTCCTGGCACCATTGGGGTTTTTAAGCGCGAGTTTGGTCCGAACGCGAAGGTGTGGGACCCGGAAAAAATCGTCATTACCCCTGACCATTACATTTTCACAACAGATTCAAAATCAAACAGAAACGTTGATATTTTACGCGAGTTCGCGCGGGAGCAGGGGTTGAAGTATTTTTACGATGTTATTGATGAGCCAAATGGTAAGTGGGTGTTTGATGCTTCGAAAGGCGAATTCAGACGTCAGTATGGTTCTCGTTATGCTGGTGTTTGCCACTCTGCTCTGCCGCAGAAGGGGCACACGCGTCCGGGCGAGGTTCTCTTTGGCACGGATTCCCACACATGTACGGCGGGCGCGTTCAATGAGTTTGCCACTGGGATTGGAAACACAGACGCTGGTTTTGTAATGGGCACCGGGAAACTGTTGGTTAAAGTGCCTCCCACCATGCATTTCAGGCTCGAGGGCGCTTTACCAAAAGGTGTCATGGCAAAGGATATCATCCTGCACATCATTGGCGAAATCGGGTTTGACGGCGCTACGTACAAGGCGATGCAATTCGATGGTCCGGGTGTTGCATCGCTCTCCATGGAAGACCGCATGACAATTGCAAACATGGCAATCGAAGCCGGCGGCAAGAACGGAATTTTCGAATTTGATGGTCGTACACAGGAATACGTGGATTACAGAACCAAGCTCAACGGGACAAAGGCGACTTACGAACCAGTGGAACGCGATAGAAAGGAAAAATTTGTCTTCGAAATGGTTATTGACCTTTCAAAATTGGAACCGCTTGTGGCGTGCCATCCGGACCCGAGCCGCCGTAAGTCTGTAAAAGAAGCAGGGGATATAAAGATAGACCGTGCCTACATTGGTTCGTGCACGGGCGGAAAAATAACGGATTTCCTCGAATTTGCTCGAATTATTCGCGGGAAAAAAGTGGTTATTGACACATTTGGTGTCCCGGCGACGCCAGAGATTGTGCAGGAACTCCAGAGCACTTACTGGGGGGATAAAACCGTCTGGCAGATACTTGTGGATGCTGGCGTGCGCATGACTGAAAATGCTGGTTGCGCGGCATGTCTTGGGGGACCTGTGGACACCTTTGGAAGGATGAATGCACCGCTCAAATGCGTCAGCACAACAAACCGCAATTTTCCGGGCAGGATGGGGCATAAAGATAGTCAAGTGTTTCTTGCCTCGCCAATGACGGTTGCCGCAAGCGCGCTCACGGGCAGAATCACTGACCCGCGCGAGTTTTTATAATAATATAGTTATAATAATATAGACTTGATGGTCCGCGCTATCTTATTCGATGTTGACGGAACGTTAATTCGCACACGCGGTGTTGGCGTAAGGGCGTTTGCGCGGGCGTTTAAAATACTTTTTGGTTTTCCAGAAAATACTGTCGAAAAAATCTCTTTTGCGGGCAGAACGGACGTAAGTCTCGCAAAGGAGTATTTTCGTCTTAACGGCTATTCGCCAACAAAGCAAGAGATTAAAGATTTCTTTGTTGCTTACGTCTTTTTGCTCGATGAAATGATGAAGCACAGTGACGGCGGTGTGTGTCCGGGCGTGAGAGAATTTATAAATCAAGCCAGAAAAATATCGCCGCCTCCTCTCATTGGACTACTTACCGGCAACATACAATTAGGGGCAGAGATTAAACTTCGGCATTTCGGAATCTGGGATGAATTCGAGGTTGGTGCGTTTGCCGATGATTCCGAAGACCGCAACGAGATTGCAAGAGTGGCTTTTGAGCGGACACGGAAGTTAATTGGAGAACCGCTACTCGGTAGACAGGTCGTTGTTGTCGGCGACACAGTCCATGACATTACCTGTGCTCGGGCAATTGGCGCACGCGCTTTGACTGTAACCACAGGCGGAAACACGAAGGAGGAGCTTAAAAGAAATAACCCTGATTGGGTGGTTGATGATTTAAAAGAAATTTCTTTCAAGTGTATATGTGAATGAGAACTTCAATTTTCGTAAATAATTGTCTGAAGAAGTGTTTTTGCTAAAATGAGATAAGTTTTTAAAGTTGAATTGGTTATTTTATCTATGAACGGAAATTTTCAAAGTGAACGGAAAGAATCATTTTCATTTCTGTGGCGGCATCTTGGTCCTCGAGAAAATGAAATGAGCGAGATGGCAAATTTTGTTGGCGTAAGAGATGTGGATGATTTAGTGGTTCAAGCCATTCCACCGACTATACGATTAAAAGAATCAATCCAGTTGCCTCCGCCTCTCGATGAAAATCAGGCGCTTGAAAGGTTGAGAAATATTGCCGGGAAAAACTGGGTTTACAAATCTTTCATTGGAATGGGCTATTACGATTGCCATACACCTTCTGTTATTCAGCGGAACATACTGGAAAATCCGGGGTGGTATACGCAATACACACCGTATCAGGCTGAGATTTCGCAAGGACGACTCGAGGTTCTCCTCACATTTCAGACAATGGTGTGCAGTTTGACTGGCATGGAGATAGCAAACGCCTCTTTACTGGATGAAGCCACTGCATGCGCTGAGGCGATGCGCATGTGCCACAGATTGAGAAAAAGACAGAACGCGAACACGTTTATCGTTGCCGCCGATTGTCATCCGCAAAACCTCGCTGTTCTGCGCGGTCATGCAAAAGCCGTGGGTATTGACCTTGTTGTAGCAAAGGTTGAGGAGATTAAGTTTGATGATGCTGTGTTTGGTGTATTATTCCAGTACCCGGCAACGGATGGTGTTATTCGTGATTATGAATCTATTGTTCGGGATGCTCATCAAAAAGATGTCTTTGTTGTGTTTTCCGCAGATTTGCTCGCGCTCACATTGATTAAACCGCCGGGAGAGTTCGGGGCAGACATGGTGGTTGGAACATCCCAGAGGTTTGGTGTCCCAATGGGGTTCGGCGGTCCTCACGCCGGTTATTTAGCCACGCGCGACGCTTTCAAACGTCAAATGCCCGGCAGACTTGTTGGTATTTCAAAAGATTCCCGGGGTAAACCAGCTCTTCGGCTTGCGCTTGGTACGCGCGAACAGCACATTCGCCGCGAAAAAGCCACAAGCAACATCTGTACGGCGCAGGCCCTGCCGGCAATCATGGCGGCAATGTATGCGGTTTATCATGGTCCTGAAGGCTTGAAAAAAATTGCCGCTCGAATTCATGCTCTTACGACGTTACTTGCAAAAGGTCTGGAGAAGGTCGGTTATACGGTTGTTCATAAAAATTTCTTCGATACACTGCTGGTAATGTCTCGTTCAGTATCCAGCGAGCAAATTCAAAAAATTGCCGAAAAACACGAGGTTAATATACGCATAGTCAGTCCAGATATGACCTGTGTGTCGCTGGATGAAACAACGACAATAGAAGACGTAAAATTGCTCCTGAGAATTTATAGCAATGACGTGGATGTGCCTTTCAACAACGAATCAATTTCGTATGAAGCGCTGTCAGCAATCCCGCAAAATCTTGTGCGTCAATCTGCGTTTCTAACACAACCGGTTTTCAATTCGTATCACTCCGAGACAGCGATGCTGCGCTATATTCGTAAACTTGAATCGCGCGACCTTTCACTGACTGCATCGATGATTCCGCTTGGTTCGTGCACAATGAAGTTGAATCCCGCTTCAGGTATGATGCCGATAACATGGCGCGAGTTTTGCAAAATCCATCCATACGCACCACAAGAGCAGACGGCTGGTTACAAACAATTGATTGATGAACTTGGCGACTGGTTATTGAAGATTACTGGATTTGACGGCATATCATTTCAGCCAACAGCGGGTTCGCAAGGCGAATATGCTGGACTTTTAATAATACGCGCATATCACGAAAGTCGTGGTGAGAGCCACAGGAAAGTTTGTCTCATACCGCAGTCAGCGCATGGCACAAACCCGGCTAGTGCCGCTATGGCTGGTTTCACTGTTGTTTCGGTTGCATGCGATAGAGAAGGTAACATTGACGTGGAAGACCTG
>JAOADO010000038.1:0-411 GCA_026417275.1 Verrucomicrobiia bacterium
CCGTCAGGCCAGTCACCGCCCATAGGGGATTTTTTCATGCTTTTTTTCCCGAGCAGAAGTGTTGCGAGAACTTTATCGTTTTTATCCTTAAATTCCACAAGTGTTCCTGTGTTGGCGCCTTTTCCTGGAGGAAGAAGTTCAAGGACGCCGAGTTTTGATTCACCAACTTCTACAGCAAGTCCGCGTTTCATTTCCCACATCTTACGCAGGAACTCACTTATTTCATTGAAGTTTGCCGGGAAGTCATCTCTCTCCTGGACGCGCCAGATGTCCTCTTTTTTTATGAGACTCATCTGGTTTTTTTCGGTTTTAATCACGATTTTAGCCACATCGTCCAACGGGAAATTGGAGAAGAGTTTTTCGCTGATTTGCCCCGATTCTTTCCATGTTCCTGTTCGTTTTTGATAGGTT
>JAOADO010000038.1:421-12558 GCA_026417275.1 Verrucomicrobiia bacterium
GTTATTAGACCGATGAGACCAATAACAATGACCGTTACTGCAAGAATTATTGCCTGTTTTTTCTTCATTGTTTACCCCTCCTGAATACTAAAAGTTTATTTTGCGGCTCTTTGTTTTTGGTTATATAAAGCCACTCCAAGTCCGAAGAGGCTTACAAGCAGTGGCATTCCGGCAATGTTAAGCCACTTGACTGTGCTTTCTAAAGAATCGACTTCTTTTCTTAACTCTTTGCGAACCTCTTTTAATCTGCGAGCGGTTTGGGCTTCGACTTCGCGGAGTTTCTTTAATTCAGCCTTTTGTTCTGGCGAAAGAATGAAGCGCTGATTTCCTTCTTTCTTTGCCTGTAGCTCATTGATTTTGCGTTGAGTGTTTGCGCGTTCTTCTTCGAGTTTTTTGATTTCCTCAAGGAATTTAGATTCCGCTTTTGCTTGGATGTCGCGGATTCTGGTGAATGGGCGGTTCACGGTGGCGCGGCTTCGTGCGTTGATAAGGTTTTCATCGCCGCTTAACATTTCAACAAGGTTCTGGACAAGTGAGAGGTTGCCGCTGTGGGGCATCATTATACGATGTCCGAAGAAGTTTTGTACATCAACACTGAATTGGTCATGCAACCAATCGGAATCAGCAAATATATAAACTACGTTGTCTTTTGACGATTCTTTCAGATAATCCTCTTTTTTTACCTCCTCTTTTTTATCTTTATTGTCATTGTCTTTTGAGTCTTCTGGTTTGCCATTCGGGAATGCGGTTTTGAATTTGCCAGAAAGTCTGACAGCAATATTGTATTCTTTCCCTGAGGCTTTGAAGTCTTTTGCGACCTGTTCGCTTGCTAAGCGCGCCATGAAACCATCAACCAGTTGGGAGTCTGTGGACGTTTTTAATAGAACATCCATTTTCAATCCTTCGACCGGCGTGCCTGTTATAGCACCGCAAAATGGGAAGAGTAAATTATCAAGTTGGGCGAAGAATATTTCGTCTCCTTTCATATTGGGACGCGAGAGTGCGGTTACGAGGTGGGCGACTTTTGGATGATATCGTGGACTGCGGCATTGCATGTCAACGATTACTTTTGATGTATCCATGTCTAATCCCCATGCTTTTAAAAGTTTATCGAGATTGGAACTTGGTTGTTGAGCTCCGCCCCCCATTGGATTTGATTGGCTATCCATCACGCTTACAGGGTCAATACATGCAATAAGTTTTCCGCCTCTCAAGACAAACTGGTCAATCGCGAACTGTGTTTTTTCTGAGATATTTTTGGGGTGCAGGACAATGAGTAGTTTTATGTCGTCGTCGATTTTTTCGGTATCCGCGTCAACTTTTTTAACTGTAAAGTCGCGTTGTAATTCGCTCAAAAATATCCATGGGTCCTGGCGTTCCTGTCCCGGACGCGGCATGAATGGGCTTGCTTGCTGACCGAATATTGGCAGAGAACTCATTATTCCGATAACTGGACGTTCTGGATTAACGACGCGGGAGATAGCGCGTGCCAATTCGTATTCAAGCAGTCTTTCCCGTTCCGGGGCTAAATAAGGAATAGCAAATTTTTGGTCAAGGCATGACACTGCGAGCCCAAATCGCACTGAAGTTGTTGGTGTCAATTGCTGTGGTTCAACGCCATCTGCGTTTGCGGCGTCTTCGGCGTCAGTATCTGGTTGTGGGTCATATTTTTCTATTGTTATTTTGCCTTTTGCGGCTTGTTTGAATTCTGCAAGCAAATCCTCGACCCTCTGCGCGTAGTTTTTCAAAAAAACCGGTGTTTCTTCACCGCGTGTGAAGTAGAATCTAATTTTTACTGGTGTGTCTAGTTTAGAGAGAATCTTCTTTGTCCCGTCTGAAAGCGTATAAGCCTTCTCGTCGGTTAAATCCATTCGTAATCGCCATGCACCAAAAATAAAGTTGATGGCGATGAGCAGTATAAGTATGCCAACTACACCGATTGTAGAGTATAACAGCGTTTCAATGTTTCTGTTTTTCATGGTTCACATCCTCAAGGTTGAAAGGTTTAATGACCGGCTCTGAGGTTTCGGATTACTATACTTGTTGTAAAAAGCCCGAATATTATTATTGATATGAAGAATGCGATGTCACGGAAGTCCAGTAAACCGCGTTTAAAACTGTCAAAATGAGGCATTACGCTGAAGGAGGCAATAACGTCGATTATCACTTGCGGCAGATAATTTTGAATCAAATCTGTGACTGGCGGGAAACCGCATAGTATCAGAAAAAGGCAGATAACCACTGAAAGGATGAAACTGACGACCTGGTTTCGAGTCATTGCGGATGTCATTGTGCTTATGGCGAGATAAGAGCCACCAAGGAGAAAACTGCCTATGTAGGCGCACAGGATGACGCCGTTGTCGGGATTGCCAAGATAGTTAACAGAAATGACAACCGGGAAAGTGAAAAATAGCGCGACTCCAAGGAATATCCAGGAAGCGATAAATTTACCGATGATTGCTTCCCACGCAGTTATTGGCATGGTCAACAATAATTCGATTGTTCCCAATCGCCTTTCTTCTGCCCACACTCCCATGCCTGCAGCTGGGACGAGCACAAGATACAGCCATGGATGCCAGTAGAAGAACCAGAACAGGGAGGCCTCGCCACGCTCTAATATGCGTCCAATCATAAACGTAAACAGCCCTGTCATTAACAGGAATATGACGATGAACACATACGCCACAGGTGAGGTGAAGTAGCCTCCAAGTTCGCGTTTTGCAATTGTCCAGATGTTCGATAATGAAGAATTCAGGTTGTTCATTTTACAGCCTCCTGTTTTGTGTCTGGAATTGTTATGCTACGGAAAACTTCGTCGAGTCTGCCTTCGTCTGTGTGTAATTCTGCGATTTTCCACTGTTGTTGAACGGCAAGGTTTCCAATTGCCTGTGCAAGGGCGCCGTTTTCCAAGTTGGGACGCGGGTAGACACGGATGCAGGCTGAACCGTTTGTGTTGATTATTGAGGCGCGTTTTGCACATGGAAGTTCAGAAAGTTTTTGCACAACAACTTCCGATGGGGCATCAAGAATTTTCACCAGGACTGTGCCGGCAAGTTCAGAGCGCATTTTTAGTTCATCCGGTGTTCCATTTGCCACTATTTTGCCATGGTCAATTATTATTGCTCGCGTGCACACTGCTTCGACTTCTTCGAGAATGTGTGTGGAAAAGATGATAGCCTTCTTTTCTCCCATCCGTTTTATTAATGTTCTTACCTCGTGTTTTTGGTTTGGGTCGAGCCCATCCGTTGGCTCATCCAGGACAAGCACTGGCGGGTCGTGGATGATTGACTGCGCAAAGCATGTTCTGTGTCTGTAACCTTTTGAGAGTGTATCAACGCTTTGGTTAACCACTGCTTCAAGGAAGCACATTTCGATGACTCTGTTAACCGCTTTTTTCTTTGCATCGCCTCGCAACCCGCGCAGTTCAGCAACGAAATTCAGAAATCCGTATACGCTCATGTCTGTGTATGCCGGTGCGTTTTCTGGCAAATAACCGAGCAATTTTTTGGCTTCGATTGGATTTTCCTGGATGTCGTGTTTCCCGATTACAACCGTTCCTTCGGTTGGGGGGATGAAGCCGGTTATCATGCGCATTGTTGTGGATTTTCCGGCGCCGTTTGGTCCAAGAAATCCGAGGACTTCTCCGACTTCCACATTGAAACTAACGCCATCTACAGCCCTTTTTGGACCGAATGACTTTGCAAGATTTTTAACCTGTATCATGCGCAAATCTCCGATTTTATTGTCTTCACATTGCTTGTTTAGCCTATTAATGGCTTTTAATATTTAAGCAGTTGCTCTCGCTTTAAAGCGCAAAAACTTTTCTTTTATATTTTACAAATTTGTCAATATCCTTTTGGAATTTTTGACAATTTTTTTAAAAAATGTTCAAAAATTTTTTAATATTTCTTTGAACGCTAATGGTTTATAATTGGAATAAGGAAAAAAATCAATAATAACCCACGATATCTTTATTCATTTGTAGATTTTAAATTGATTCAGTAGATTTATGGAACATGTTATTTATCAAATAGTTATTATGCTTGAAAAGGATATTGAGAAAGAATAATTTACTTCAAATGCGTAATGGTAGTGATAATGAAAAATTATCGTCAGAAATAGACGAATTTGTTGAGCAATTTTGCAAACACCTTGCCACGGATAAGAATGCTTCTGAATATACGTACAGGAATTACAGACATGCGCTTCTGGATTTTATCGGATGGTTTAAAGAGCAAAACTCTCAAAAACCAGACTGGAAAGGGATAACGAACGACGATTTTCGCGGTTATCTTCGGCATTTAAGCAAGCAAAATTTTTCAAAGGCGGCAATACAACTTAGATTCAGCGCGTTCAGGACTTTTTACAAGTTTTTGATTCGTCGTGGGTATTTGGCGCACTCGCCATTAAGTGGTTTAACAATGCCAAAAACTTCGCGTTCATTGCCGAAGTTCTTGACTGTTGAACAGGTTTTCGAACTCCTCAGAGCCCCGTTAAAAGAACTCGAATCGTTACAGCAATCTGATGGAAAAACGGAACAAATTTCTGTGTGTTATCGCGATACAGCGGTTATGGAAACCCTTTATTCGTGCGGTCTGCGAATAAGTGAACTTTGTAATCTGAAGGTTCAGGACATTGATTTTAATGAACAGGTTGTCTCGGTTCGCGGGAAGGGAAAGAAGGAAAGGCTTGTGCCGATTGGAGCGCCTGCGGTTCGGGCAATATTAAAATACTGGGAAACTCTTCCTGCTCCGCCGTTGCCGGATGAACCGGTATTTTTTTCAAATCCAGAGAAACGAGCGCCAATGTATTCCCGTCTTGTCCAGATGCGTATAAAAAGGTATCTGGCTTTGGCGGGTTTAGACCCATCCATAACGCCCCACACTCTGAGGCACAGTTTTGCCACTCATATGCTTGACGCTGGCGCGGATTTGCGGAGTGTTCAAGAGCTTTTAGGGCATGCTCATCTGGTAACAACGCAGGTTTACACTCACATAACCACGGAACATCTAAGAAGAGTTTATGATAAAACGCATCCAAGAGCGTAAATGCGAAATTCATAATTTGAGGGGACGTTTTGTTTATTTTTTTATAGCGGCAATTATTCTTAGATGATGAGCAAACATTTTTTATAATCTGCTACGAAAAATTTTTTTCCTTTTTGGATAATTTTATGTCCTTCGCTTTCCAGTAGTTTTTTCTGATATTCAATTCCACCTGGATATTTGGGGTTTATTTCGCCCCCGCTTTTCAGTGTTCGCCAGTATGGGGTAGCGCATGTATTGTTGGAGGCTTTCTGTTCTTCTGCCGCATGAGCAGATAGCCATGCGAAAATTCCCGTTGTTATGGGACAACATATTGTTGCATGATGCTCTTTAGCGAGGAAAGCGCGGATTTCATTTATTGTAATGATTTTTCCGAAAGGGATTTTGCGCATAATTTCATCAACTTCTACGGGCGCTGGAATGACAACAGTATCTCCGACCTTTCCTCCCCACTTTTCCCCTGTTTTTCCTGCCATTTTGGGGGTAATAGTCGCAATTTTGGGTAATCCTTTATTATCTGATAGTTTTTCCTGCCATGATTTTTTCTTTTTCATTGTAAGACATGGTGTCAAATAATCATATATACATTAATTTTGAAAACCACAAAATAATTATTGCTTTTAGATTAACCGAAAGTTTTCCGTGCAATTTGATTAAAACTGATACATCAGTTGAGTTCGGAAAAATGTTGCGAGGTCGCGTCTTTCAGGTGAATAATAATCGCCGGGGAAAAAGAATTCCGCCCATAAATGTCCATTCAAATTTTTGGTAATATTAAATTTAAAAACGCTCGATAGAAAATGTCCACGGAATTCGCCGTCTTGCGTGTATCCCGTCAAATTTCTATAAGTGTTTTCATTCGCAAATATTGGCATGTAGCATGTGTAAAATTCTGTCTTTTTAGTTGGAGTAAATCCCCAGCCGAGTTCAAGTCTTTTCAGGTTCGTCCATTCACCGCTTCTTCCCCTGTCTTCTGTGCCAAAGGTGAAGACAAGAAGTTCGCTCCACAACGCGCGGCGTCCCCACAAAGGGTCCCAGGCTTCTATTGTATCCGTGTCTGGATCGTCTCCGGAAAGGTATTCAAAACCGAGTCTTAGTTTATTATTTAGTTTATCTTTAAAGAGGTATTCAATTCTGCTGTTCAAGCCGAACGCAAGAAAGTCGTGATCATTTTTTGTTCCATATTGCGGTGCAAATTCGAGGGTATAATGCCAGTGTTTATCGAACATGCCATCAGCGCGCGAGCCGAAGACAAAGCGGTCTCCGTCGTTGCCTTTTGATAGAACTTTTTGGTCGTTTTTATAAATAAAATATGCGTCGAAATTATGTGTTTTATACGGGATTTTTTCTAAGTAAATTATAGCGCCGCGTTCATCCTGTTCAGATAGTGGCTTATTTCTGCTGTTGATTACAGGTAGCCATCTTTCCGAATCCGCTGTCATATCAAAATAAATGAGGTTCAAAATTGTCTTATCGTTCGGCAATTTAAGAGCCAGTCTTGCGGCGTCAAAAAATTCCGTTCTTGAACCATCGGTGCTGGTGGCGTCATAAATCACCCACCGTTCGCCGAACTGGATTTCTTGCCGTCCAATTGTGAACTGGATATTACGATTTGTTAAGTCGCCAAGTTTTAAATTGAAACAATCGAAAAGCGCTTCGTCCCAATCAAAACCGGATTTACTATCGGGCTTGATGTATTCTCTTCCCTCCCATGCAAGCCTGAGATTTAAACTGACCGTGTCTACGGGAAGAAGTGAAAAACGCAGTCTGGAGCGATAGCGCTGGTAATTGTATTCATGTTCTTTCGATTGGCTGTCGAGGGAATAAGCGTTGTTGTGGTATTCGTGCCGAAACCGGAAGTCGAACCCCCATTGAATCCATTTTGCTGGCTGTTTAATGTCGAATTTTTCGTTCGGGATTTGATTCGAATTTTTTGATAAATCCTGAACATCATTGGTGTTTATCGCGCCATGAACGCTGTCGGTTTTTTGAAAAATAATTAATAAAAACAAAATAGTAATGGTTATTTTTTTGAAAAATTTAATATTCATGAATGCAAAAATATTTTTAGAGTTAAATAAGTTAAATTTTCTGTGGACGTTTTTTGTAAAGATTAATTGTGTGCAATTACTTCAATTTCTACCTTTGCCCCGCGCGGCAATGCGGCGACTTGAATTGTTGACCGTGCCGGATACGGAGTCTGGAAAAACTTTGCGTATACCTCATTCATTTGAGGAAATTCGGACAGGTCAGTCATGAAAACCGTCGTTTTTACGACATTTGCAAATGTCAAACCTTCAGATTTAAGGATTGCCTCGACGTTTTTTAGAACCTGTTCTGTCTGGGTTTTTATATCGTTACCGACAATTGAACCTGTTTGAGGGTCAAGCGGGATTTGACCTGCGCAAAATAAAAATTCACCTTCGCGCACTGCCTGACTGTAAGGTCCGACAGCCGCCGGCGCTTCCTTTGTGTTGACAGCCCTTTTCATTTATCGTTAATAAAAGTTCTTTCTGGGATATAAAATAACCCCATCAAATTAATTATACTCCTTTAATTTTTTCTAAAAATCAATAAATTAATACGGATTTATTTTCAGAATTTACCTGATTGGTTTGTATGGGCGAACCATGTGCGGATTTTGAAAATCTTAACAGGGCAAGGGATTTGGAGCAGGTTGATTATGGATTTGAAAAAAAAACTTGCGGGGAGTGTTCTGGGATTGATTGGATTTATACTATCTCCGCTTTCGTGGTGGAATGATTTGATTGTAAATGTTCCGCTCGCGATAATCTTTGGATGGCTTGTTAGCCTTATTTATAGACCTTTGTTTGTTTATGCCGCAATTTTCGGGTACTGGATGACAAATATTATAGGATTGATTTTGCTCAGACGGGGCGCCAGAATGGTGCTTAAAGAGAATGAGGCGACGAAACCATTTTCTAAAAAGGAGTTATTTAAAGATGTTCTCATTTCCATTCTCTATACTTTTGTTATTATAATTCTTGTGAAATTGAAACTGATTGAGCCAATTGCAAATTATTTTTCCGGGAAATAACTGGACGAATAAAACTTAAAATGAATACCCGATTCTGGATGTTTTTGCGATGGAGGGTAGTGAGTGCCCTTCGAATAAGAATCTTAGCGTTCTTTTTTTTGATGCCATCAATTATTTACTCTGCGGTCAGGCTTTCTGATGCATCTGGGTTGCCTTTGCGTATTGCGGAAGGTTTTAGAATAAAAGAGGCTGTTATGCCAGGCTTGTGTCCAGGAATAAACGCGGTCACATTTGATTCGCAAGGAAGGTTGGTGGTTTCTACTCCGTTTGATATTCGGACCTTAATTGATTCGGATTCTGATGGTGTTTATGATCGGTTCGTTTTGTTTTCCGATGCTGTTGCTGTTGGAGCAATTAATTATGATTTTGATAGTCTTTTCTTTTTCAATCAGGGGGTGCTCTTAAAAATGACTGACCGGAATGGCGATGGTGTGGCGGATGTTGGTCCTCAACGGTTGATGGAAATCAAAGGCGGTGAATCCGTTTCCGGGTATTTAAAACGAGGACCAGATGGATGGTGGTATTTAACTGTGGGAAGCAGGTCAAATATTGATTTACTCCGCCTGCTTGAGTCTTCGTTAATAACGAAAAAAAATGGTGGGGCGCTTTTGCGGATTTCTCCCGATTTTTCAAGCGTCCAGGTTTACGCGCATGGGTTCTATCAGCCAATTGGTTTTGATTTTGATCTTTCCGGCAATATTTTCTTAAGTGATGCAGGCGGAAAAAACTCCAATTTCCTGCCGTGGGAAACTGGCAGTCGTCTTGTGAACGTCAAATACGGATGGCATTATGGATGGTCGGCGACAATACAGGGTGACATGGTCTTTCACCCGGAATATTATTTTGATAATGGTGGCAGTCTTGCACAACTTGGTGTTGGTGTGCCGTCAAAGCCAGTAGTTTATTTGCATAAGCAATTTCCGGAATATTTTTACGGAGGAATTTTCCTGCCAATTTGGAGTTCGGGGAAGGTTTTATTTTTTCCAAAACATAGGGACACAGGCGAAATATTGCCATCCGAAACATTTATTGAACCTATCGGGAACGCAGATTTTGCCCCAACCGATGTTGCTGTTGCTCCCGATGGTTCTTTGATAATTGCCACTGGTGGCGCCATAGCAAGAGCGACTATTTACCGATTGTCGTTTGTTGGAACGCAACCGAGACCGCAGGAAATTGCTGAAAAAGTCTCGCCAGTATTGAGCGTTTTAAATTCACCACAACCATTTGAAGCATGGTCTCGCGCAAAATGGATGCCTCTTGCCGAACAGTCTGGCGTTCAATCTTTCGGTTCAGTAATCGTGAGTGAACTTTATACGACGGAACAGAGAATGAGAGCGATTGATGTAAAAATTGAAATGGCTGATGGTCTTACTTTCCGAGAAGTCCGCTCCGCGTCGCGCGCTGTGTCGCCGCAAGTTAGAGAAAAACTTGCTCGGGCATTGATATGTTATCCGGTTATAGAGGTTGATTCTATTTTAAGCACGTTCATTTCTGACCCATCACCGGAAGTCAGGTTGGCTGCCATGGAAGCTCTGCATTCAAACGCCAGAAAGACAAAAAATCCGCTTCTTTCTGTGGTTTTGCAACAATTAAATGAAAAAGAGAGAGACCTCGTTATTGCGACCGCACGGTTGGCGTCAGCGCTTAACGAAGAAGAATGGAAAAGGTTTCTCGGTGTAACGACAAATGGTACTCCCAATGCGAGAATAGTTGCTGGCATGGCAATGGCTTTTAGAAAACAGAAACAGAGTTTTAATCCAGACCTTGTGAATCTCGCCATCCAGGTTTTTTCAAAGGCAACAGACCAACAAATGCGTTCGGATGCCATTCGACTTGCGATTATAGGACTCGGGGATTATCCTGCTGACATTTTATCCTCAAAGATTTCTTCTGCTTTTGAACCAAATGCAGATAGCCGGGATATTGCTTCTGTGTTTGCGCGTCTGATGGTCGGGTTAAAACATGGTTTCCCATCAGCGTCTTTGGTTGACAATATCGAGATGTCGCGAATATTCACGATGCTCAAAGACCGAGAGCAAAAAACCTGCACCTATTTTGCTTCAATGATTACTCCGCAAACTCCGATAAATCAGGATTTCTTTTTCCTCTCCGCTTACGCAATGCTTCCACCACCACAATCGGCATATGAGCCAGGACAAATTGCGTCTGCGCTTGTTACCTTTTTGGGCAAACTGGAAGCATTTCCAACAATTACACGCCAGCAACGTGCTGAATATGTGGATTTTCTGATTTCAAATTTGTTGAAAAAAGAACCGTTGCTTGCAAATTCTCTGCTTAAAAATTCATCTTTTATAAGACAGGGGTTGCCCTATGTTGCTCCATATTTTGATTTGAATCGACAACAACAGGCGTTGAACCAATTCATTGAAATGTATTCTCGCGGACAACGTTTGCAGTTGACTCGCCCGCTTGTCCAATGGTTAAGTGGTTTCACAAATCAAATTGTAAGGGGAATATTTTTGCAAAACTGGACAAACGGGCTTTTTCAGGATGAGATTTTAGTTTATCTATCTGCAAATCCACAGGTTCAAGACCGCGAGAGATTCTTTGCGGGATTGTCTTCGCACAATCCAGATGTTGTGATGGCATGCCTTGATGGTCTGCTGAAACTCCCGCCGGATACATCGCCTGCCGCGCAATTGCGCGTTTTTCAGTTGCTTCGCTGGCTTGTACAGGAACCAGAGCAAAAACCGTTGAGAGAACGGACAATTAAATTACTGACCTTAATGGGCGTTATTCCGCATATTCAGGAAGAAACTGTGTCTGACCGCCGGAGTATCGAAAAAATATATGAACCTGCGTTTGTGAGGTTTGCAAATACTTATCCGACGCTTGCGCCATTGCTTGATGGAAATCCGGATACCGAGTCAGCAAGGCTCATGAATCTGGTTCGTTTTCAACAACTCCCGACGGGGAATTCCAGAAGAGGTCTTCAGGTTTTTGAGAAAAGAAAGTGCTCTAATTGTCACAATCCAATTGACCAATTTGCGCCAGACCTCTTTAAATATGCGCAAAGCGAAACTGTCCACTTATTCGTTCGCGATGTCGTGTATCCACAATTTCGGATAAGCCGTTCTTTTAATGGGGAAATCGTGTTCTTGAAAAATGGAAGATGGATATTGGCTATCCCCAAATTCATCGGCAACGACTACACATTTTTGCAGACAACGCCTACAAATACAATCCGCATTCCCACTCATGAAGTAATTGGCGTAAAAAAGACCGATATTTCTCCTATGCCGGCAGGGTTGTTGAACAATGCTAATATTCAGGAAATTGCGGATTTATACAAATTTATTAAGGAACCGGCGTATTAAACCAGAATATCAAATGTAATTCGGGGTTCTTGAGTCAATATAAATTAAGAAGCCATGTGTTTGGTTTATGGAACATTCTGGTGGTCGTCGTTTGTCTTTACGACCATATATGAGTTTAGGAACGCTGGGGCGGTTCTGCAGGAGCAGAGATATTCTTTTACCTTCTAATTCTCGCAATTCCAGCGTCAATGTATTGTCCACCGGCTGTCTGATGACAATGAATGGCGATTACATTTTTGCCTTTTTTGAGCGAGTTTTTTGATTCATCTGTCAAATCTTCGTCAATGTAACGAATAGTGTGTCCCTGCAGGCGAGTTGCTATGATGCCATTTATATACACTTCTGCATCTTCGTCGTGATGAATCATAAGATAGATGTCTTTTGTGTTTATCTCGTTAAGAAAAAATTCTTTTCGCAACCAGATATCTGATGTGTTCCATACGGTTCGAACTACTGTGCCTGGTGTTCCTTTTGTTCCGAACCCGCCGGCGCCTGTGTGCCATTTGGAGTCGTCAAAATCTGGTTTAAACCAGTCATCGGACGGCTTTTCGAATGTGAATCGCCACATTTGCTGTTCTTTTTCGGAGGTTGGAAGAATGTAGGTTATTTCAGGTGGAGGCGGGAAAATGCCGCGGTTTGCGTTTGATACAGCAATTAAATCTGGTTTGATTATTTCCTGTCTCTTATACACAT
>JAOADO010000039.1 GCA_026417275.1 Verrucomicrobiia bacterium
ATCTGTATGTGCGTAGTCAACGATGACTGTGAATGGTTGACCGAGGTTAATTTTTTCCAATCTACCGGGAACGGGATTCATTCTTTCGAGCGCGTGTTTGATGTTTTTTGCCGGGACGTTGAAGGCAAGAGCGGCTCCGGTTGCGGCAAGGGCATTGTAAATATTGTGTCTGCCAATCAAAGATATTTGGCAGTCGAATTTATCTGATGGAAGGTTAACGGTGAATGCGGCGCCGTTCTGGTTCATTATAATGTCTGTGGCGCGAATGGTGGCTTCTTCGTTTATGCCATAGGTGCATTTGATGGCGAGGTCGGATTCTTGATAGAGTCTTTTTCCGTAAGCATCGTCGATATTGATTACCGAATGAGGTTTTTTGTTTGGGCTCTGGGAGGATTGGAAGAGTTTCTTTTTTGCGGAGTAGTAACTTTCCATGTCCAGGTGGTAATCGAGGTGGTCCTGTGTAAGGTTGGTGAAGACTACGGAGTCAAATTCTACTTCGAGTACGCGTTTTTGGTCGAGTGCGTGAGAGCTGACTTCCATTACGCATGCGTTGCATCCGGCGCGAATCATCTGGTCCATCATTTCTTGCAATTCAAGAGATTCGGGCGTTGTTCGCCATGCAGGAATGACGCGTTCTCCGATTTCGTATCGGATTGTGCCGATTAATCCGCATTTGTAACCTGCGGATTCAAGGATGGTTTTAATCATGAAGGCGACTGTGGTTTTGCCGTTTGTGCCGGTCACGCCGATTACTTTCAATTTTCTGCTTGGGTTGTTGTAAAATGCAGCGGAGATTTTTGCGAGGCTTTCGCGGGTGTCTTCTACGATCACCTTTGTTACTTTCTGGGGTATAACGAGGTTGTTGCGGTCGCAAACGATGGCTGAGGCGCCGCGTTCTATGGCGTCCATGATGAAGTTATGTCCGTCAACGTTTTGTCCTCTCAGTGCAACGAACAGCATGCCCGGTGTTATGTGGCGCGAGTCGTAGGCAATGCCGGTGATTTCCCGGTTCAATGGACCGGAGGTAGAGCGCGGTTTAATGTTTTTTAAAATTAAATTCAGTTCCATTTTAAATTAGATTTACTTGTTTGTTGGTTATAGTCTTTAGCAAGAGTCTGGTTGGCGACGGTGCGATTTTTGAGTTGTTCTTTGGCGTTTTCTTCAGGTTTTATGTCTGGTTGAATGCAGAGGTATGCCGCCGCTTGTTCTGCGATGTTTTTGAAAACTGGGGCGCAAACTACGCCGCCCATTCTTCCTTCTTTTGGTTCGTCAACAAATATGCCAATGCATAGTTCTGGGTCTTCTGTCGGGAAGAAGCCGACGAACGATGAAAAGTTTTTGTCGCGCTGGTAGCCGCCGGGACCTGGTTTTTCCGCGGTGCCTGTTTTTCCGGCAACTGTGTAAAGTTCCATAGCTGCTCTGCGGGCGGTGCCGGATTTTCCGGTTGTAACTCTTTCCATGGCTGATGTTATGAGTCTGGCGGTTTCTTTGGTGATGACTTCTCTGACTTGCTGAGGATTGTATTTTACGGTGATGTTGCCATTTTTATCTTCGAGCCTGTCAATAAGCATGGGGGTCATTAAAATTCCGTTATTTGCGATTGCAGAGACAGCCATGATGGTCTGAAGGGGGGTTACGGCGATTTCGTGTCCGAAAGAAATGGAGATTATGGATGTTTTGTGCCATTTGTTGGTTGGGTGGACTATGCCCGGGATTTCAGCTGGAAGAGAGACGCCAGTGCGGGAGCCGAAACCAAATTTGCGAACATAGTCGTATAGTAATTGTGGACCAAGGAGTAGACCGATTTTAGAAGCTCCAACGTTGCTTGAGCGTTCAAGGATTTCTTCGACTGTAAGCGTTTTGCTTCCATGTCCATGGTCATGAATTACTCTGCCACAATATTCGAAACGTCCGTTTTCGCAGTCAATGGTGTCTGTTAGTTTGATGCGTTTTTCGTTCATGGCGCCTGCGATGACGACAAGTTTAAATGTGCTTCCTGGTTCATGGACTTCTTCGATTATTCTGTTTCTTCGGTATTCTTCGGGGTATTGTCCGGGTTTGTTCGGGTCGAAGTTCGGGTAGACAGCCATTGCGAGGATTTCTCCTGTTTTTGGTCTTACAATGATTCCCTGAGCGCTGATTGGATTTTGTTTTTTATAGAGTTCGAGTAGTTCTTTTTCAAGTATGTATTGAAGGCGAGAGTCTATGGTGAGAATGACATTTAAACCGTCTATTGGTTCCACATCTTGCTGGCGGTAGGAGACGAGTTCTCGGTTGCGGCTGTCTTTTTCAGTAACACGCCACCCCGGGACGCCAGCTAAGTTTTGATTGAGCATTCGTTCTATGCCTGCGATTCCAACGGTTTCGATGATTTCAACTCCGTTTACGAGTTTGTTTTCCATTCCAACGTAGCCGAGAATATGAGATGCGAGTGAACCGTTGGGGTAGACGCGAAGCTGGTCGTCCACTTTGTCCGCAAAAATGGCAGATTCGCGGAGGTTTTTGAAAAATTGTTTTTTGGAGAGTGGCAGGTTTTTTTCGTCAATACCAAAAGAGATGTTTTTCATGATAGATTTGATTTGTTCGTAAGTTTCCACCGAGACTTTTCGTTTTAGGACAACGTATCGGTTGGTGATTAATTTGCCTGAGTCGTCGAGACGGACACGTGGCGTTAAGCGCTCTGCGAGTTCTGTTTCGCTCATTTGGAGATACGGGGCGAGGATTCTGGCTATCTGTGGATAATATGGTCCGAGGAATGTTGGGTCGGCGCAGACGGTTTTAACCGGTACGCTAAGGGCTAAGATGTTTCCAGAAATGTCTTTTATTTGACCGCGAATGGCGGGGAGTAAGTATTTGCGTTGTGTGTTGGCTTCGGCACGAAGTTTGTATTCTTCATGGCGAAGAACCTGGAGGTCAATTAGTCTGTAAGCGAGCGCGGAAACAGCGATTGCGAGTGTGGTTATGCACACCCATAATCGTCTGTAATGTATTGCGCCAGCATTCATATTCGGCTTTAAAATTCAGATTAATTGAACCCTGAAATTGCGCCCCGGCATCTTCGTGAGCGTCGTAATTGTGAACGCTCATTATTTTGTAATTTGTCGCGCCCGCGCCGCGCAGTCGATTCCTCCTGCCGCTTTATGGCGCGGCGCGGGCATCAACCAACAACAAGTTTAACAATTAAAAACCATATTCACCGATGCGATATCACCAGCGGTTTCTGGTAAATGCTATTTACGTTGCTTTCTAGCCCTGGCGGCAAGAAGCCCGGATTAAAAATTCCTAAATTAGTGTCTTCGCGAAATTTTACAATAGTGTTTGTGTGAATCTGAATTAACCCCAGATTCAGTGTCTGCGCTCTGGATTGCAAAATTACAGGAGAGCGCAGTGTAGCTAATTGGTTTTGCAGGCGAATGTTTTGTTCGCGAAGTTCCTGCAAACGCAATTCGCGTTTTCTAATCTCTTGCGACAGGTTGTAAATATCGCCTTTTTCTCTGACAAAACCGACGCCTATCAATGAGAATAAAAGCACGCCAAGTGCGGCGCACATGCCGAACTTTAACCATGCATAAGAATCTTTTCTTCTGTTTCTTGCCATTTTTAAATTTTTTCGAATACACGCAGTTTGGCGCTCCTTGCCCTTGGATTTTCGCGTATTTCTTCGAGGCTCGGAACTGCCGGTTTTTTGTAAACAATTTTTAATTCAGGTTTTTTCGGTTCTCTAAACTCGGGCAAATCCACTTCGCCGATAACCGTATAATTTTTTGCCTTTTCTCTGCCAAAGTTTTTAACAATTCTGTCTTCGCCAGAGTGAAAAGTGATAACCGCAAGGCGCCCGCCTGGTTTTAAAGTCTTTAAAGCCGCATCAAGACCGCGTTTGAGCGAACCGAATTCGTCGTTCACGTAAATGCGCAATGCCATGAAAACCAGTGTTGCCGGGTGAATCTGTTTTTTGCGCCATCCTATTGTCCGCTCTATTAATTTTGCGAGCTGAACTGTGCTTGATATAGGGGTGGTTCGCCTGGCATTTACAATTTCGAGCGCAATCTTTCTGGCTCCCTCAACATCTCCAAATTCCCTGAAAATTGACTCAAGCTCGTCTGCGCTGAAATTGTTTACAACGTCTGCGGCGGTAAGGTTAAATTCCGGATTCATCCTCATGTCGAGAGGTCCGTCGCGCTCAAAGCTAAATCCCCTTTGAGCATCTTCCAATAGAGCCGAGCTCACGCCCAGATCCAACAAAATTCCATCGCAACTCTCCTGTGGCACCCATTCATCCATCTGATAGAAATTACCCTGTCTTATTTCCCATCGCCCCGCAAATGGCTCCAACCTGCGCTTTGCTTCTTCAATGGCGCGCGGGTCAAGGTCGCTCCCGTACAAAAAACCGTCGGGAGCACTTGCTTCTAAAATTGCCCTGGCATGACCTGCGCCGCCGAGCGTGCCGTCAAAATACCGTCCCCCGCTGCGCGGTTGTAATGCGGCAAGCGTTTCTTTGAGCATAACCGGACGATGAATATAGACGCCCGACACGTGTTAATCCGTCATAGTCTAATTTTTTTTATTAACTTAACAACACTCTGGCTTGTCAAAGAACAGAGATTAGCAATAAATCTGGTAAATTTGCCTTTTACAGGTTTGGCAACAATTTCGATGTCTGAATAATTAAGGTCGTTTTTTACAACCTGAATTGATTTTAGTTGAAATTCTGTTTGAATCGGCGGCGGTTTGGGAACTTTCTGAAGTCCTCTTTTTAAAGCCCACCTCCCGACACGGGAGAAACTTTGAACGCTTTCGCTGTTTGCGCGAGGGGTATTGTTTTTCTCTTTTAGTTTCCAATCGTCTAATGTTAGTTGTTTTTCTTCGATGGATTGGGCAGTCGAATCAAAAAGCGAACTTTGAACATTGTCTGAGGTGTATACTCTGTTTTGTTGAATAACATGGAGTTTGGTTTGAATTTTGTTTAAATGTTCATTGTGTTTGTCTGCTGTGTTTGAAATTTCTCTTGAATAATCGTTGTCTGAGTTGGATTCGGGCTGGCGTTCTTTTGTTTCGCTGTGGAAGTTTTTTTCAATTAATCTGGGGTACAGGATAGATTTGATGTCTGAACCTGCTGTGGCAGTGGGAATGGGCAACACAAATCTGCCGCGTTCTCCGCCGATTTGTCTGATGCTTTTGTTTATCATTAACCACTTTGCAAGGTTCATAGTTTTATGCCTTTTTCTTTTATTATCCGTTCTGCTTCTATGTCCTGCTGTTCGCGTATTTTTTCATAAACTTCTGGATTCCAAATTTCAAACATCTGAATTCTGCCAACCAGAGACACTTCTTTTTTGATTCCGAGTTTGGTTAAGAATTCCGATGGTATAACAATTCTTCCGCCGGAGTCTGGTTTTACAACTATTGAGTGTTCTGCAATGCTCCGTTCCAGAACAGACGCCTCTGTGTCTGTTGTTGGAGAGCCAATGAGTCTCTGCAAAACCAGTTCGTATCTCTGGGGTGGAAAAACAAGAATATACTGTGGCAGAAAGGTTGGACGCGGCAAAAGAATGTATTCTGGAGCCGGATCTGCAGTTCTCCACTCGCTTGGAATCAAGATGCGACGCGATTCGTCCAGTGTTCGGCGAAATCCGCCGAGGTATCTGCCTGAAAAAGTATATTCTTTCTGGTTCAAAGTCATATATCAAGGGAACAACTTGGGGATTGCTCCCTTTGATTTCCGTTTGTTCCCAATTTTTACCTTTTTTTCCCATTACCTTCAACAAAAAAATTCAAATTTTCTTATATGATTTTATAACTATTTGATGCTGTGTTAATTATATTTCTAAAAAATTGCATATGCATCGGATGCTTTTTCCCGATATTTGTCTTTAATTTTTTTAAATCGTTCTGGATTCCAGATGGCAAACATGTTCATCATACCAACGAGCAGGACTTTATCGTTTAAGCCTGCCTGGTTTGCAAATTCTTCGGGTATTAAGATTTTCCCTGCTTTATCTATTTCTGCCTGGAACGAATGATAACCAATGAGCATTTTTAGAATTTCGGCATTTGGGTCGCCGAGTTTCATTTTATTAATCTCGCTCATTACGTGTTCCATCGTTTCCGGCGGAATTACGAGGAGACATAAATCTTCGTCAGGCAATACTTCCTTTTTCCAAAGAACAATAGTGTATTCAGTCTTGTCTTTTTCTCCGCGCCATCTGGCAGGGATTATTATTCGGCGTTTTTCGTCAATGCCGTGCTCATAATGGTAGTTGTAGACAATTAAACTCATTTAAATTCGACACTTTATAGTTCTTTTATAACACTTTCATACACTTCACTGCTAATCTCTATCACTGAAGAGGGGTTTTGCAAAGAAAAATTATTCACAAGTTATTCACAGGTTGTTAACATGGAAAGTTGTTGAATTTAAAAGACTTACAAAGTTGGTTTTTTTGAATCGCTTGGAGTTTTGCAAGAATTTTTAGTATTTTTTGGGATGGTGTTTAATTCTTTTTGATGTAAATGAAAAGCGCGGTTCTTTGTTGGAACCGCGCTTTTATAATCTACTTAACTTATTTTGAATGAGTTAGTTATGTTGTTTATTTAATGAGTTCGGAAACGACTGCGCGTTCTTCTTTCAGTTCATTGATTGTGATTTGAATTTTTGAGCGCGCAAAATCGCTTAATTTTAGTCCCTGGACGATTTGTATTTTGTTTCCGTCGGTTGTGAATGGGAAGGAGGATATTAAACCTGGTTCAACTCCATAACTGCCATCAGAGCAGAGGGCGACGCTGTGCCAATCGCCTGGTTCAGTGGGTGTGATGATGGATTTTACGGTGTCAATGATAGCGTTTGCGGCGCTTGCGGCGCTGGAGGCTCCGCGGGCTTTGATAACCGCGGCTCCGCGTTGTTGCACGGTGGCAATGAATTCGCCCTGCAACCATGGAGTGTCTGTGATGACTTTTGTGGCGGGTTTGCCCGCGATTTTAGCGTTTTCGAAATCCGGGTACTGTGTTGCAGAGTGATTACCCCAGATTGCGACGTTTGTTACTTCCGTTACGTCAACGCCTGCTTTCTTGGCAAGTTGTGTTTTGGCGCGGTTTTCGTCCAGACGGGTCATCGCAAAGAATCTATCGGCCGGGATATCTGGCGCGAATTGTTTGGCAATGTAGCAATTTGTGTTGCACGGGTTGCCAACCACGAGTATGCGAATGTTTTTTGCGGCGCTTTTATTGAGAGCTTTACCCTGTTCGCTGAAGATTTTTCCGTTTACGGTGAGCAGGTCTTTTCTTTCCATGCCTGCTTTGCGCGGGAATCCGCCTACGAGCAGAGCCCAGTTGACTCCGTTAAAGCCTTCTTCTGGGTTTGAAGTGGCGTGGACTCCTTTTAGCAATGGGAAGGCGCAATCGTCTAGTTCCATGATGACGCCTTCGAGGGCTTTCATTGCTGGTTCAACTTCGATCAGATGCAGAACGACTGGCTGATCTGGACCGAACATATCGCCTGCGGCGATTCGGAATAAGAGAGCGTATCCGATTTGTCCCGCGGCTCCTGTTACTGCTACATGTATTTTTTCTTTTTTCATAAAAGTTTTTCCTGTTGATAAAAAATAATTTATTAGTTTTATTAATTCAAATTAAAAAATAATTTAATTTTAGTTTTTTTAAATCTGTTTATTAGTTTTATTTATTGTATATTGTGAAAGTGCTTTTGCATAAGATTCGTTGATTGATAGTTTTTGCGCAAGTTTGATGGCGGCGATTGTGCTGGATGGGCTGGCAATGTTTTTACCAACGATGTCGTAGGCGGTGCCGTGGTCTGGCGATGTTCTGATAAAAGGTAGTCCTACAGTCCAGTTAATTCCTCTTTCAAAAGCAACCATTTTAAGAGGGGCGAGTCCCTGGTCATGATACATGGCGATGACGATATCGTATTTTCCAGTGTAGTGGTGGTAAAATAGTGCGTCTGCGGCGAAGGGACCTTCTACACATAGCCCGCGTTTTGCCATTTTTTCAATTGCTGGCTTTATTATGTTGTTTTCTTCGTCTCCAAGTTTTCCGCCTTCGCCAGCGTGTGGGTTAAGTCCGCAAACAGCGATTTTCGCGTTTGCTAAACCGAGGGCTCTGCCTGCAAGGGATGCCATTTCTATGGCAAGTTCAATTTTTTCTGAGGAGAGCGATTGGGGTAATTTTTTTATTGGGACATGGGTTGTTGCAAGGATGACGCGAATCCATCTGTTTTTTTCGTCTGTTCCCAAAAGCATCATTGCGGTTTTTTGAGCGGATGATATTTCGGCGAGGAATTCTGTTTGACCGATGAATCTAACTCCTGCGTTAATGATTGATTCTTTGTTAACCGGTGCGGTTACAAGTGCTTTTAGTTTGCCGAGCTGGCATTGTGTGGCTCCAAACTTAAGCCATTCTATTGCAGCAGTGGCGGCTTCTGAGTTGCCTGGTTTTAGATTTTTAATTGGTTTGTTTAGGGGATTGTAGACGACAATTTTTTCCTGTGTTGTGGGGTCTGTTGAAAATGGAATATTGATTTTAGATTTTGCGCAAACGGATTGGAAAATGTCTGGGTCCCCGATGATGAGGTATTTCTCATCGTCGGACTCTGCCAACGAAGTCATTGCTTTTGCAACGACCTCCGGTCCGATACCGGATGGGTCTCCCAGTGTAATCCCTATCATAAAATTAACAAACCTAATATAGGCGAAATAAAATAAATGAATACCTAATAAATATCAAGTGGTTGGGATTTTTTTTTAGAAATATCTTACAAAGGATTTTGCTTTAATTCTGTCTATCCATTTTTTCTGGAGTCTATCGCGTTCTTGAGAGAGCAGTTCTTTTTCGATTTGGTCGCGTACTTCTTGAAGGGGTCTGACGTGGGCGGGTTTGAAGTCTTCAAGCAAAAGAATCCAGCAACTGTCTGAGGTTTCAACGACATCGCTGTATTGTCCTGGTTTGAGGTTTTTGATTGCGGATGCAAGTTCGCCTTTGAGCACGGAGACTTCGACCCATCCCCAGTCGCCGTTTTTCTGGGTGCCTTCGTGATAGACCGTCATTTCAGAAAAGGGGGTGCCGCTTTTGATTTTTGCATGGATTTCATTTGCGAGGCGTTTGGCGCGTTGAGGGTCTGATGGGTCGTTTTTGATTTGGATTATTCTTAGTTTTGCCTGGTCTGAGACCATAAATTTGTTTTGGTTTGTGGAGTAGTATGATTCGATTTTGAATGGGCTGATGATGAGTTCTGAGGATACGTGCAAACTGCGGAGTGCGGATACAAGGATTCGTTCGCGCATTCTCTGACGGTATTTTTCGAATGTGATTCCGCGCGCTTTCAGTGTTTTAATGAAGTTTTCTCTGTCGCCGAATTGTTCGCGGATTTCGCGGTTTATTTCTTCATCTATTATGCTTTCCGGTAGGTTTCTGCCGGAGTTTTTGAAATCGCTTAATATTAGTTGACGTTCTACGAGTTGGTTTATGCCGTCTTCGAGTGTTTCCTGTCTTTTGCGTTGGAGGTCAAGTGGTTTGTCCCAGTAGGTTTTTTCGAGGACGTCGAGTGCTGGCTCAATGTATTCTTTGACTTCTTGAACTGTAATAACGGCATCGTTGACAATCGCGGCAATGCCGTTGAGATATTGTAGTTGCGGCTGGGCAAAAGCCGCGTGTGCAAGCCAGATTGTCAGACTTAACAAAAGTATCTTAAATTTAATGCGCATCTTCTGATGTTAGATAATATGTCCGCAACGGGTTGAGGTCAAGCGCTGAGGAGTGAAATTTAAATTGTCGGTTTTTTAGCGGTAAGGAGCCCATTCTGGTTCGTTCTGGAAAATCCATTTGTAGTAGTCAACTCCCTGGAGTTTGGAGGCGGCGGCTTCGTCAACGATGACGGTGCATCGCGGGTGCAGCTGGAGGGCAGAGGCAGAAATCATGGATGTTATTGGTCCTTCAACAGCTTTTGCAATGATGTCTGCTTTTTCTTCGCCTGTGGCAAGGAGGATGCATCTTCTGCAGTCGAGGATTGTACCGACTCCCATTGTAATGGCGCGACGCGGCATTTTTGATTTATCTTCAAACAGTGGTGCGTTTTGTTCGATTGTTAGCGGGGCGAGGGCTTTTACCCTTGTTCGAGATTTTAGAGCAGAGAGCGGTTCGTTGAAGCCTATGTGTCCGGATTTGCCTATTCCGAGCAATTGTAGGTCAATGCCGCCGACTTTTTGTATTAGTTTTTCGTATTGTTCGCATTCTTTATCCAGGTCGACAGCCATGCCGTTGGGGAGGTGGGTGTTTCTGATGTCTATATTAATTTGGCTGAAGAGGTGTTTGTTCATGTAATAGCGATATGAACAGGGGTTTTCGGGCGGCAGACCGACGTATTCATCGAGGTTAAATGTTCTGCAGAGCGAGAAGTCCAATCCTTCTTCGTTGTGCATTTTTACGAGTTTTTGGTAGACGCGTTCCATTGTTCTTCCAGTGGCAAGACCAAGAACAATGTATGGATTGGCACGGACTTCGTTTGCTATGATTTTAGCAACGAGTGTTGCCGCCGAATCGGCGTCCGCTCTTATGATGACTTCCATAATCGGCGCAAGTTGTGTGTGTATTTTTTAGCGAAAAATTTTTAATTTTCGCTTTTATTCTTGTTCCTGGCGTTCGGCTTGTTCGCGTTCGATTATGACGGCTTTTCTTGAGAGCCGTACTCGCCCTTTTTCATCAACGCCAAGGTATTTTACTGTTATTTCGTCGCCAACTTTTACAATATCTTCTGTTCTTTTTACTCTAAAGTTGGCAAGTTCGCTTATGTGGCATAGTCCTTCTTTGCCTGGTAGAAATTCGATGAACGCGCCGTATTCTTTTGTTGAGGTGACTCTGCCGCGGTAGTTTTGTCCGACGACTGCATCGTCTGTGGAGGTCTGTCGTTCGGATGATGTTCTCTGAGAACGTTGTTTGGTTCTGTCGCCGCGCTCGCGTCTGTCGAAGCGTTCGTTTCTATGTTGGTCGCGATGATGGGATTGTCTTTGCGAGTGAGAGCGAGTTTCGTGTTTTCTCTGTTTTTCGGAGGATTGTGGTTCCAGGTCTTCCTGGTGTTGATAGGAGTCTTCGGACTCTTCGATGTCCGTGTTTTCTGTTTCTATATTTTCTTCGGAGTCCCCATCTTTTAGCGTCTGTTCTTCAGTTGGAGTATTCGCTTGTTCTTGGGATGGTGTAAGTTCTTCTGGTGTTTTTTCCGATTGCGCGGGAGTGGTTGTCTCGTTTTTTTGTTCTTTTGCTGCGATGGCGCTTTGTTTAAGGAGTTCTTCTTTCTTTTCCAGAAGGGCGGCTTTGCGGGAGAGTCTTACTCTGTTTTTGTCGTCAATTTCGAGGCATTTTACGATTACTTCGTCGCCGATTTTCACAACGTCTTCAACGTTTTTGACTCTGTGTTCGGCGAGTTCGCTTACGTGAACAAGTCCGTCCTGTCCTGGAAGGAATTCGACAAAGGCGCCGAAGTCTGTGATGCTTACCACTTTGCCTTTGTAAATTCTGCCGACTTCTGGTTCTGCGGCGAAGGATTCAACGGCTTGTTTTGCGGCTTCAATGGCTTCCGCATTGGCGCCGTAAATATGCACTGTGCCGTCGTCCTCGATGTTTATTTCGCAACCGGTGTCGTCTGCAATTTTCTTGACGTTTTTGCCTCCAGGACCGATTAGCAGACCTATCTTTTCGGTGTTTATTTTTACCGAGATGACTCGCGGAGCGTGTTTGCTAAATTCCGGTCTTGGTTGGGCGATTGTTTTTGACATTATGTCGAGAATTTGAAGACGCGCGATTTTTGCTTTTTCGAGGGCGTTATCAATTATTTCGTGTGGTATGCCTTTTAGTTTGAGGTCGAGTTGGAAACCGGTAATGCCGTTTATTGAACCGGCAATTTTGCAGTCCATATCGCAGAAGGCGTCTTCCCAGCCGATAATGTCTGTGAGCAATTTGTATTGTGTGATGTTTTCCTGGTCGTCGAATTCAGTGCAAAGACCGATGCTTATGCCTGCTACGTGTCTTTGGATAGGAATGCCGGCGTCCATCAGGGTTAATGAGCCGCCGCAAACTGTTGCCATGCTGGATGAGCCATTGGATTCCATTATTTCGCTTGTCACGCGGACTGAGTAAGGG
>JAOADO010000040.1 GCA_026417275.1 Verrucomicrobiia bacterium
CAGCTTGCCTGAAGATGCAGACGCTGAAAAAGTCGCTGCAGAATTCAAAGATGGCATTCTCAAAGTCCATGTTGCCAAATCTGAAAAGGCACGTCCAAAACAAATCGAAGTCAAAGTCGAATAATTTCAACACGGGATGGATGCTCTCTGGGGAGAGGGGTTTAGAGGCGGGGTTTTTCCGCCCCCCTTTTTTTAAAAAAATTTGAAAGTAAAAACCCTTAAAAAAGAAAAAATCAAAGAAAATTGAATACAAAAATCTTAAAATTTTTGATAAACATTGAATAACGGAGGTTTTATGGATCTGAACAAATTTACTGAGAAATCGCAGGAATCCATAATGGAAGCGCAGAACATTGCTACTAGATTTGAGCATCAAGCAGTTGAACCCGAACATTTGCTTCTTGCGCTTCTTGAACAGGAGGGTGGACTAATTCCAAGCATTTTTGAAAAAGCTGGTTTTTCTGTTCAACTCGCAAAAACAAAAATCCAGGACGAACTAAATAAACTCCCAAGAGTTTCCGCAGAAACAGGGACGGGAAATGGCGTTTACATTACTCAGCGGATGAAGCACATGCTCGTCCGCGCCATTGACGAAGCCAAAAAACTAAAAGACGAATATGTTAGTGTAGAACACCTTACTCTTTCGATGTTTTATGAACAATCTACGACCGGTGTTGGCAGAACATTTAAATCTCTCGGTCTAACTCGGGATGTATTCCTAAAGGCTTTGACAGATGTACGTGGAAACCAGCGTGTGACGAGTCCGAATCCTGAGGCTACCTACGAGGCGCTTGAGAAATATGGACGCGATTTAACACGCCTTGCTCACCAAAACAAACTTGATCCAGTCATTGGTAGAGATAACGAAATACGCCGTTGCATTCAAGTTCTTTCTCGAAGGACTAAAAACAATCCCGTCCTGATTGGCGAACCGGGCGTTGGTAAAACGGCGATTGTTGAAGGCCTTGCCAGACGGATTGTTGCCGGCGATGTTCCCGATAGTCTGAAGGACAAGCGCATTGTTGTGCTCGATATGGGCGCGTTAATAGCAGGGGCGAAATTCCGAGGCGAGTTTGAAGAGAGGCTCAAAGCGGTACTCCAGGAAGTTTCACGTGCTGGTGGCGACATAATCTTATTCATAGACGAACTGCATACCGTCGTTGGCGCTGGAAAGGCGGAAGGTGCAATGGACGCGGGTAACATGCTCAAGCCGATGCTTGCGCGAGGCGAACTCCACTGCATTGGTGCCACAACGCTTGATGAATATCGCAAATACATTGAAAAAGACCCGGCGCTTGAGCGCAGGTTCCAGCCCATAATGGTGAATGAGCCGAGCATGGAAGACACGATTTCGATTCTGCGAGGTCTGCGAGAGAGATATGAATTACATCACGGCGTCAGAATTCAAGACTCTGCGCTTGTAGCCGCGGCTCAACTTTCGCACCGCTATATATCCGATAGGTTTTTGCCGGATAAAGCGATTGACCTTGTTGACGAGGCAGCTGCAAAACTTCGAACTGAGATGGAAAGTATGCCGGATGAACTCGAGCAGTTATCCCGGCGAGTTACCCAACTGGAGGTTGAACGAGAAGCTCTTAAAAAAGAAAAAGACGAAGCCTCAAGAGAACGCCTTGAGAACCTTGAAAAAGAGCTTGCAAATTTGAAGAGCCAACGGGACGAACTTTTTGCTAAATGGGATGCAGAGAAGAAAGTAATTAGCGATCTGAGAAAATTACGCGAGGCACTTGAAATTGCCAGAAACGAAATGGAGCAAGCGCAACGAAGAGGCGATTTGGGCAAGGTTGCTGAATACAAGTACGGCAAAATACCATCCCTTGAAAAACAATTGAAAGAAATTGAAACCAAAGTGGCTGGAGATAGTAACCCGCGTCTTTTGCGAGAGGAAGTAACCGCAGAAGAAATTGCAGAAGTAGTATCGCGCTGGACTGGTATCCCGGTGTCGCGGTTAATGGAGGGGGAAAAAGAAAAACTTTTAAAACTTGACGAAGTCTTACATAAACGCGTCGTCGGACAGGATGAGGCAGTATCTGCTGTTGCCAACGCTGTGATACGCGCACGTTCAGGATTAAAGGACCCCAGAAGACCCATCGGGTCGTTCATATTCCTTGGTCCCACCGGTGTAGGTAAAACCGAACTTGCGCGAACTCTTGCGGAAACGCTGTTTGACAGCGAAGACAATCTTGTTCGCATCGATATGAGCGAGTACATGGAGAAACATAATGTATCGCGATTGATTGGCGCACCACCCGGATATGTCGGATATGATGAGGGGGGACAACTTACGGAGGCAATCCGCCGCAAACCATACTCGGTTGTATTGTTCGACGAAATAGAAAAGGCACATCACGATGTTTTCAACGTCCTTTTGCAAATACTCGATGATGGTCGAATTACTGATGGGCAGGGCCATGTTGTGGACTTCAAGAATACGATCATAATAATGACAAGCAACATCGGCAGCCATCATCTAATAGAAAATGTGGGACGTAACGGCGAGATTCCTGAAAGTATACGCAATCGCGTAATGAGCGAATTAAGAGCACATTTTAGACCTGAATTTCTCAATCGGGTGGATGAAACTGTGATGTTTAAGCCACTCACGCTGGGTGAGATCAAGAAGATTGTGGATATTCAGGTAAACTTTTTGCGCAAACGCCTTGACGATAGACGCATTGAACTCGAACTCACAGAGAGGGCACAAGAACACATTGCGCGAGAAGGCTACGATCCTGTGTATGGTGCGCGTCCATTGAAGCGATTCATCCAACGACATATTGAAACTCCGCTCGGCAAGAAAATTATCGCCGGCGAGGTCCGCGACAATTCAATTGTAACGGTTGACTTTAAGAATGGGGAACTCGTATTTGAAGTTCAGAATAGGGAGACCAAAGAGTAAAACTCCAAAAGAGAAGACATCGTATGTTTCCACTGAAAGACGACATACCGGCGCGGCGACTTCCGCTTGTGACAACTTTGATTATAGCGCTCAATTGCGCGGTGTTTGTTATAGAACTGCTTGCAGGTCGCCGCGTCGAAAATATTTTTCTGATGTTCGGTATAGTGCCGGTACGCTACACGATTCCCGAAATTTCCGAGCTCTTTACATGGAAAGAACAGTCGTTGCCGTTTATCTCTTCCATGTTTTTGCACGGTGGGTGGATGCATTTAATCAGCAACATGTGGACGCTCTGGGTGTTTGGGGACAATGTTGAGGATAAACTTGGTTCATTCAGATACCTTATGTTTTATCTTGCTGGCGGCATTGCCGCGGGTATCATGCACATATTTACTAATGTGAATTCTCCTATACCAACGATTGGCGCCAGTGGCGCTGTTGCGGCTATCATGGGCGCCTATCTTCGATTCTATCCTGGTGCAGGAGTTATGACCATGATTCCGCCATTTTTCCTCGGACCATTCTTCAGAATACCAGCGATATTATTCCTCGGATGGTGGTTTGTCCTTCAATTTTTCAACGGCACGCTAAGTCTTGTTGACGACCCGCGTACAGCTGGCGGAGTAGCGTGGTGGGCGCACGTGGGCGGCTTTGTCTTTGGCGTCTTTATCTGCAACATTGTTGTACCACGCAGAAGGAGAAATGCAGAATGGGAATGGGTTTGATTCTTTTAAGCGGGTAGGTTCATCTGTAAACGGATAGTTAGGGTTTTTTATACATAAGATTTCTTCTAATTTGTTTTCCCATTTTTATGATCTTCTTTACTTAAAACTGTTGGATTAACATCGCTGTATAAAACGAGTGAATTGGGAGGAACACTATGTGTTAAAAACACATTTGCACCGATTGTACTGCCTTCTCCAACAACCGTATCTCCCCCAACAATAGTAGCACCTGCATAAATTGTAACTCTATCTTCGATGGTAGGATGTCGTTTTTTCCCTCGCAATGATTGTCCTGCTGAAAGAGAACGAGCAACTAAACCAACACCCTGGTATAATTTAACGTGATTGCCAATAACTGAAGTTTCACCTATGACCGTGCCGGTACAATGGTCAACAAAGAAATGGGAACCGATTTGCGCTCCCGGATGAATATCCAACCCTGAGCGGCTATGAGCCCACTCGGTCATTATTCTTGGAATTAGAGCAACATTTCTTAAGTAAAGTTCATGAGCAAGCCTTTGAACTGCAATGGCTTCCATAAATGGGTATGCGACAATCACCTCTTCTTTACTCAGCGCGGCGGGGTCTCCATTGTAAGCTGCTTCGGCATCGGTCTGAAGCAATTCACGAATTCTTGGAATTTGTTTTAGAAATTCTGTTGTGATTTTATTGGCTTCGCTTGTTATATCTTTGTCGTTTAATCCTTCTGGGGGACAATATTCAAGGCTCTTAGCGATTTCGGTTTCTAATCGTGTTGCAATAGAAACCAAAAGAAGCGTGGTTTGTGATTTTAATTCAGAGGCATGTAAGACTCTTTCGTCAAAATATCCCGGGAACAAGAGTCTTAACAGGTCGCATGTGATATCAGCAATTACTTTTTTAGACGGTAGATTTGTGCCATTAATATGATTTATGCCCCCGATTTTTTCGTATGAATTTAATAAATCTTTTGTCAGTTCATTTATGTTCATGAATGGATAACTTAATTTGTCTTAGAATATAGCATAATCTTTAAATTTAATCATTACGATACCTGTTTTTTACTAAAACAAAAAAACAATTCCATTTATTTTTGTGGTTTGATAAACCGAACTTATTGAAAATACAAATAAAAATGGAGTTATCCCTGACGATAGGTTATGCGAGCTTTATTTAGGTCGTAAGGAGACATCTCAACACAAACCTTATCGCCCACGCTAATTCGAATAAAGTTCTTGCGCATTTTGCCAGAAATATGCGCGAGAACTTCATGCCCATTCGGCAGGGCTACCCGAAACATTGTTCCAGGTAATACCTGCGTTACCACGCCTTCCAATTGGATTGGTTCTTCTTTTGCCACAATTTTGACCAGTTTTAATCCTTTATTAATTTTTAATCAATATAAATTATTAGGACCAACTTTCAAAAAAGCAAGCATCATTTAAAAGAAATGGGGAATTTTCGACGATAAAAATCAAAAAAATATTGCTTTTTTATTGAACATTGAAATAATTGAAGAAACCCAAATGCAAAAAAGACTCCAGAAGCATGGAGCGTATTGTTGTTTAGAGTTTCCGTCGAAACTCGAAAGGCAGAAAGGAGTTTTTTTCTCGCTTAGAACTCAATATTGTGTTTGGAGATGTAACAAACTGGAGGCATCTATGAAAATGGCAAAAACAATCATTGTGTTAATTACTTCCCTGTTAATATTCTGGTCTGGATATGCTCAAACAAATCTGGTTATAACCGAGTTCATGGCAAGCAATCAACGCTCATATCTTGACGAAGACGGGGCATCATCCGACTGGATTGAAATTTACAATCCCAACCCATTCGCCGTTGATATTGGCGGATGGTACTTAACCGACAACATAAACAGTCCAACAAAGTGGCAATTCCCATCAACTAACATTCAACCATATAGTTTTTTGATTGTGTTCTGTTCAGGCAAAGATAGACGAACGCCAGGATACCCTTTGCATACAAGCTTCAATCTAAACGCTAGCGGTGAATATTTAGGTTTGATTGCGCCAAATGGAAAAGCAGTCTCGCAGATTGCACCGGTTTATCCCCAACAATACACAGACATTTCTTACGGGATTGGGAAAACTCTCACGCACGTGAGTGAAAACGCACCGGTAAAAATTGCGATACCAACCAACGACTCTCTTGATTTTGACTGGATGAATGTGGACTACGATGATTCTGGCTGGACATCTGGAACAAACGGGGTTGGCTTTCAAATTATCACTAACGGGTTTTATGTAAAATTGATAAAGGCAAATATTACGGTGGATTCATTAAGCAAAGCGCTCTCCGTCATCACCAACACGGCTTATCAAAGCTATTATTACGAAGCATACTCTCCTTATATTAACTTCTATAACACAGATTCAGAAGGTCATTATGTGAATAATCTAACATTTCCCGGACTTACAATAGGTGTTGGTGTGGATGACTTTGTGGTTGAGGTTCGTGGAATCATAACGATTCCAACGGCAGGCAATTACTCGTTTGGAGTTAACAGCGATGACGGTTTTGGCATGCAGATTGGACCTTTTGAGATGTCATATCCAGACCCACGAAGTCCTGCTGATTCAATTTCGTCATTCTTTTTTCCACAAGCCGGACAATACCAATTATATCTTGTATTTTATGAAAGAGGCGGCGGAGCTGGGCTTGAAATCTTTGCGGCTCCAGGAGTTCATAGTGCATGGAATAGTAATTTTAAACTCATAGGAGATACAGCAAATGGCGGTCTTACAGTTGTCGCTGTTCCTCCACAAAATGACAGCAAGAATCCGTATCTACCACATATTAAGTCTAATGTTCAAAACTCAATGTTAAACAATGCATCGTCGGTATATATGCGAATCCCGTTTACAATAACAAACAAAAACGAGATTGAATCGTTGTTTTTAAAAGTTCGGTATGATGATGGATTTGTGGCATATTTAAATGGACAGGAAATCGTAAGAAGAAATGCACCAGAATTTCCGTCATGGAATTCTTTGGCTACTGCAACTCACAATGGAGCAAATCAGGAAACAATAGAAATTTCAAGCAGGATTTCTTTGCTTAAAGAGGGGCTAAACATACTGGCGATTCACGGCATGAACGTGAGCGTCTCAAATCAAGACTTTCTGATTCAGACGGTCCTTGAAGAGTTTAGAATTGCTGGGACAAGTTATGGATACATTTCACCACCAACACCGAATAACATAAACATTAATAGTTATCCAGAAGTTGCTCCAAATGTTCAGTTTTCTGTGCCTGGTGGAGTTTATCTAGACCCTGTGGTTTATGTGGACTTGTCGTGCTCGGTGTCTGGGGCAACGATTAGATTCACATTAAACGGCACTAATCCGACAGACACATCCCCTATTTATACTAATGGGACTTCAATTAAACTAACCAATTCAGCGTTGATTGTCGCAAGAGCAGAGATTCTTGGATTTTTCCCAAGTCAATATAAATCGGAAGGATACACTCTGCTGGATTCTTCGATGACGAACTTTACATCGAATTTGCCGCTTTTAATCATGAGCACCTATGGACACACCATTACAACGGATATGTCTGAACGCGCGCCGGCCATGATTACAACCTTCGATGTTTCACGTGTTTCTGGAAGGTCAAGTGCGCTGTTGCGTCCGCAATTTCATGGGCGAGCAGGGGTCGAAGGACGCGGACAAACCTCTTGGGGATTTCCAAAGAAGCCTTACAACATTGAATTGAGGGATGATAACGGGAATGATAAGCATGCGGCATTGCTTGGAATGCCTGCTGAATCCGATTGGGCTTTAATAAATGTGTATAACGATAAAAGTTTCATGAACGACTTCCTTGCTCATGACTTGTTTGAATGGATGGGACATTATGCTGTCAGACACAAATATGTGGAAGTGTTTGTAAATGGAACAGACAGAGGAGATGGTTACGACGCAAATTGGCGCGTGGGGACCAACGATTATGTAGGCATCTTTATACTCATTGAAAAAATTAAAATCAGTCAGAATAGAGTAAACATTCAAAAACCTGAAACAGGATTACCGGGGGACCCGATTACCGGCGGTTATATGTTCAAAAAAGATAAAGCCAGTCCTGGAGACGTACTGTTTTACACTACCAGTGGTCAAGATATAAGATTCCACGATCCAAAACCAGAACAACTGACGGACATTCAAAAACAGTGGTTACAAAACCATCTTAATGAATTTGAATCTGTTTTTTACGGAAGCAACTGGCGCGACCCAATAAATGGCTATGCTAAATACATAGATGTGGATTCTTTTGTGGACAATCATTGGATTGTAGAATTTACCAAGCAGATTGACGGATATCGCCTTAGCAACTTCATGCAGAAAGACCGTGGCGGAAAGATTAAAATGGAACCGATATGGGACTGGAATCTTAGTTTTGGAAACGCAAATTATCTTGAAGGAGAATATACAAACGGCTGGTATTGGCCTCTGATAAGCGCGACTGAACATATCTGGTTAAGGCGATTAATTGCCGAACCTGGCGACCCTGATTTCAAACAGAAGCTGATAGACCGCTGGGATGAGTTAAGGAGAGGTCCATTCGCAACAGCCAAGGTGCATGCACGAATTGACGAACTAGCGGCATATTTAACCGAAGCGGTAACACGCGATACAAATCGTTGGTCCAGAATGCACACTTATATTTGGCCTAATCCAAACGCAATCACTAACATAACATTCGTTGGGATGGTGGATTGGATGAAGAAGTGGATTGCAGGACGCGGCGACTGGATTGACAAACAATTTTTGCCTGCCCCAACGCTGAGCCGATATTCGGGTCCTTACAATGCACCTCTTTCAATGAGAACCACAATTGGAACAATTTATTATACCTTGGATGGAAGCGATCCGCGATTGTCTGGCGGTGTAATTTCTCCAAACGCAATTCCATATAGTGGAGAATTTGTACCGCCTCCAAACTCGAAAATTATGGCTCGCGTATTCCACACAAACCAATGGAGCGCCCCACGAACAGCAGTGTTTGGCTACACCCCCCCCAAAATTGCAATAACTGAAATTATGTACAATCCTTCCAAATTTGAATATGCAAATTTCAATAACGATGATTACGAATATATAGAAATTACTAACACAGGAACAGAACCTATTGACCTTTCGCTTATGAGAATATCTGGCGGAATTGACTTCATATTCCCGAGCGGACAACCACAACAAATTGGACAACCAACCACAAACAATTTTAGTGGAATTGGAACACCTTACACAGCAACAACGCTTGGTGCTGGCACAGGTGTTCAGACTGTAAGCGGCGGACCATCAGGAGATTTTCTCCGCCTTGTTCATCAGAACACAGGAACAAATCGGAACAGGATTGCTTTTGACCAAACTGCGGAAGGATTTTATGACCGATTTACATTGGAGTTTGATTTCCGCGGTCAAAATTTATCTGCCCCTCCCGCAGCAGGAACTCCAACTTTGCAGAATTTCGACACAACACCTATCAATTATTATCTAAACACCGCTGCAACTCCAGCACAGGTTATGGACGCCGATAGCGGTTCTCAGGGCAAGTTTTTGCGGTTAACTACGCAGGCGAGAAGTTTGAACAACGGTATTTATTTTGAAAGAACCGCAATAGGCGCATATACGCTGGTTACAATTACGTTCGATTTCAGAATGATTCCGAGTGGAACACCTGCAGATGGAATTGGCGTTGTTTTCATGCCAACTTCAATTTACGGAGTAAGTGGTGAATCCGGCGCGGCATTCTCCGAGGAAGCCAACCTTTCAGCCGCAATTGGTATTGGTTTTGACAATTATAATAATGGATCGCCCACAGATCCAAATGCAAACCACGTCTCCATTCATTGGAATGGGGCATTGCTCGCAACTGCAACACCGACAATGTCAATGACTTCTGGCAAATTCCATCGCGCTCAGATAGTCATTGTTTTTGAAACAACACGGGCTCTGGTGACAGTTCGGATGGCGCCAGACGTTTACGGCGCTGGCGGGACAACTGAAACATTGTTTACAAATTATGTTATTAATGGTGCAAGTCCTTATGAAGGCAGAGTGGCATTCCGCGCGCGAACAGGAGACCTCTACGCCCACCAAGACATTGATAACATTAACGTCCAATACGGCACGGGCTCGTTCCCACCTGCTGGCGGAATTTCGGTAGCACTATTGCCGGTTTCAAAATATGGCACCACTGGTAAAGGTTCAACTCTTTCCGATTACCTTGATACACCAGATGGAACTAATATCTTTGGAATTAACTTCAATATGCACAGCGCTGATTATGTGAACGATGTTACAATTCATTGGAATGGCAGTACAGTCGGTTCTACACTCATCCCGGTTTCTACTCTTAATCTCGATAATGGAGAATTCCATAGAGCAAAAATTACTGTTGAACCAGCGCTTGATGGTTCTAAGGTTAATGTGACGATTATTCCAAATTATTATAGCAACCCTGGAGCGCCAGTGGTGGCATTTTCCAACTACATAGTAAGCGGCTACGCCCCAAGCAATGCGAGACTTGAATTTGCAGGACGTTCCGGCGGAATGAACATTGCCGTGGATGTGGACAATATTAAAGGAATATTTGAGAAGTTTTCACCTGTATGGTTGAACCCTGGTCAAAGTGTGTTGGTGGTTAAGAACCTTGAGGCATTTGCCTTGCGTTACGGGACAAATTATTTCATTGCCGGACAATATTCTGGAAATCTTGACAATAATGGAGAGCGAATCGCTCTTTATGGACGATTTGGCGAACCAATACTTGAATTCAGATACAACGATAAGTGGTATGATGTTACAGACGGTCTTGGATTCTCCCTTGTGGCAAAAGACACATCAATTCCAGTAAATCTCTGGGGCAAACCTGAATATTGGCGTCCAAGCGCGCAAGAAGGTGGCTCACCAGGGCGTGCCGATGCAACGCCACAAACCATTTTGCCTGTCTATATAAATGAATTGCTAAGTAATCCTGCTACCAACTCCCCACCGGGGATGGACGCAGTTGAAATTTACAATCCGAACAATGTGCCTGTCGACATAGGTAACTGGTACTTGAGCGATGACTTCAGATCACCAAAGAAATACAAATTCCCGAAACCAACGGTTGTGCCAGCAAATGGCTATATTGTTGTTTATGAAACCAATTTCAATGCCAATCCATCTTCACCAAATTCATTCGCTTTTGGCAATGATGGAGACGATGTGTACATCTTTTCTGCGGATGAAAACGGCAATTTGACTGGCTATTTCCACGGATTTGACTTTGGAGCCGCCGAGGACGGTGTTTCTTTTGGCAGGTATGTGAAGAGTGACGGAGACGATGTGTTTGTACCACAAAGCCAATCAACACTTGGATATCAGAATGCAGGTCCCAAGATTGGTCCTGTAGCTGTCTCTTATACACATCT
>JAOADO010000041.1 GCA_026417275.1 Verrucomicrobiia bacterium
GAGTATATCGAATTGCATAATATCACCGATTCGCCGGCTCCACTTTATGATGTTAACGCACCCACAAACACATGGGCTCTTACAGGCGCAGTTGATTATCAGTTCCAGATGAATACTATTATACCGCCGCGTGGTTATTTACTTGTTGTCCCATTTAATCCGATTCTTGATATTGAAATGTTAAGTTTATTCAGAACATTCTATAATATCCCGGATGGGGTTTTAATAGTGGGTCCATGGGATGGTAAACTTAATAATGCCGAGGAGGCGGTTGAATTAAAGA
>JAOADO010000003.1 GCA_026417275.1 Verrucomicrobiia bacterium
CCGAGCGGGAAATGCGTAAAAATCACTGTCGGCTTTACTTTATTAAGCCTTTTCAAATTTTTATCCAGCCACCTGAAAGTCTCCGTCTGTATGTATGTTTTCTCCCACTTTTGTCCATCTGTGGTGTCGAGCCCGACAAACTGCCAGCCGCGGTGTTCAAACCAGTAATTTAATCTATGCGGGAACACGTATTCGTATGTCCTGCGGCTGGTTTTTGTAATGTAATCGTGGTTGCCAATCTGAACATATACGGGACAGCCAAGACCGCTGAAGATTTCTTTCACTGCTCCTAAATATTTAGTTTCTGCGTTCTCGGTAAGGTCCCCGGCAATCAGGCAAAACTCGACGCCTTTTATTTTCCGCATCTGCTGAATAATCATTTTCAGCCATTTTTCACACTCCTTGCTCATGCAGTGAATGTCGTTTATAACAATGAATTTAAAAGGCTTGTCTTCGCCTGTGCTGGCTTTTAAATTTTGAGCGCCCTCCCAGAATCCTAAACTCAATAACACGCCGGCGCTTATTTTTTTAACCGCGTCTCTTCTGCTTATATTTTTATTCCGCGCGCTTTTAGTGCTCATGCAACCATTGTCCTATAAATCTCCAGTCTCTAACAACCACAGGATAATTGGGTTTTTTTGTGTGAATGTTAAAAGATGCCATAAACATAATCCATATCAAAGTTTTTTTATGTCTTTTGTGTATTCTGTGGACTGATTTTTACCATGGAATTATACGGAAAATACGGGGGAATATCGAGATTGAAAATATTCCATTCGCTGGCACAAATGAACATTTTAAAGTCACTTATTGTCTTGTTTAAACCATATTTTAGTAGCTTTGCTAATAAACAGGAGAGATGATTAAAAATTGTAATCCGTGATTTGTTTATTTTTTGAATAAGAATGGCGGATTAAAACCCTCCACTCGAGCAAACCAAATCAATCATCCCATCGCCTGGTCAAATCACCATAAAAATCAATGCGTCTGTCGCGGAAAAATGGCCAGTGAGTGCGGGTTTCGTTTATTTTTTCCAAATCAATTTCGCTGATTATAATTTCTTCTTTGTCCTGAGAAGCGTGTTTAAGAATTTTTCCAGAAGGGTCGCAAATGAAACTCTGCCCCCAGAATTCGATGCCATCGCCTCCAGCGGGACGTTCATGACCGATGCGGTTGCAAGCAGCAACATAACAGCCATTTGCGATTGCATGGGCGCGCTGAATAGTTTGCCATGCGTTGAATTGGTCATTGCCGACCAGATTTTTTTCGGATGGATGCCAGCCAATAGCTGTGGGGTAGAATATTATATCAGCCCCTTTCATTGCCGTGAGCCGCGCGGCTTCTGGATACCATTGGTCCCAGCAAATTAGCACACCGACTTTTCCAAATTTTGTATTCCACGTTTTGAAGCCAGTGTCGCCAGGTGTAAAATAAAACTTCTCATAATAGAGGGGGTCGTCGGGAATATGCATTTTCCGATAAAAACCCAGAATAGAGCCGTCGGCATCAATAACAACGGCGGTGTTGTGGTAAACTCCTTTTGTCCGTTTCTCAAAAATGGAGATTATAGAAACCACTTTGTTTGCTTTGCTGAATTTCTGGAATAACTTTGTTGTATCGCCGTCAACTGGCTCGGCAAGGTCGAAATATTTATAGTCTTCGCTCTGGCAAAAATATTGCGTGGCAAAAAGTTCCTGCGTGCAAATAATGTTTGCACCATCTCTTACTGCCAGCCTCGCGAAATCCAGTGTTTTTTCAACGTTTGTTTTCTTATCCTCTCCACACGAGGTTTGTATCAATCCTATTGAGATTCTATCGCTCATAAAAATTCTGTTTGATAAATGAATAATTATCCATCATCCATTTATTTTTTCAAAAACAATGGGTCAGTGGAAGGACTTAATGAGGATGGGAGATTAGGCTGTTCAAAAAGGTTGCGCGTAAATTTTCCCAGTGATTCTGTGGTCGGACCGTATCCCGCGTGATAAATATAATATTCAAGGTCATACAACATCTCATCAGCAGTCTGATATCGCTTTTCTCTGTCCTTTTCAAGCGCCTTTGTGAGAATATAATTCAGCCGAGAATCTATTCTACTATCTAATTTTGTAAAATCGGGAGTCGGCTTTTCAAGAACAAGTTCACGGGACTCTTTAGATGTCTCGCCTTTGAAAATGTTATATCCCAACACCAGACTCGAAAGAACAACCCCAGCGGAAAATAAGTCAGACCGTTTATCGGTTATTTGAAAGTCCGCCTGTTCAGGACTCATGTATTCGGCTTTCCCGGCAAGGATTTCACCTTCTTTATCGCTTAAAAAACCGCGTGCTTTGGCTATCCCGAAATCCGTCAATTTTACCTCTCCTTCAAAGGCTAACATAATGTTTTTGTAACTTACATCCCTATGAACTATTCCCAACGGTCGTCCATTCTTATCTGTTTTAGCGTGCGCGTATGCTAATCCGCGGACAACTCTGCTGACAATAAATACCGCAAGTTCAATTGGCAGAACGGTTTTTTTCTCCTGAATTTTAAGGACAAATTGTTCAAGATTCACCCCCCTTATTAACTCCATTGCTATAAAGTATATACCCCGTGTTTCGCCCAGATTATAAGTCTGGACAATATTATTGTGAATCAAATCCGCGACAAGTTTTGCCTCGCCGATGAAATTTTCCAGAAACATTTTATCGGTAGCCCAGTGCTGGCGAATTACTTTTAGAGCCACTCTTTTTATAAAACCGCGCGCACCGTGTTGTTCCGCTTCATAAACCACCCCCATACCCCCTTCGGCAATTTTCCTTACTATCTCGTACCTTATTTCATCTTGTATTGTGAATATGCTTTCCATTATTTGCCTGTTCAGGTGTTGAATTTTAGTAAAATTTTACCATATATATTCGCATTTTCATAGCATTTTAACCGCTTTTTGCGAATTTTTAATTGAAAAATGAGAAATATTTTAATTTTTATCTTGCATCCTGCGCCCTTTTTTTGTAAAAAATGTAGCGTTGGTTTTAAATAATTAACGAACAACCAAAAATAATTAAAATTATGGCTAAACCACTCACCAAATCAGAAATTGTTAAGGCGCTTGCCGAAAAGGTTGGCGTCACAAAGAAACAAGCCAGCGCTTTTTTAGATGAACTGGCAGAACTTGTTTATAAGAATGCTAAGAATACCTTCGTCTTGCCAGGCGTTGGCAAGATTGTGGTCGCGAGCCGACCTGCACGCGAAGTCGTAATGCAGATTGGACCGAAGAAGGGCCAAAAGGTTAAAATCCCGGCAAAGCGTGTTTTGAAATTCCGCTTTGCCAAAGTTGCCAAAGAGAAAATCCTTGGCGGCAAAAAGTAATTGAATTTCCAATATAATAAGGGCGCTCTGGTTTTACAGAGCGCCTTTTTTTTAAACACAAAAATTTTTTAAAGACCTGTCTGAAGCATGAAAATCGCTATCGTTGGTTGTGGTGCAGTAGGTTCTTTCTATGGCGCCAAACTTTTTCAAGCAGGTTTTGATGTTAATTTTCTGCTTCGTTCAGACTACAATGCGGTAAAACAAAACGGTATTTATATCCAGAGTGTTGATGGTGATTTTCATATTTATCCACCTGTTGCAAATGAACCTCAAAAAATAGGGGCGGTGGATTTAGTGATTATAGGTTTGAAAACGACCGCAAATTTTCGCTTTAAAGAACTGCTCCAGCCGTTAGTGAACGATAAAACACTAATTTTAACACTGCAAAATGGTCTTGGAAATGAAGAGCAATTGGCGTCTATTTTTGGAGAAGAAAACATTTTAGGCGGACTCTGTTTCGTTTGCCTTAACAGAATTTCGCCTGGTATAATAAAACATATAGCACATGGCAGGATTGTGATGGGGGAGTTTAAACGAAAACCCATCAAAAGAACTTATTCAATCGCCGAAATGCTCATAAAATCCGGAATCCAATGCGAAATAACCGAAAACCTCGAAAAAGCCCATTGGGAAAAATTGGTCTGGAATATTCCTTTTAATGGACTCGGAGTCGCCGGGGTTGCTGGCTACGAAGCAGTTGAAAGCGGCGTTTTTAATCCAGATAAACAGCCTGGCAAAGTTTTGACCACAGATATAATACTCTCAGATTCGCGATGGGAAAACATCCTTCGCCAGCTTATGCGCGAGGTTATCCTCATAGCAAACGCAAAAGGCCTCGGCGTCGACCCAGCCATTGAAGAGGAATTTATAAATAGAACCCGTTTCATGGGTGCTTATAAGGCATCAACACTCCTTGATTTTGAAATGAACCGTCCGCTGGAAATTCAAAGCATGTATCTCGAACCCCTCAGACAGGCAGAAAAAGCAGGTGTAAAAGTTCCAATGCTGAAAAATCTGTGCAACATCCTCGTGGAACTCGATAAACTGCGCGATAAAACAGATTCCTGATTATTGCTTGCCATCTTTAAATTTAATTTATTGAAAACAATACAATCACGGTGTTTAATAACTTATCATTTAAATTTTTAGGAAAAAAATGAGTGTACGAGTTCGATTTGCGCCAAGTCCAACGGGCTACCTCCATATCGGCGGAGCCCGCACGGCATTGTTTAACTGGCTCTTTGCAAAACATCATAAAGGTGTTTTTATTCTTAGAATCGAAGACACCGACACTGCCCGGAATACTCAAGAAGCCGTAGAAGTCATATTAAATGGACTTAAATGGCTTGGAATTGAGTGGGACGAAGGTCCTCTCTCGCCAGACCCAGCCGGTCCTTATAAAGGCGATTTTGGTCCGTATTTCCAATCCCAGCGCAGGAAAATCTATGAAACCCGCGTTCAGGAACTTCTTTCAAAAGGCATGGCTTATGAACACGAAGGCGCAATCAAGTTTAGAATGACTCGGGAACCAGTGGAAATTGACGATATAGTGGTGGGGAAAGTCGTAAGAACACTTACCGACCGCGAAGCCGAAGACCCTGATTTTGTAATAATTCGTTCCGACGGTCACCCGGTTTTCCATTTTGTGAACGTAATTGATGATATGGAAATGCGCATAACACATGTCATACGCGGCGAAGACCACCTATCCAACACGGCAAAACATATTGCCCTCTTCCGCGCCTTTGGCGTCGAACCCCCAAAATACGCGCACATTCCACTCATTTTAAACCAGGACGGTTCCAAAATGAGTAAACGCGACACAGGCGCCTCCATGACAACCTATATGGAAGAAGGATATGTCCCCGAAGCCGTTTTAAATTATCTCTGCCTGCTTGGGTGGTCGCCAAAAAACAACCGCGAGGTTATGCCAGTGGAGGAAATCATCGCGATTTTCGATTTGCCGCAAATCCTGCGTCACAACGCTCGCTTCGATATGGATAAATTAAAATGGATAAATTATGAGTATACACGCCTGATGAGCCAGCAGAGATTCTATGAACTCTCAATTCAAGCCCTTAAAAAAGCCGCTGTTAACCTCGATAAATATCCAGAACAATACATCAAATCTGCTCTGGACACATGCAGAGGAAAAGTTAAACTTTTCAGCGAATTGCCATCCTATGCAGGCTTTTACTTCAAAGACGATGTAGTTTACGACCCCGAAGCGGCAAAACAACATTTTATCCAGGACAATAAACCGATGGTTTCAAGATTAAAAGACGTTCTGGCATCACTTCCAGAATTCACCGCTACCAATATCGAATCAGCCATGAAATCTGTGGCTTCAGAACTCGGCGTTAAGGTCGGGAAAATCGTCCATCCAATCAGACTGGCGTGCACCGGAGCAACAGCAGGACCAAGCCTGTACCACCTTATGGAAGTCATCGGAAAAGAAAAAGTTTTGGAAAGACTTGACAAAGCACTAAATTTGATGAATTAATTTAAACAAGTGGGGAGGGGAATTTGTTTTTTAGACAATAACAGAAGGGTGTGACTCTTCTGTTTTTGAGTTTATTTAAACAGTGCATGATTATATATTTAAATTAAGATATATTGATTAGTTTTTATGGATTATTAGATGCCCTAATAATCTTTACAAAATTGTTTTATTTGCCTTGTAAAATCGAGGACAAAGTTGTATATTTAACAAATTTTATAAACTATGTTTATAAAATCAAATAATAAGACGGAAAACTATCCGTCGGATTTGACAAAGCCTGCGGCTGGAAAAATAGCCGAATCTAAAAGTTTTGCTCATTTTTAATATAGAAAATGAAAGAAGATTTTGAAATCTATTATTTGCTGTTTTTAGCCATAACCGGCGTAGTTTACGTGCTGGGTGCGTTTTTTGCCTCCCGCTTGCTCGCGCCGAGACATGTGGATTCTATTAAAACCACTCCATACGAATGCGGTGAAATTCCATATGGCGCCGCATGGAAACAATTCAATGTGGGTTATTATGTCTTTGCATTACTATTTCTTATTTTTGATGTTGAAGTAATATTTTTATTCCCATGGGGCGTTGTCTTCAAAGAAGTCGGAACGCTGGCTTTAATCGAAGGTGGCATCTTCCTTCTTGTTCTTATTTTTGGATTAATATTTGCATGGCGAAAAGGATATCTGAAGTGGCAATAAACTGAAAGGTTTTAGCGGCAATGAGTGGCGACACAGTAAAAATTGAATTACCAGAACATCGAGTGCCAAAATCATTCGGAGGTTTTATACTGACGAAACTGGAATCGCTCATAAATTGGGCGCGGTCAAACTCTCTCTGGCCCCTGACCTTTGGTACAAGTTGTTGTGCCATCGAAATGATGCAAACCGGGGCTTCCAGACACGACTGGTCGCGCTTTGGATTTGAAGTGGCGCGCGCAACTCCGCGTCAAGCAGACATGATTGTTGTTGCCGGCACAATCTGCTTCAAAATGGCTGTAAGATTACGAACTCTTTATCGCCAGATGCCCGAACCCAAGTGGGTTCTTGCCATGGGCGCATGCACTGTGAGCGGCGGTCCATTCTATTACGACAACTATTCGGTGGTCAAAGGCGTAGATAAAGTTATTCCTGTGGACGTTTATTTACCTGGTTGTCCACCAAGACCGGAGGCTTTACTGCATGCATTGATGCTTTTGCAAGAAAAAATCAAAAAAGAACCAGCATTAAGACGCCAGCCCCGTCCATTGCCAGATTTTCCATTTGATTATCCACCTTTTGACCCAGAACGAGATTTCTTTGATGAAGAATGAGCGCAGAAACTAATACACAACAACCACAGCAACAGCAACCCGTGTTGCCAGAAGAGATTCAAAGGCTGAAATCTCGACTTCAGCCATTGCTTGGCAGTGAAGCCGTGTTTGAAATGAACGGCAAACTCCCGGCATTCCGTGTACCATCGTCATTAATAAAACAAACATCCCAAACATTGCGAGACAATGGATTCGATTACCTGCTTTTTGTTACCGCGGTTGATTACCCACAGCAAAACAAATTTGAACTTGTTTACATGCTCGGCAGTTACAGCAATCAAGATGAAATTGCGATTGTAACCGATGTTGACCGCACCAATCCGGAAATTGAAACAGTTTGCGACATCTGGTCTGGCGCCAACTGGCATGAACGCGAAGTTTTCGACATGTTTGGCGTAAAATTTAAAAACCATCCTTATTTGCGGAGGATTCTTCTTGATGATACATGGGACGGATATCCGTTGCGCAAAGATTACGTGGATAAAGTCCACGACATGATAAAACGACCATACTAAAGGAGGGGAATTATGGACAGCGGTGTAGAAACAATAACTTACAAAGGGCATACTTATCAGGATTATCTTGTTAACATGGGTCCACAACACCCCTCCACGCACGGTGTTTTGAGGCTCGTTGTTAAACTGGCTGGCGAGACGGTTCTCGGCATCACACCACACATGGGCTATGTTCATCGCGCCATTGAAAAAATGGGAGAAGCCCAGACCGTAATGCAATTTACCGCCCTCACATCAAGGTTAGATTATCTTTCCGCACACATCAATAATTGGGCCTGGGTGATGGCTGTCGAAAAAGCCCTTGGCGTCCAGGTTCCAGAACGCGCAGAGTATATCAGAATTATTTTAAGCGAACTTACAAGAATCGCATCGCACCAACTCTGGTGGGGAGTTTTTGGCATGGACCTTGGAGCGTTCACGCCATTTTTGTATGCCTTCAGAGATAGAGAAAAAATCAACGACATTTTCGAAAAAAACTGCGGCGAACGCCTGACGATGAATTACATTTGCCCCGGCGGTGTAATGCAGGATGTTCTGCCAGATTTCAAAAAAGATGTCCGCAGTTTCACCGAATATTTCAAGCCACTCATTGATGAATATGACCAACTACTCACCAAGAACGTCATCGTTCAGGAGCGAACCAGAGGAATCGGCATTTTAAAACCAGAAGTAGCAAAGACCTATGGAGTGACGGGTCCAACTCTCCGCGCAAGCGGCGTGGATTACGATGTCCGCAAAAATCATCCTTATGGATTTTACCCGCGAATTAAATTCAAGACAGCGATTGCAACAGAAGGCGACAGTTTTGCGCGCTATCTTGTGAGGCTTGAGGAAATGCGCCAAAGCATAAGCATCATTGAACAGGCGCTTGACCAGATGCCTGACTCTGGTCCTGTTCGCGCTAAACTGCCTCCCACTTTGAAAGTTCCGCCTGGTAAATACCTTGCCAGAGCTGAAGCGGCTCGCGGGGAGATTGCGTTCCTTCTCGTAGGCGATGGCAAACCATTGCCCTACAGAACCAAAATTCGCTCGCCAAATTTTTCAAACCTGTCGGCTTTTCCAAAGGTAATGAAAGGGTGGAAGGTTGCCGACCTTGTGGCAGTAATGTCCACCTTTGACTTAGTTATACCAGACATTGACAGATAATTTCTAAAATGGGCAATTTATTATACAACACAGAAAAGTTCGTTGAAGAGTTTAATCTCTGGTTGGAGAGATACCTCTATGAACCATGGCTCGTGGAGCTGGCTAAAATGGCGCTTGCCGCGGCTTTGCTTGCCGGGTTTCTTTCCATCCTTGCGATGATTCTTGTTTATGTGGAACGCAAGGTCGCAGGTCACATGCAACAACGGCTTGGTCCCATGCGAGTCGGTCCACATGGCATACTGCAATCGGTTGCAGATTCACTTAAACTCTTAGCAAAAGAAGAGATTACTCCAAAGGATGCCGATGTTCTGGTTTATAACCTTGCGCCATTAATAACATTTGTTGCCTCATTTATCTGTGCCGGGTTTGTTCCGTTTGCGCCCTCAATACAGGCATTGAACTTCAACGTCGGATTGCTGTTCTTGATTGGCATATCCTCTGTCGGCGTTCTCGGAATACTATCCGCCGGGTGGGCGAGCAATAACAAGTGGTCAATGCTCGGGGCAATGCGCGCTGGTGCTCAAATCATATCTTACGAACTTTCAGCCGCGCTTGCGTTGCTCACGGTTGTTCTATTTGCCGGCACCCTCGATTTTCAAGAAATTGTTAAATCTCAAGAACAGGGATGGTGGATATGGCGTGCCCCCGTTGTGGGACTTGTAGGATTTCTAATTTACACAATCGCTTCAACTGCTGAATGTAATCGTACCCCATTCGATATAGTTGAAGGCGAAAGCGAACTAACCGCAGGTTTCCACACCGAATATTCCGCAATGAAATTTGCCATGTTCTTCCTCGCCGAATTTATAAACGTTTTCATAGTGTGTGCAGTTTCGGCTACGGTGTTTTTAGGCGGATGGATGCCTTTCCACGTTGGCGGCTTTGACGCTCTCAACAGAATATTCGATTTAATACCACCATGGTTCTGGTTCTTTGGCAAGGTATCATTTTTAATATTCCTTGTAATGTGGTTTAGATGGACGTTCCCGCGTCTGCGTGTTGACCAACTTATGCATTTTGAATGGAAATTTTTAATGCCAATTTCGTTTCTGAATCTTGCTATTGCAATGATTATAGTCCTGGCTGGATTATACTTTTTCCCGATAAGATTATGAACATCATCAAAAAAACATACAACGGGCTCTGGAGTCTGCTTTCGGGCATGGCTCTAACATTCAGTTATTTTATAAGATTTGACAAGGTTATTACCCAGCAATACCCCGAAAATCGCAATGAACTTAAACTACCTGAAAGGTCCTCCGCCCGCATAGACCTTATTTATGATGAAGAAAAAGGCGATTATCGTTGCACAGCCTGCACCATCTGTGTACGCGCCTGTCCAAATGGCTCAATAGAAGTTCACAGGAAAAAAGACCCCCAAACCAATAAAGTTGTTCTCGATAAATTTGTTTACCACCTGGAAAGGTGCCTGGTCTGCGGATTGTGCGTTGACGCATGCCCATTTGACGCCCTTAAAATGGACAGCAGATTTGAAAACGCAGTCTATGACAAATCGCAATTGACGTTAATCCTGAACTCTTTGCCAAAACGTCCGCCTAAGACCGCTGAAACTCCTCAGGCAGAACACGCAGAAAAAACGCAAACTCAGCCTGCTGAAGTAAAAATCACAGGAAACTCTGAAGAAAAATCGCAGACGGTTTCCACAATGGCTTCAACGGTTGTCAATACTGCAACGAGGTTAGACAAATGAAGAACATACTATTTTACGTATTAAGCATTTTAACGTTGCTTAGCGCGATATCTGTTGTCACAACCAGACACCTGTTCCGCGGAGCGCTGGCGCTTATTGGCGTGTTGGCGGGTGTCGCGGGCATGTATTTGCTAATGAACGCCCAGTTTTTAGCCGCTGTTCAAATAACCGTTTACATTGGCGGCATTGTCGTTCTAATCGTTTATGTTGTAATGTTGATTTCCGATGTAACCCATGGCGGCATCTCTGCCACGCAAACATGGCGAAAAGCAATTTCAGGTATACTTGCCGCAATTCTCTTTGTTCTGCTCGTAATCGCGGCGGCGCCTCTGGGACTTGTTGATTACGCGCAAGCAACTTCTCCGCGTTCTGCATCAATCGCAGAAATTGGTAAAGCACTCCTGTCTCCTGAAAAAGGCGGTTTCATTTTAGCGTTTGAATTAATCTCTCTGCTCTTAATTGCGGCAATCATCGGAGCGGTAACGATTGCCTACCCATCGAAAGAAAAGGAAATCAAAAGACCGGAAAAAGGCGAATTACTGGAGGAAGCAAGAAAATGAACGGACCTTCACTAACACAATTTTTAGTTTTTTCAGCCCTGCTTTTCAGCATTGGCATATACGGCTTATTAACGCGCAGAAACATGATAGCGATGTTGATGTCCGTTGAATTAATCCTCAATTCCGCGGCATTAAACTTTGTCGCGTTTCACCATTTTAAATTCGGAGGCGAATTGGGCGGCGTTGTCTTTCCAATTTTCATAATTGCGATTGCGGCTGCGGAAGCCGCAATTGTTCTGGCAATATTAATTGCCTTGTTCAGACACAAGAAAGAACTCGACGTTGAACAGGTTACAACTCTGAAAAATTAGGATTTCGATTGGATATGACTGGAAACTGGTTTATAGATAATCTCTGGTTAGTGCCGTTGTTTCCGTTTATCGGGTTTTTAATAATTGGACTCGGTTTACGGGGATTCAAGCATTCTATTTCTTCCACCGTCGCAATTATTGCAATCGGCTTAAGTGCAGCGGTCGCATGGGGAGCGGCAATTGGATACTATACGAACTTTGGCGGTAAGACGCTCATCCCATGGCAATATACGTGGCTTAAATTCTCGCCTCAATTGCAGGGCAACATCGGTGTTTTTGTGGACGACATCTCCATGTTGCTCTGTCTGGTTGTAACAACAATCAGTTTCTTCATTCACGTTTACTCGCAAGGTTACATGCATGGCGACAAGGGCTATCGGCGCTTCTTCGCCTTCTTGAACCTATTCACTTTTTCAATGTTAGGACTTGTTCTGGCATCATCGCTCCTCCAGATGTTTATCTTCTGGGAGCTTGTCGGTTTAAGTTCATTTTTACTGATTGGTTTTTATTGGGAAAAACCATCTGCTGTTGCGGCTTGCAAAAAGGCGTTCATTGTGACTCGGTTTGCCGACCTTGGATTTTTAATCGGTATTCTCCTTCTTGCTTATTATGCAAAAGGACTCGACTTCACCCATTTGACAGACCAGACAACCATTGAGCATCTCAATTCAGTCAAAGTTCCATTCCTTGGATTAAGCCTCTTGCCGCTTTCGGCAATCCTTGTCTACATGGGTGCGGCTGGCAAGAGCGCCATGTTCCCGCTCCACATCTGGTTGCCGGACGCCATGGAAGGTCCAACGCCTGTGAGTGCCTTGATTCACGCCGCAACAATGGTCGTCGCTGGTGTTTACCTCGTCGCACGCTTGTTCCCAATATTTGCCGTTGCAAAGGCGGCAGTTGCAGTTGTCCTTGCCATTGGAACATTCACAGCTCTTTTTGCCGCAGTCATTGCGCTCACACAGTTTGATATAAAACGAGTCCTTGCTTATTCCACTCTGTCTCAACTTGGCTACATGATGCTTGCGCTTGGAGTATCATCGTGGGAGCATCCGCTCGGCTTCACTGCATCCATGTTTCATCTAACCACCCACGCCTGTTTTAAAGCCCTTTTATTCCTTGGCGCTGGTAGCGTGATACACGCCGTTCACACAAACGATATGCGCGAAATGGGCGGGCTTCACTCCCGCATGCCGATAACCCATGCCACATTCCTCATAGCATGTCTGGCAATTGCAGGCATTCCGCCGCTCTCGGGATTCTTCTCGAAAGACGAAATTTTAGCCGCCGCATTGTATTTCGGCAACCACCTTGCTTTCCTTGTGGATCTTTTTGTCGCAGGTCTAACCGCATTCTACATGTTCAGACTCTATTTCATGACCTTCTGGAGCGAACCGAAGGATATTGAAAAACACCACCACGCCCATGAATCTCCAATATCAATGACCTCTGCCCTCATAGCGCTCGCCATACCGTCAATTTTCTCTGGATTCATTCCATTTGGACATTTTGTTCATCGCGGCGAACTCGAACACCATGGCATTAACTGGGTTATCGCAGGTTCAGCGCTGGCGGTTGGACTTTGCGGAATCGGACTTGCCTTTATCCTCTACTTCCGCCCGAATGAATTGCCTGCCAGATTTGCCTACGCGTTCGGCTCGCTTTACAGAGTTGTTTATCACAAATTCTACATTGACGAACTCTATCTTTTCATTACCCACAAAATCATTTTTCGTCTTATATCGGCGCCGTTTAACTGGTTCGATAGAAAGTGCGTTGACGGTTTCATGGATTTAACCGCCAAGGCAACACTCAAAGCTGGCGATTGGGTTAGAAAAACAATCACAGGAAATCTTCAAACCTATTTTGTCTGGGTAATCTCGGGCGTGATTCTAATTTCGCTTTTAATTTGGCAGATGAACGAAGTCGTTATGTGGGGGCTTGTTGTATTAGCCCTCTGTGCCATCTTAACGGTTTTCGTATATCAATTTGTGTTGAATCTGCTCAAAAAATCTGAACCTCTTAAACGAATTGATAGAGATTGATTGAAATGGGACCACTGACAACATTAGTTCTTATACCGTTAACAACAGTGTTTATTCTCATGTTTCTGCCGCGGAAGCAGGAACAGTGGATAAAACGAATCTGTCTTATCTCGACCGGTTTAACCCTGGCGCTGTCCACGTGGCTGGTGTTCGATTACATTTCACGCATTGGCGGCATACATTCGCCTAACCTGCCATCCGGCGTTGACCTGCCTCTGGAATACGTGGAAAAGGTGCCGTGGTTGAGCAGCCTCGGGATTGAATATTTCATGGGCGCCGACGGCATTTCCATACTGATGGTCTTCCTTACGGCAGTTGTCATCTTCAGTGGAGTCTGCGCTTCCTGGTATCACGATTATCGGACGAAAGAGTTTTTCATCTTCTTGATGTTGCTTGTTACCGGCGTGTTCGGCGTGTTCGTGGCAAACGACATGTTCTTGTTCTTCCTGTTCTACGAGTTAGCCGTATTGCCAATGTATTTGCTCATCGGCATCTGGGGAACTGGTCCGCGCGAATACTCGGCAATGAAACTAACCCTGATGCTAATGGGCGGTTCGGCGCTTATTGTTGTTGGCATTCTCGTCCTGTATTTTGAGGCTGGCGGCACCAGTTTTGCATTCTCAGAAATCGCAAAGGCAAAAATTCCTCTCTCAACCCAAACATGGCTATTTCCTGTCATGTTCTTCGGGTTTGGAACGCTCGGCGGTCTCTGGCCCTTTCATACGTGGTCTCCGGATGGTCACGCCTCGGCTCCAACCGCCGTTTCAATGTTGCATGCCGGCGTTTTGATGAAACTCGGTGCTTATGGTTGTCTTAAAACCATCTACATGATGCCCGAAGGCGCCCACATATGGGGAACATTCTTCATGGTTTTAACCACAATTAACATCTTCTATGGCGCGCTGATTGCGATTCAGAAAACAGACCTAAAATACATAACCGCCTACAGTTCGGTCAGCCACTGCGGGCTTGTCCTGTTTGGACTTGCCACACTGAACCCGACCGCGTTTCAGGGCGCCGCGGTTCAAATGTATGCCCACGGCTTGATGACTGCACTATTCTTCGCGCTGGTCGGCATGATTTACGGTAGAACACATACCCGTTATATAACCGAAATGGGCGGTTTACTTAAAGTGATTCCCTTCCTTGGCGTTTGCTATATGATTGGAGGACTTTCCGGACTTGGCTTGCCTGGTCTAGCCGGATTCAGCGCCGAAATTCAAGTGTTTGTCGGCGCGTTCACACTTGAATCGTTGCCGCACAGAATAATGACAATCCTCGCCGCATCAAGCGTTGTTACCTCGGCGGTATATCTTTTAAGGGCACTAACAAAAATGTTATACGGTCCTATGGTGGACCACCATCATGAGACAATCAAAGACGCCACTTTTGTGGAAAGAGTTCCACTTGCGTTGTTGATTTTCCTGCTCGCTTTTTCAGGAATGTTTCCTGGCTGGATGATAAGGCTTGTTGAATACTCAATCGCGCCTGTGATTAATCAACTTCAACGAGGCAGTATAATGTAATTTCGGAGGACGCAGAAATGCTTGAGCAACTGACATTGATTGGAAACGAAATCGGACTGGTAATTTTAGGAATCGTAGTTTTTTCAATTGGTTTGATAAACCGCGAAGAATCTGACGGTCGGCTTGAGACGGCACTGACCGCCGGCGGTCTAACGCTCCTTTTCATCGCCAATATTGGCGGAGGCTGGGGGCATGGCGAGGCTTTCGGGGGAACTTTCTACAACGGCTTGGTTGAGCGCGTCTTCAAGACAGTCTTTCTTATTGCCGGCGCAGTCACGGCTTTAATCAGTTGGAACAAGAAAACGCCAGATGTTCAGGTGCCGCATCGGTTTTTGGGAGAACATCTTGGTTTGTTAATCATGTCCGTGCTCGGCATGTGTTTCCTTGTTTCGGCGAAGGAACTCATCTTACTCTACATTGGCATCGAACTGACAACAATTCCAGTTATTTTGCTCGTCGCGTTCAATAAACACCAATTCCGTAGCGTCGAAGCCGCAACTAAATACGTCCTGTTTGCCGCGCTTTCATCGGGACTATTGCTCTTCGGTCTCTCCTATATTTACGGAGCCACAGGAACCACAATTCTCACCAGTATCGGGCAAAAAATTTCATTCTCTTTCACCACACTTGTTGCATTGGTTCTCGTTCTTGCCGGTGTCGGATTTAAAATATCTGCCGTTCCTTTTCACATGTGGGCGCCAGATACCTATGAAGGCGCGCCAACTCCAGTCACAGCATTTTTATCCGTTGCTTCAAAAGCCGCCGGTTTTGCCATGTTCTACAAACTTGTGCTCGGTCTTTTCCCGAGCATGGAAGACATTTCAATCTACATCGTTTCCATAGCCGCTGTTTTAACCATGACAATCGGCAACCTTATAGCCCTTTATCAGAAGAATTTAAAACGCTTCCTCGCATTCTCCTCAATAGCACAAGCCGGATATCTAATGCTTGGTCTTGTCAATGAATCCGAACTTGGCCTTGCATCAGTGCTTTTCTACCTTGTCGTTTATCTTGCCTCAAACATGGCGGCATTTGGAGTTGTAACACTGGTTGCCGCTGAAACTGGCAAAGAAGAAATGCAGGACTACGTTGGATTTTCACAAACAAATCCATTCCTTGCCGCAGTCATGATGCTTGCCCTATTTTCGTTAGCCGGTATTCCACCACTTGCCGGATTTTTAGGCAAATTCATACTCTTTGCTGCCGCCGCTCAAAAAGGCCTTTACTGGCTGGTTTTGATTGCTACGGTAAACGCAACAATATCGCTTTACTATTACCTCATTGTAATTAAATGGATGTATTTAGTTAAACCAGAAGATGTTGCTCCAAAAATTGGAAAAGTTAAAATTCCTTTGAGTGGCAGTATTGCGCTTGTGACCACGAGCGCGGCGATGGTCGTCATCGGTGTCCTTCCACAGGTGATTAAGTGGATTGAAGTATCCGCGAAGGGTGGATTTTAAAAATCCTGAAAAAACCGAGATTTTTAGAAGATTTTTAAACGGCGTTGCAAGAAAAATTTTTTTTGAATGAAAAATTTTTTTGGCAAATATCGCTTGCAATGCACGGAGATAGTAGTTTAAATTAAGAATGTGCTGGCTGGGTAGCTCAGTTGGTAGAGCAGAGGACTGAAAATCCTTGTGTCGGCGGTTCGATTCCGCCCCCAGCCACCATCCGATAAAACAAACCTAATTAAACTCCGCTATTAAATCTGTTTAACTCTGAAAATCAGAATTTATATCCAGGTTTACATGACATACATTTAACCTATAACAATATTAATTAAGTAATTCAGATTTAAAAATTTAAGTAGATTGAACCTCCTGACAAAAACAATGCTATCCGTGAACGCAGATTAAGGTAGCAAATTCTACCGTATGAATTGCCCCTCTGGATGTTATAATAATTCAAATACACTCAGAGAAAAAACATTATAGCAATTTTGCCAATCGTTTCGTCCCGGTTTTAAATCAATATTCAAAATTCAGATAAAAAATGGGTTTTATTCCCACTCAATTGTTCCGGGTGGTTTGCTTGTGATGTCAAATACACAACGATTTACACCTTTGACCTCGTTGACGATTCGGCTCGAAAGTTTCTCCATCAATTCATACGGCAGTCTAACCCAGTCTGCTGTCATTCCATCCTGAGATTCCACGGCTCGAATTGCGATGGTGTAATCATACGTTCTTTCATCGCCCATAACGCCCACACTTCGCACCGGAATAAGGACAGCAAAACTCTGCCAGATTTTATAATACCATCCGCTCTTTTTCATTTCTTCTACAACAATCCAGTCTGCGTTACGAAGAATTTCGAGTCGTTCAGGGGTTACCTCGCCAACTATTCTTACGCCGAGTCCGGGACCCGGGAATGGCTGACGATAAACGATTTCTCTCGGCAAACCAAGTTCAATGCCAAGCTGTCTGACCTCATCTTTAAAAAGACATTTCAGCGGCTCAACGAGTTTAAATTTCATCTTTTTGGGAAGTCCACCTACATTGTGATGGCTCTTTATAAGCGCCGCTGGATTGCCGCCAATCGGCACAGATTCAATTACGTCCGGATACAAGGTGCCCTGCGCGAGGAACTTTGCTTTGCCCACTTTTTTCGTCGCCGCTTCAAAAACTTCAATAAAAGTTTTTCCAATGATTTTTCTTTTCTTTTCAGGATCGGTGACACCTTTGAGCCGTTTAATAAAAAGCGCAGAGGAGTCTTCCACTAACATTTTTATTTTAAAATTCTTTTCAAACACTTGCTGGACAAGTTCTGCTTCTCTGGCGCGCAACAATCCGTTATCCACAAAGATGCATGTTAACTGGTCATTTATCGCTTTATGTATTAAAACAGCCGCCACGCTGGAATCCACCCCTCCGCTTAGGCCAAGTATGACCTTTTCATTGCCAACCTGGTTTCGAATATCCTCGATTGCCTGTTCGATGTAATTACGCATCGTCCAGTTTTTGCCGCATCCGCAAACGGAATGAACAAAATTGGACAGAATATCTTTACCCAATGGTGTGTGGGCAACTTCGGGGTGAAATTGAAGCCCGAATATTTTCTTTGAAGGGTGTTCAATTGCGGCGTAATCTGAATTTTCAGTTGTTGCGACCACTACAAAGTCTTCCGGAATCGCAGTCAATTTATCCCCGTGGGAATTCCAAACAACCATTGTTATCGGCAGGTTTTTAAATAGTGCGCAGGAGTTGTCCGCAACTGTTAAGTTGCTTTTGCCATATTCCCTTTTTAATCCTTTTTCAACCTTCCCGCCAAGATAATGCGCTATGACCTGCATTCCGTAGCAGATGCCGAGAATCGGGATGCCAAGTTCAAAAATCTCTGGGTCTGGCAGTGGTGCGTTTGAATCATAAACACTGGCTGGACCGCCGGAAAGTATAAGTCCTTTTGGCGCCAATTCTTTAATCTTTTCTGCCGTCGTGTCGTAACGAAGAATGGTGGAGAAAACACTGCATTCGCGAATCCTTCGGGCAATGACCTGCGTATATTGAGAACCAAAATCAAGAATGGCAATCGTTTCAATCATAATGTTTGGAAAATTAAGTGGTTATGTGTTTTATTGTTCAGGGACAATCTTTACCTCGCCGGTTTTGGGATCATAAACAATTTTCATGCCCTGAGGAGGTTGCGGAATAGAATTAAGATACTTTTCCGCCACGAGTTCATTTAAATCGTTCGGCAACCTGCCTTCGCCAGCCTGAAACTCCTGAATCGCCCGTTTCAAATTCACGATATCAATTGTTTTTTCAGAATATTTCTTGGCTTTCGCGGCGGCGCCCATGTAATCAACTGGCGCAGTGAGCGGATTTTGCCCCGCCTGCTCCGTTTTCTTATTGGCGTCGTCCTTTTGTCCGCAACCAGCAACACTTAAAACCGCGATTGTTAAAATTACGAATAATAATTTCATAATCTTTTCCTAAATTTAACCTTATAAAGGCAAATCAACAAGTTTTAACTAAATTGATAAAGTTAAAAAATCCAGCGTCTAATTATTTGGACTTTTAGTAATTGCCAGTTAAAATATAAAAACAATAGAAAACTTGCGGAAATCAACTATATTATAAGAAAGCCGAAAGTTAAAGTTTATGAATTCTAATAATAATTTCGGCAAATTGAGCCGAAGAGAATTTCTCGCGGGCGCGGGCGGTGTTGCTGGATTCGTTGCCGTGGGGTCTGCTGGCGCAGAGAAAACACCTGTCTCATCTCCTGCCATATCCCAATCCGCTTATGACATTCAGAAACTTGGTAAAATTGACCCGCAATTAATTAAATATGAGGAGACAGGCAGTATTGCCGTGGATGAATCGCCCGCTCGCATAGAAGTTATACCCGATGCCAGGATACGCGTTACGGCAGAGAAAAAGATTATTGAATTGAATTTATCTGGAAAAATCGAGAATCAATATAAACTAACCGATAATCCAAAATCCTTTAAAACTGCGTCTGACGGGAAAATTTATGTTGGCTACAAAGGGTTTATCGAAGTTTTGGATAAAACTGGAAGTAAATTAACTGAATGGAAGTCTTTTCCAGAGACGGCATGGTTTACGGCAATAGACGAAGCTGGTGATTTTATTTTTGCCGCTGATTGCGGAGGGCGTTTAGTCTTTAAGTGCCACAAAGATGGAAAGGTAATTGCCAGGTACGGTGAAAATGAATCTGGCAAAACCAGGGGACAATTTATTGTTCCTAGTCCATACTTTGACCTGGAAATCGGCAAAGACGAATTGTTGTGGATTGCCAATCCTGGCAAACGTCTGATTGAGGCATACACGTTCGATGGCAAACTTGTCAAATCATGGGGAAAATCGTCGTTTGCCGCTGACGGTTTTTGCGGCTGTTGCAACCCGTCCTATTTCACTATTGCGCCAGACGGACGGTTTATTACCAGCGAGAAGGGGCTTTTCAGAATAAAGGTATATTCTGCGGACGGTGAATTTGAGGGCGTGGTTGGCGGCATGGAAACGTTTCCAGATTACTATAAAAATATTACTCCAGATGTAGCGCCCATGGACGTGGCTGTCGACGCAGAAGGAAAAATTTACGTTGCGGATTCACTGAGCAAAAAAATAAGGATTTTCAGAAAGAAGGCTTAACATGGATTTGAAAAAACTAAATAGAAGGGAATTTTTTGAAAAATCTGGACGTGCGGTCGCCATCGGCGCGATTGCGGCGATTTGCGTTAAGTTAAGTTTTAACAAGTCAAACGACAGAGCGGCAAACAACTATCCTTGTCTGGAAAAAGCGTGCCGCGAGTGCGCATTATTTAAGGATTGTGGTTTGCCAGAAGCGGTGAGTGAAAGGGGAATACGGGATTAACTCGAATTTGAATGAAGCGAGTCAAATATGGACGATAATGTTAAAAAAGAAACAAAAACAAGACGAGAATTTATAAGGGGCGGATTGCGCGGGGCTATTTTGTTTGTGTTTGGCGCGCTAACGACTCTGCTTGGTCTCCAGAGCAGAAAAGAACGAACTGTCTGGCAGATTGACCCACGCAAGTGCATTGCATGCTCGAAGTGTGCAACACATTGCGTATTAACGCCTTCCGCTGTAAAGTGCGTGAACTATTTTCCAATGTGCGGATATTGCGACCTTTGCACGGGATATTTTGAACCACAGCCGAACGCGCTGAACACAGCGGCTGAAAATCAGGTGTGTCCCACGGGAGCGATTATAAGACGCGCGCTCGAAGATCCGTATTATGAATATAAAATTGACGAAGATTTGTGCATTGGTTGTGGAAAATGCGTTGTTGGGTGTGTGCTTTTTGGCAATGGTTCATTTTTCCTGCAAATTCGGCATGACAGGTGCGTGAATTGCAACGAATGTTCGATTGCCAGGGTTTGTCCGTCGGACGCATTTGTCCGCGTGCCAGCAAGTTCGCCATATCTTTTCAAAAATCGTGAAGAACAGGTGAAAGAAACCGCATCATAAAAGGGGAGTGAAGGGATGAATTTCAGAAAAAAAATATCACTGGTGCTAATAGGATTTTTTTTAATATTTAACTCTGCGTTCCTGCTGTTTGGAGTAGAACGATTTCCCCCGCCGGATTTTGACCCAAATATATATCAAATGCCTCAGGCGACCAGACCGCCGGCGCGCGCGTATTTCTTGGAAGCCGTGGACGTGGTCGTGTTACTTGCCTCGTTGTCGCTGGCAAGTTATTTTGTTCTGGGCAAACGTTCGCGGCGTCATGTCTTCTGGTTAACCGTATTCAGCATTGCGTATTTTGGCTTTTTTAGAAAAGGATGTGTGTGCCCGATTGGTTCAATTCAAAATATTGCGCTCGGGTTGTTTAATAATGGTTATGCGGTTCCAGTTTCTGTGATGATTTTCTTTTTGCTTCCTCTCATCTTCACCGTTTTGTTCGGCAGGGTGTTTTGTTCATCGGTTTGTCCGCTGGGCGCAATTCAAGACGTGGTTGTCTGGAAGCCAATTAAGGTGAAACCATGGCTTGAGCGTGGTTTACGCGCTATTCCATTTATTTATTTAGGAGCAGCCGTACTTTTTGCGGCAACCGGAAGCGCGTTCATCATCTGCGAATACGACCCGTTTATTTCATTTTATCGGTTAGGCGGCGGACTTGACATGCTTCTTCTTGGCGCTGGTTTCCTCATTATAGGCATGTTTATTGGCAGACCTTACTGTCGATTCCTTTGTCCATATGGAGCCATTTTGAGTCTCTTTTCGCGAATATCAAAGTGGAATGTCTGGCTAACGGAGGAAGACTGCGTGAAGTGCCAGATTTGCGATGTTGCGTGTCCGTATGGCGCAATCGCATCTCCCAATGAAATCGAAGAAGGCGTAAAGAAAAAGACCGGCGTAGGTACTTTTATTGGATTGAGTTTGCTTACAATTGTCCTGGTTGTTCTGGGGGCATGGGGGGGAAAACAACTTGCCACGCCGTTTTCAAAAACACATAAAACGGTTAAACTGGCTGAAATTGTTGCCGCAGATGAAGCAGGGAAACTTAAAAAAGAGTCTGATGAATTAAAGGCATTTAAACAGTCTGCTCGCGCGACGGAAGAATTGTATTATGACGCCTTAAAAATCAGATACAGATTTGTGCACGGCGGCATGATTTTTGGCGGATTTGCTGGACTTGTTCTTGGACTCAAACTTATTGGATTACGGTTCCCGACGCAGAGGAGCATTTATGAACCAGACCGCTCTGCTTGCGTTGCGTGCGGCAGGTGTTACGCCTATTGTCCAAGAGAGATTGTCCGTGTTAAGAAGGCAGAAAAACAAAAAGCAGCGGTTCCGGCAAATAAAACCTGAGGGTGTCGTTGATAATGGAAAATAAAACACAGAATTTACAGAACAAACAATCTTGCGGAACAGTCACAGTTCAACAGCCGTTGAAACAGGTTGTTGGATTAAAGGTGGCGAAGGTGGTGGCGATTTTTTGCATAGCGGTTGCGCTATCAATGCTGGCAAGCCATTTTAAATACAAAAATTTTCATCCGCTGGATTCAAAAGAACTTTCTAAGTTAAAGCAGAAGTTGGTGGAAAACCCTAAAGATGAAAACTTAAAAATTCAGATTCGCGAACTCGACCTTCAACTCAGACAGGAACATGAACGACATATCAGGTTTGTTTCGTTTGGGAAGAAATTAATCCTTGGCGGTGCCATTGTTTTTCTGGCGTCAATCCAGATTGCTTTTTGGAAAAGGCGGCTCTGCGTGATTAAAAACAAGAACAAGGTTGACGAAGGCGAGCAGGAATTTTATCGAGGGGCGACAGTGATATTATTAATTGCGGCGGCGATTACTGCAGGCGGTTTTGCACTGGTTAAAAAAGAAAACACGAAGATTCCTGAGAAAATTTTAGCCGATAAAAAACAGGAAAATGCGCCGTCTGTTGTTTCACTGGACGAATATAATAGAAACTGGACTCGCTTCAGGGGACCGTTTGGGAATGGTGTTTCCCTTGAAACAAACTTACCAGTAAAATGGGATGTTCAATCTGGAATGAATGTAATGTGGAAAACACAGGCGCCGTCCAACGGGTTCAACTCTCCGATTGTGTGGGATGATAAAATTTTCATGAGCGGCGGTGGCGCTGAAAAGCGGGAAGTTTTTTGTTATAGCGCAACCGATGGAAGATTGCTCTGGCAAACTGCGATTGCAAATGTTCCAGGTAGCCCGCCCAAACTGCCAGAAGTGCCAGACTATACCGGTTACGCCGCGGCAACTATGGCAACTGATGGTCAGAGAGCATTTGTCATTTTTGCCAATAACGACCTTGCGGCGCTCGATTTTAACGGAAAGATTGTGTGGTCGAAGTACCTGGGCGAACCGAAGAATCCACACGGACACGCGGCGTCTCTTATCACATGGCAAAACCTTTTAATTGTCCAGCTTGACCAGGGGGAACAGGAGGACAAACTTTCAAAATTATACGCATTTGATTCAGCCAGCGGGAAAGTTGTCTGGCAAACGCCCAGACCCGTTGCCAGTTCATGGGCGACCCCGCTTGTATTCACACTCGATGGGGAGACTCAAATTGCTACACTTGGTTTACCATACGCAATTTCGTATTCCGTGACAAATGGACAGGAATTGTGGAGATATGAAGGATTAAGCGGGGAGGTTACGCCGTCGCCTGTTTTCGCTGGCGGAAAGTTAATCTTTGCAAGCCCTGCGGATAAACTCGTGGCGGTTGACCCGAAGGGCAGGGGAGACATTACAAAAACAAAGGTTCTCTGGACATCTGAAGAAAATGTGCCGGATATCACGAGTCCGGTGGCAACGCAAAAATACGTGTTCACGATAACCACAATGGGAATGCTGACGTGTCATGACACGGCGAACGGGAAAAAACTGTGGGAACACGATTTTCAGGTGGACTTTCACGCATCGCCAACACTCGCAGGCGAGAATCTCTATTTAATTGGACAGAAAGGAGAAGTCTTCGTTGTCCGCTGTACTGATAAATATGAGGAAATCTCGAATTTTAAAATGGACGACAGATTCCACGCGAGCCCGGCAGTCGCAAATGGTAAAATGTATTTGCGTGGTGAAAAATTCCTCTATTGCATCGGGAGCAAACCAGTTGTGGCAGGGAATTAATTTTTATAAACCTGTTTTTTTCTGAGTCAGAAATATTCCGTCTATGGTTTAAGCACAATCTTACCTTTTAAAATCCCTTTTTTGCCGAGCGTGTTTTCTTCCTGCAATCTGTGGGCTTGAACGGCTTCGGAAAGCGGGAGGATTCGGTCAATTAACGGTTTTAATTTCTTTTCTGCCAGCCAGCGATTTATATCCACGGCACACACTGATTGTTCATGCGGCGGCGCGTTGAACATGGCAAAGCCGAACATCCGACAGTCCTTGACATAGAATGGACCAACCGGAAATTGCGGACGTGCCTCTCTACCAGCCATAAGAATGATTCGTCCGCGCGGGGATAGAGATGGCACAATTTTATCAAAATCTGGTTCTCTCGAAGTTTCCCACCAGATGTTTACCCCTCCTGGCAAAACATTTTTAATTTCTTTGGTTAAGTCCTGAGTTTTATAATTAAACACAAAATCCGCCCCCAGCTTCTTGCAAATTCCCAATTTTTCTTCTGAACCTGCGCTTGCAAGCACGGTGGCACCGACAATTTTTGCCATTTGAACGGCAACGCTTCCCACGGCGCCCGAGCCGCCGTTCACGAAAATTGAATCTCCGGCTTTAATTTGAGCATCCCTGAAAAGCCCCAGATGTGCAGTTATGCCAACAAGCGCCACTGCCGCCGCGTCTTCGAAATCCACATTGTCGGGGATTGAATAAAGCCATTCTTCGCCAACAGTTGCGTATTCCGCAAATGTGCCCTGCCTGCCGAGAAGCCCCTGGTTTGACCCCCATACACGGTCGCCTTTTTTGAAATTTTTAACCCCCGGTCCAACCTCCTCCACTACTCCGGCAAGGTCGCATCCTATGATGTAGGGAATTGGGATATTCATCGGTGCCATGCCGGCGCGGATGTAAGTATCAATCGGATTTAGAGAAACTGCGCGAACTTTTACCAGAACCTGATTGCCTTTCGGTTTCACAACCGCCAATTCTCCATATTCAATCACTTCTGGCGGACCTGTCCTTCTTATAAACGCGGCTTTCATAGGTGAAGTTAATTTATTTTAACGCTCATAGTTTTCAATAGAAAACATGAGTCCTATCGTACAATCGGATTCCTTTTTGTCTTAATTGGAGTGGTAACAACTGTGGATTGTTTTTTTGTCTTAATTGGCTTTGTAGTTGTTGACACCCCAGATTTCAGGTCATTTTTCAACAGGTTTATTTCATTTTCGTCAAGTATTCCATCTCGATTTAAATCATATTTGTTTAAAATTGGGTCTTCTGATTTTGAATCGGACTTACCGGGAAGAATTAATGCTCTGCGAATTGTTTGTTCGTCCGAGGTTGACTGTGTAAATGTTGGTTGGCGTGTTCCAAGAGATTTTTGAACCTGTTCAATTTCATTATCGTCAAGTATGCCATCCTTATTCGTGTCAAACCTCTTAATCATATCCTGATAAGTGATTGGTTTTCCTGATTCTTGAACTACTATTGTATTTGTCTGCCCCTTTGATTCGGTATTTTTTACTACTGCGCTTGATTGACATGCTGTCAAAGCAACAATTAAAAAAAATAAACTTCCTACCATGGTTATGCTTAAGTTGATGCCATTTTCAATTCGATGGATAGAAAATGTAAATTTTCTCAGCGCATTTCTCATCAGAAAAAGTTAACCACTAATTTCATCTATTTTCAACAGATAAGAAGAGGAATGGGAAAAACATTTTATAAGCCGCAAGTCGTTCACACAATTCGTCAAAAATAAATGGCGAATCGAGTTGACTTTCATTTTAATTGAATGGTTTATGATAAAACTTATACTTAATTGAATATGAACCGCAAAATAAACATATCCCGAAGGGCTTTTTTTAAAAAAACGTGTGTTTTAACTTTATTTGCCGGCATTGCACCCCAGGTGTTAAAAAGCAGTGCGTTGGGAGCCGACGGCGAGACCGCGCCATCGAACAGGATAACACTGGGTTTTATCGGTACTGGAGACCATGGCATAAATAGGAATATAAACGGATTCATTAGACACAGGGATGCCATGATAGTCGCTGTGTGCGACGTTGATGGGACAAGGGTTCAACAAGCCAAAAAATTTGTCGAAGAACGGTATGCCGAAAGATTCAAGGCAGACTCTTACAATGGATGTTCAACATACAAAGACTTTAGAGAAATTATCGAAAGAAAAGATATTGACGCAGTCGTAATTTCCACGCCGGACCACTGGCATGTGATACCAGCAGTAATGGCTGTTAAAGCAGGCAAAGACGTACTTTGTGAAAAACCACTTTCCCTTACAATTCGCGAGGGACGTGTTTTAAGCGATGCAGTTAAAAAATATAACCGCGTTTTCCAGACAGCATCCGAAAATCGCTCTCAGGAAATTAAACATTATCATCGGATTGCCGAACTCGTCAGAAATGGTAGGATTGGCAAGTTGAAACATATACTTGTAGAGTTGCCGACAGGTTATTCTATTCGTCCGTCTTCGAAAGAATTTGGTCCGCCTCCAAAAGATTTCGATTACGATATGTGGCTCGGACAGGCACCATTCGCCCCGTATTGCGAGGCAAGATGCCACTGGAATTTCAGATGGAATCTCGATTATTCTGGTGGCATGCTAACAGATTGGGGGGCGCACTTAATTGATATTGCCCAATGGGGAAACGATACCGAATTGACAGGACCTGTGGAAATTGAGGGCACGGGCGAATTCCCACCGCGCACAGAACTTTATAATGCTGCAAAAACGTTCAAAATATCGTGCTCTTACGCAAACGGAGTAAAAATGACCATTGTTTCGAACCGCCCTGGAATTCGGTTTGAAGGTGCTGATGGAATTATTGGCAACGAAGGATGGGCGGCAAAGCCAAAAGCGGAGCCGCCATCAATTCTTGACTATCAACTCGGCGAGAACGATGTTCACCTATATACGGCGCCGGACGAACACCGTAACTTTCTTGATTGTGTTAAAACAAGGAAACAATGCTATGCCCCGGCAGAAATCGGGCATCGGACAATCACAATCGCTCATATTGGCAACATTGCGATGATGCTTGGCAGAAAACTTAAGTGGGACCCTGTAAAAGAGCAGTTTATTAATGATGACACGGCAAACCAGATGCTCGACCGTCCACGTAGAAAACCGTGGACTTTGCCTGCCGACATTTAAATCAAAACACTGTATAAAATAATTTAAGAAATTTACAAAATCCGCCGCTTATCTCCGCAAAAGGGGTGGGGGAGGCGGTGGGGGCGGAAATGGTGGAAACGGCTGACTTGATTCGTTGGTTGTTTGAATTTGTGGGGTGGCATTTGTCGCCGTATTATCAACCAGCAGATTGTTGCACATTGCAATGAAATCATCATCATAATCGAGGTATTCATTATAAACGGATTCTCCCAACAACTCCTTCAAAGTTTTTTCGCTCTCAGATATCAGAGCAATGGCGATGTTTGACCTTTGTTGAAATGTTAGCGACGAATTTGACGCAATATTATTTACCTCTTTTATGAACGCTTTCTTGAATTCATAGAGTTTATCTGCAGTTTCTTGCGGAACATTGTAGGATTCGGTAAACTCGGAAATGAATTTATAGTCGGTATCATTTAATTTAACGTATTTATTGTATCTTTCTTCGCCAAGGATAGACTTCAAGTTTTTCTCGTATTCTTGGTATGCTTTTGAGAATTCAGATTCAGCGCCTGAAGAACCATATAAATCTACCTTAACGTTTTTCTCAATCTTTTCAGTTATCGTATAAATACGCCGGTATTCTTCCTCTGTAAGGTCAATTTCTGAAAACTCCTCGCGGATTCGTTGTGCTATGGAAGAATTTCTTATTTCATATTCCCTTTTTTCTTCCGGAGTTAATATTTCATTTAGTCCTTTTTCTTCAGCTTGCTCTATTAATTGAATTTTATCCCTTAAGTTTTTTACTCTTGAAGACGAAACGTGAGTAAATAACTCGTCGTATAACTTCTCGTTTTGTTTCAGGATTTCGTTTACTTTTTGTTGTTTCTCCTGAGACAAGAAGTCCAGATAATATTTGGGCGGCGCAGGTAAATTGGGAATAAACAGATTATTGATGTATTTGGTGTAATTAATGCCAAACAAATCCATGATTAATTTCTCCTGTTGCCCGGCAAGTTTCTGGTACTCTCTATGCGTCTGGATGTCATACCCCTTCCAGTATTTTGGTGGATTTTCTTCGAGCAGTTTTTTTCTTTTTTCCTCGTATAACCGCGCAATGTCGGCAATGATTATATCTTGAACAATATCTGGTGGACAACCAAATGCCCGCAGATTTCTGATGTAGGTCAGGTAATTTGTGGATTCAAGGTCTCGCCATCTTCTAAACAAAACCGGAGGATTTGTGTCTATATTCTCGGGATTCCTGACAACCACTTTTCTAAGAATATTAGTGACATATTTGGTTTGCACATCCACTTTTTTCTCATCCTTCTCCCTCTTATATAGATTCCAGAAGTAACCCGCCAGGACGATGAGGGCTAAATTCAAGACGCAAAGAGCAGTTATCACCCGATTCATCCGCATGGATAAAATATATGCTATTAAACGCCTTATAACAATATTTTATGAATTGAAATGGCAGAAATAATAAAAATAAAAAACGGATGGAAATAATCCATCCGTTGTCGAATTTATTGAATATTAATCTAATTATTCTACTGTTCCCTTAGCTGCCCACTCGGTTCCGCGAGCTATAATCTTTTTAATCGCGGGATTATTTATTGCCTTGCCGTCGTGTCCGAATGTGTGATGAAAAACTCGCCCTTTACCATACTCACGAATGAATGCCAGAGGCTCCGTTTGTTTGCTCCAATCTGAATCCGCGGTGACAAGGACGGTTATTGGTTCATTTCCAAGAAGTTTTGCGTATAATTCATCATCCTGTTCAAAATCTTCCATCCCTTTTGTGATCGGATGTTCTTTATTTGCGATTTTCGCTTTAAAAACGCTTCGTGGACCGTGTCCAGATTTGCCCATTACCCAGTAGCGTCCGCAAATGTTTTTAAATTCATCCCACTCCTTAAACGACGCACTCGAAAGATGGCTAACCACAAATCCCTTACCCCCCTTTATGTAATTAACAAGATTGTTTTTGGCAGTATCGCTCAATGTTGGAGTAGTTGCGTTGTACATTGCCATATAAATTACATCGTAACGTTGAATTGTTGTCATGGATTCGAGTATTCCCGCGTCCTCAGAAATCTTTACATCAAACTTCCCCGTCTCTTGCAAAGCAGCGCGTGTTGCAGATGAAACTTCTTGCCATGGATGAACATTAACGTCATCCCCGGTTATTAATAAAACCTTTATCTTTTTTGCCTCGGCGGCGTTTAAGCCTGATGCGGCAAAGAAGACAACACCTATGACCGTTAAAACAAGACTTGTTTTGAATATTATGTTTTTCATAGATTTACCTTTACTTTATTAATTCTCTGGCAATTAGACTAAAACAATCAAGAAATATTTAAATTTTAAATTGATGTAGACGAGTTTTTTCTTAGTTTCTGAATTATAGTTTTGAGAACGTCCAGCAAATAATCCACTTCATCCTGCCTTGTATAATAGCCAAGGCTGAATCTTATAGCGCTTAAAGCCCGTCTCTTGCTATATCCCATCGCCGTCAAAACGTGCGATGGTTCCAGATTGCCGCTCTTGCATGCGGCGCCGTTTGATGCGCAAATTCCGTATTTATCGAGTTCAAAAAGTAAATCTATAGACTTTATAAGTTCAAATGAAATGTTCGAGATATTAACCATTCGTGGTTCCGCAAAAGTATTTAAATGTGAGCCAGGAATCAATTTCAGTACGTTATTTTCCAGATAATCCCTTAAAATTTTTATAGAGTCGGCTTCATTTAATTTTTGCGATATTAATTCTGCCGCCGCACCAAAACCGACAATGCCTGTAATATTTTCAGTCCCGCCACGCCTGCCTCCTTCTTGATTGCCACCAACAATGTATGGACAATACTCCACTCCATTTCTAACCCATAATGCCCCAACTCCCTTCGGACCATATAGTTTATGAGCGGAAATGGATAAAAAGTCTATGTTAAGTTCCTTAACGTTTATCGGTATTACGCCAGCGGCGGCTACCGCATCTGTATGAAATAAAACGCCTTTTTTATGACATATCTTGGAAATCTCTTTTATCGGATAGATTATCCCTGTCTCGTTGTTTGCCATCATGATTGAGACGATAGCTGTGTTGTTCGTTATTACATTTTCTATGTCATTTAAATTTATAAGTCCATGATTATTAACTGGAATTGTGATTACTTTGCAACCATGCAATTTCTTGCAAAATCTAATTGTCGCATGGTGCTCCACCGCGGATATGACAATTTCTGATTTTCTTGTGGTTTGAACTGCGCTGTGTATTGCGGAATTAATGCTTTCTGTGCCTCCGCTGGTGAAAATTATTTCTCCTGGCTCAGCATTTAAGAGTTTTGCAACCCGGCGGCGTGATTCTTCTATCAAACTTTTTGTTTGCCGTGCGATTGAGTAAATGTTCGAAGGATTAGCCCAGAAATCTGAAAGACAACTCTCGATAGCTGATGCTACTTCCCGCGCAATCGGAGTGGTGGAACTATAGTCAAAATAAGCCATTCCTCTCATATTTTCTAATAAATAAAATAAGTATTTTTTATTATACAGAGAACATTAAAGATGACAAGAAGTTTAAAAAACGCCATTCGCGAATTTTGGCTCCCAATTTTTTATTTATTCAATATGGAATAAACAATTTGAATGGCATCTATTGGGTAGAACGGTTTATTTAGAAAACCGTCAATAGTATTTTGTATTTTTGACAGGTGGATATTATCTAAAATTTCGCCACTTATAATGACAATTTTTGTGTTAATTTTTTCCTTAATTTCATCAATCAATGGAAGCGCCACCCCGTCCTCCAGGTTTAAATCAAGCAGAACAAGGTCAATGGAAACAGGGGAGGAATTTAATAATTCCCTCACCTGGGTGCACGATCTTGCCGATAAAATTTTATAACCTGCTTTCGTCAATGTCTTTTCCAGAATCTGATGGATGCATTCTTCATCATCAACAATGAGAATCGTGTTATTGCCTCTAAAATTCTCGAAGTTTTTATTACCATTTTCGTATACGGGAAGCGGTTCGCTCTGAAACACCTCTTTTATTACTGGAAGGTAGAAAGACGCCCTTGTCCCTTCACCAGGTTTGCTGTCGATTTCCATCCAGCCACCGAGTGATTCTGTGATTTTTGATGAAACAAACAATCCAAGTCCCACACACTCTCTTGTATTTTTAGTAGAGAAAAACGGAGTGAATAATTTCCCCTTTATTTCATCCGGAATGCCTGAACCGGTGTCTGCCACAGTAACTTTCCAATATTTTTTATTTTCTTGAACGGTGTTTTTAGGGTTTGTCCGTGTTGTTTCTTCAAGAGAAAAAGAGATCGTTCCCCCGGATGGCATGGCGTCGCGCGCGTTCAGACAAAGGTTCATGAAAATCTGGAAAATACGATTTTGGTCTGCTGATACCAGACATACCCTTGATGGTTTTTCAAAATCCGCAATCTTAATTTTGCGCCCGAGACAATGCCTCATGACCATCACAATTTCTCTAATATACTCACCTAAATCAAAAGGGACCGGGTAAGAAAATGGGGAGCCAACTAGCGCTTGCAGTTTGTTTACGACTGTGGCGCCCCGTCTTGCCATGGACTCAGCGGCTGTCAAATAAGAGGTCAAATCCGGCGAAAACGATTGCGCATTGGGAGATGAAACTATTAAATCCAGATGAGATATTATTCCTGTAAAAACATTGTTAAAATCGTGAGCAAAGCCTTTCATCAACGTACCAAGCGCATATAATCTTTGAGCGTTGATTGTTGTTTCAAGATTATTCTCAAAATTGGTTTCATCAAAAATGGATATTAATCCAATACAGGAGTTTCTAATCGGAATGATTTGCAAATTGAACGCTATTTTCACAATTCCGCGTTTTTGCACTTCTGTGATATAAGTAGACTTACAAAATGCATCCCCCTGTTCAAATCCAATCTTTTTTAATGCGATTGCAATCGGAGATAAAAAATTAAAAAATCCAATATGCTTCTCCAGAAAGTCACTTTTATTGATATTGAAGAAATCGAAAACTGATTGATTCGCCCATATTATTTTAAAGTCGGTGTCAACTATTATTAAAGGTGAATTCAAAAACCTATTTGAACTTACCAGAGGACTTAAAAACATATTCCTTCAATGCTCCTTTAATCTACAAGGTTGTATGATAAAGATTTCTTATTACGATCGTTGTCCATTGTTTTAAATTTGCGAATATGGTGCAGGACGAAGGAAAATATTGGTAATATTAGTGACGATTTCCGGGTCTGTAAAACCAGGCGTGGAACTCATCTTCTTCCAGTCAGGGTCTGAGGCAAACACGCCCCAGTTTTTATCCCGAGCCGCCATGTTCTCAAAAACAAGCATATAGGTCAAATTCGGGAGTTTACCACCGACAAGAGTTTGCCCGAAAAACACAGGTTGCAGTCCGGTGCGGCGGAATAACTCAATTTCTCCAGTGTTAAACATTTCCACCTTTTTAAGATGTGCTTTCATTGAATGGCTTTCATAAATTCGCAGTTCAAAAATCCGCGATTTCTTTTCCTTAGCAAGGGATGGAACTTCCAATTTAGACATGCCTTCAAAAGCAAGCATCAATGAACTTTCAAACCGTATATACGCTGGAGATGTGGGGGGGGCATTTATAAATTCCGCCCCCGCCTTCTGGTATTCCTTATCTTCATAAAGTTTTAAATGCGCGGTAATAAACTCGTTCATACTTTTGTATGGAATTAAAACATACGCGCAGGGATTGTCTGGACCAACGGTTACAAAAAAGACGCCGACATAGTTTATTCCGAGCCGATTCATCGCGGGAATTGCAGCTTCGCGGCAATAATCATCAAACAACTTTTGCATTGGTCCGCGTCGCAACTGATATTTTCTTAGTTCATAGAACTCCCTGCTGGTTTGTTCTTGAGCATTTGAATGGTTGATTAGAGAAAACGCTCCCGCAATTGAGGCAACCCCCGCGCTATATTTAAAAAAATCGCGTCTTTTCATAATATACTTTTTTTATACAAACTTTAAAAAAATGTAAATGAAGATTCTTTTGCCACTTCAGAACAGTCTTGACCGCAACACTTAATAGATTGGAGAAATTTATTTAGCGTCGGTTTTCCTCAATCGCTCACACTGAATGAGTTTCTATTGCTTTTCCTGGGCGGGATTCGTTCTAACGTTGATAGAATCGTTATTTTTAAAATCCGGCGGTTGACCTGGACGGGGGGGAGGGGGACCAAAACGTCTGTCCCTGTTGTCACCCCTGCCTTGAAAAGGCGGTTTATCGCGTTCAGGACCTTGCCCGAATTTTTCATCAGGTATTCGCATTTCTGGCGGTTTTCCACCGCCGGGTGGTCCTCCTTCCGTCTGTGGTCTACCCTCGGGACGACGCGGGGGACGCCATTTGAACAAATCTTCGTATTTCTGTTGCTGTTCAGGAGTCAGAACTTTCAGAATTTCTTCTTTTACTCGTTTGACTTCATCCTGCATTAATGGGTCAATTAGTTCGCGTAATGGTTTTAGCCTCTCATGACTATCCAGTAGAATCTGTTCAATTTTTTCTTCCTGTTCTTTGGTCAATTGAAGTTTATTGCCCAGCCATTTAGCAAAATCCGGTCTTGGTATGTTTGGCGAACCTGGAGGTCGAGAGGCAGATTCTTTCTTGTGGATGAATTGCGTGTATATAATTGCTCCTGTGACTGCTCCAGCCACGAATATCACAAATGCGGCAAGTATTATTTTCCAGGCTTTCACTGCAGGTTTCCTATTTCGCTAAAATCGGACAATACAACAAGTTCAAATGCTTGGGATGGATTATCAATGTTTACCTGGTATTGCTGAGTTGCCACTGCCCATAAACAAGCCATTATCATGATGATGATGCATGGACCTGCTGCTCTCCACAACAGGTTGCTCCAGAGCGTGATTGAATCGTAAACAGGCAGTTCTGCTATACGCGCCATTATGCGTTTTTCAAACGCATATGGCGTGTTGTCTGACGGCTTGTTTTTTCTTGCCGCCGCCATCAATTTTTTAAGCAGAATATCTGTATTCATTTGCTTTTTTCCTATTAATTTAGACGGTTTAACATCTATCTAAGTTACAAATATTTACTTTTTATAATTTTTGACAAACATTTTTTCATTTCCAGCCTGGCTCTGAATGCGCGAACTTTTACTGTCGCCACAGACCAGCCCGTCATTTCCGCTATTTCTTTTACCGATTTTTCTTCGATTTCCAACAACGTTATAACAAGCCTTGATGCGGGGGACAGTTCATTTAACAATCTTCGAACAAGTTGCCGAGCGGCATCTTCGTCTTCTTTTGCAATCTCAGGGTCCACGGCAAATCGCTCAAGCCAGTCGTATTCACCATCGCTCAATTCTGTCAGGGTGGTTTCTTTTGAACGTTTTTTGTGCCGCAGATAATCGTAACAAGCTCGAATGGTCAGACGGGTCAACCAGTGTTCAAAAGGCGCCTCAGAGCGGTACGTCTTTAGTTTTTGATATGCCCTTATCCATACATTTTGAACAACGTCTTCGACGTCGCTTTCATTTTCGACATGGCGTCTGACAATGGAGAATACCCGCCCTTGATATTTTGTGATAAGGGGCTCAAAACTTGACTGGTCGCCATCCAATACTTTTTTAATAAGCTGAGCGTCGGTCTGCTCCATCCACAATGAATTATATTAGAAATCAATGTGTTATGCTATTATAAAATAAAAACAAAAACCACTGTGTTTGACACAGTGGTTTTTCGGTAAAAGAGGTCACCATCCCTTATTGATTTGGCTGTTGTTGCGGTTGGTTTGCGCCCTGATTGGCAGGTTGATTCCCACCACCGCGTTGTCTTCCACCTCTGCCGCCGCCCTGCTGATTAACTGCGCCCTGACCGCCAAATTGACCACGTCTGCCCTGACCCATACCCTGTCCGGGAACTCCGCCTCCAGGACCACCAAACCCGCCTGGACCTCCAGGACCAAAGCCTGCTCCACCGCCAAATCCGCCTGGACCACCACCAAACCCGCCAGGTCCGCCTCCGCCAGGTCCGCCAAACCCACCAAAGCCTCTCCCGCCAAACCCGGCTCCAGTCAACAGATTGGAAATAAACGGAGAATCTTTAATCTCTTGTTTTTGTTCCGGTGTCAATGTTGGCGCCACGGCAGAAACGGCTTTTGCTCTTAACATGGTGAGCTCGGTCTGCAGTTTTGCCACCGCTTCTGCTTTTTGCCTTGTTGTTTGTTCGTCGTATTTTTCAGCAAGAACTGCGTCCACCAATTCCTGCTGAGCAACACGCAGTTTTTCCATTATCTCGCGCATCTGAGGAGCAACCGCCTGCAAACCGTCAAAAAGCAACTGCCGCTGGTTGTCATCAAGATTAAGACCACCAAAGAACCTCCCACCCCGTGGACCACCTTGTTGTTGATTCGGTCCGCCCGGTTGATTAGGAGCGCCCGGTTGATTCGGCCCGCCCGGTTGTTGAGCCGGTGGGGGGGGCGGGGCAGGTTGCGCCGATTGTTGGTCTTGTCCAATAGAGTTCAACCCGGCTATTAGAATTCCAGCCATCAGGGTTGCGCTCAATTTTGTATATTTGTTGGTCGTTTTCATTATTAGATTATTTGATTGGGCTTTTATTATTGGTTGACTCTAATGTTCTTAAAGCATTTGTAACTGCGGAAAGCCTTTCATCGAGTTTTTTAAGCATTTGCTCCATCTTTTCCAGCCGTCGCGCCTCTTCGTCGGTAATAGTGCCTTTGTGTTTTTTATTCTGCAAATCGCTAAGCCCTTGCTCCATCTTAAGTCGCCATTCTCGCATTTTTCTGAATTTTTCTTCCGCAGAAAGATTGCGCCAGTTTTCCTCTATTTTTAAAAACCTCATCCATCCGGGTTGTCGTTCGGTGCGCGGCGGCGGACAATTTGTGTTTGTATATTCACCGCTTTTAATCGCCTGCGCTCCAAGCAATACCATCAATGTAATTACTGAATATGTCCTAAAACCTGAAATCATTCAGTTAATTGTTTCTATTAGATTTTGACGAACAAAGGTAACCAAAGGTTACATAAATTCAACTTTTGGCGCTTGATATCGTAGTTTATTGCTTATCTCATTTCTTTAGACCAAGCGCTTTTTCAAGTTCGTCTGAAAAAATCCTGATTTCATTAATTATCCTGTCGGGTTGTTCTTTAAACGTGGGTAGCATGCGCGGGAGCGACGAAGGATTGATTTTAAGAACTTCAGACGCCGCTACAATAAGAGAGAGATAATTGTTCACGTTATGCCGCATCGTCGAAAGTTTGTTGTTTAACTCTCGAACCTGTTCAGCCGTTAATATTACTACATCAGATGATGGCATAGAATTAACCTGATAGAATTTAATCAAAATTGCAAGTTTTTCATGCTTGTAAAATCAAATTTATAATATCGCCGAAGTACTTTAAATTCAAAGAATAAAGAATTTAGAATAGTACGCTCAGGATTATATGTTTTTTTAAATAAATTCGTAACACATTGAATATAAGCATGTTTTGATTAAAATTACGCTGTGGCGTGCATTTTCAATTCCATCCATGAGATTAATTCAACGATTTTCTCGACATTTTTCCGCGTTTTAGAACAATAAGTGGTTAAATTTAATGGAACATGGAATCTGATTCGCAAAAAGCGAAATTTTTTCGTCAGAGCGGATGGATGGTAATCTGCACGTTCCTTGGGGGCGCATGCATGTTTGCCGTTCATTTTTTTGCGCCGTTTCTTGGCGATACTGAATATGGACTGCTGGGAACGTTGCTTGCGATGATGAACGTTATGATGATTCCTGCCCTTGGACTTCAGACTACCCTTGCCCAGGAAGCCGCCGCTTCAATCACAGATGCAGACAGAGCAAAATTTTCTGGAACAGTGCGGGGGTTGTTGTTCTGGACTTTAATGCTCTGGTTGAGCATGGCGATTTTTATTTTAATTTTTCAAAAGCATTTTTTAGAAACCCTTACCATTTCAAATCCAATCGCCCTCTGGTTGGTAGTATTAATCGGGCTTGGATTACTCTGGCAACCGATTATCCAGGGCGTTTTGCAAGGGGTGCAAAATTTTCTCTGGCTTGGATGGGTTCTGATAATCAACGGAGCAGGAAGGCTCATCGCTGCGGCTTTATTATTGTTGATTATCTGGAAAATGCTGGGACAAATTTCATTCGTTTCGGAAACCACGGTTTATCTTAAACTTTACAACCTGTTTTATTGCAAAGCATTGGGTGCAATTGCCGGCGCACTTATCGGCATTGCCTCCGCAATTATCGTTGGACTTTATCAGATACGAAGCATCTGGCTGGCAAAACATCATCTTCCTTTTGAGTGGAAAAAGTGGTTAACGCGTTTGATTCCACTTACGGTTGGACTTGGAACTTTTCAGTTCATTTTCAGCATTGATATGATAATCGTCAGGGCATTATACGGGGAACAGCAAACCGGTTTTTATTCTGCTTCCGGAATGATTGGCAGAGGATTGGTTATGTTCACAGCACCGCTGGCGGCTGTTATGTTTCCCAAAATTGTCCAGAGCGCCGTTCAAAAGCGCAAAACAAATGTGCTTTTCCTTACACTCATTTCCACGGCAATTCTTGGCACGATTGCCGCAGGATTTTGTACTCTGATTTCAAAAATTTTGATACTCTCGGTTTCTCAACCGTCTGCTGTTCAGTGGTTTATGCCGTATTCGCTTCTAAATGGACTCCAGAAACATTCCGAAGCGGTAACCTCGGTGGGGACGATGATTCCATGGTTTGTGTGGTGCATGTTGCCGCTTGCCGTGGCAAATGTGCTTTTAAATAATCTCCTTGCGCGAATGGACTATCGGGTGGTGCCATATTTAGTCCTCGTCGTTGGCGTTTATGCAAATGCCGCAATCTGCTTTGGAACCTCGTTTGTTCGTGTTATCCAGATTCTCGGGGTGTTCAATCTAATTTATCTTGGCGTGTTGCTCTTATTCACAAAACTCTATTCCAGAACCGATGTTCAGGGCAACGAAACGACTGTTCCAGCGATATCGTAAATTACTGTTTTTGAGGCACCGGGTTTTTATTGTTTGCCTGACGCGGGATTGGGGCGCGCAATTTCGTGTAAATCCAGACTTCCAGTGGTCTTAAAGGGGTTAAATATTTGTAGAACGGCGAATAAATCAAGCGCAGTCTAATAACTGAAAGAAGCATTACCAGCGATGTGCGGAAGAGGTTGACTTTTGAACCCGCTTTATCTGTCCATTCGGTTGGACATTCAAATATTTTAAATCCTTCGCGCTTAAGAGCATAGAGCAGGTTAATGTCGAACGCCATGTCGGCAATTGTTAGGGAGGAATATATCTTCTGGACTGCCTCTTTCCGCATAACCTTGGCTCCGCATTGGGTATCATGAATGTCCATTCTAAACAATAATTGCACGATTGTATGAAAAACACGGCTGGCGAACTGGCGTCTGCGGTTTTGTGCTTGATGTAGAACGGCTCCTTTTATCCAGCGCGAGCCAATCACGCAATCTGCTTTGTCGCAATGCCTTATAAGGTCGTGAAAAGCAACCGGGTTTGTGGCTCCGTCGGCATCCACGTAACCAATCAAATCCGCTTCCGTCGCCAGTTTTAATCCTTCAATTAAAGCGCCGCCTTTGCCGATGGGGTCTTTAATTTCAATGTGTTTGATGCAGTCGTATTCTTTCTCGACCCTCTGGACAACGCCAAGCGTGTTATCCCTGCATCCGTTTAAAACCACAACGAGTTTAAATTTTCCACCATATTTCTTTGTAAAATATTCCCCATATTCCCGCAGAACGGGTTCTATCCGCTTCTCTTCATTGTATGCCGGTATCAACAGTAATACGCTTGGTTCGTTCACGGGGATATTTTTACCACACCAGATTATATCTGTCTATGCAGACAATTAAAACAGAGAATGCGAGGGGAGCACCCGATATAATTTTATTATATTCATAAAAAAATATAATTGATTATTGTTTGCCACATCCGTAATAATCCGTGGTAAAGCCTTAGATGAAAAAATAAAGATGAAATGGTTTGGACATCAAAATATCCCAAACAAATTAATAGCAATTTGTCTAGCAACTATTTTATTTATTCTTGTTGTGGCATCCTGTGGTTTTCTATTCCATGAATACATTTCTTATCGTTCTGAGGTTAAAAACAAATATACCGAACTTGCAAAATTCATTGGCCGGGCGTGTTCTCAAGCCCTTAAAAATGAAGATGTTATCTTAGCCAATAAATTTCTTTCTGGATTAGAGGTCAATTCTAATATTCTCGCTGTATGCATTTATGACCGTTATGGACACGGTTTTGCGGGGCATTTGCGCAAAGATGCCTATAATTTTGAATTTCCAAGAGTTCAACTTGAAGGGGTATGGTTAAAAGACAACCAGATTGAGGTTTTTAGAAGAATCACCGCAGAAGGCGAGTTCATAGGAACGGTTTATTTAAAGGCAGAATTTGTCCCATTTATAAAGAGATTGTGGGAATACGCGGGTATAATTTTGGTTGCAGTCGCAATTTCAACCTTAGTATCCATTATTTCAGCCATATGGATATATTCCTCCATATCAAAACCCATTAAACGACTTTCATCCGCGGTTAAAAAAGTGGCGGATGAAGACGATTTTACTGTTAGACTTCATAAAGATAGCAATGATGAAATAGGGGCTCTTTTTGAAAGTTTCAATTGGATGCTTGAACAAATTAAACAAAGAGAGGACAAACTTAAAAATGTTCAAAAGGATTTAGAAAAGCGCGTGTCGGAGAGGACTGAAGAGCTTGTAAAAATCAATGAACAATTAAAAATAGAAATAACTGAACGGAAGAAAGCGGAGGAATCTCTTAAAAATTCTCAGCAAAAACTGATTTTGCATATTCAACAAACGCCGCTCGGAGTCATAGATTGGACGCTTGACCAACGGGCGATAAACTGGAATCCCGCGGCAGAAAAAATTTTTGGCTATAAAGAATCCGAGGTTATTGGTAAGACAGTTTTTGATTTAATTGTTCCAGATTCTCATCGGAATGAATACATGGCTTTATGGGATGCGCTCTTAAACCGGAGTGGGGGCAATCATGCAATCATAAAAAGCAAGACTAAATCCGGTAAAATAATCACATGTGAATGGTTTAATACGCTGTTAACAAGCCGCGACGGCAGAGCCATAGGGGTTGCGTCTCTTGTAATGGATATTACACATGAAATTGAATCGCAGTTGGAGTTGCGCAAATATGAAGAACAGACGCGAAAAACCGAAAAAATGCACGCGCTTGGACAACTTGCCGCGGGGATAGCGCATGATTTTAACAACATGCTTACGATTATTCAGGGACACGTGGGCATGTTGTTGTCAAAGTCGGATGCAGATACTCCAGCTCGAGAAGCTTTAAAGCGCATCTATGATGCAAGCGCTCATGCGGCAAACCTCGTAAAACAACTTCTCACTCTTGGCAGAAAGGCGGAATTTAAACCATCTTTGGTGGATTTAAATGAAGTCGTCGTGAAATTTTATCAACTGATAAGCCGAGCTCTCGGTGAAAATATAAAAACAACAATCGAAGCCCACAAAGAGCAATTGCCGTCGCGTTGCGATTCGACATTGATTGAACAGTTGATTTTAAATATGTGTTTGAACGCAAGGGATGCGATGCCAGATGGCGGGAAACTTCTAATCAAAACCGAAAAAGTCACCATCCAGGATTCACAGAGCGCTAAAAATCCCGAAGCCAAGCCTGGAAATTATGCGTGTTTGATTGTTTCCGATACAGGCATTGGGATGGATGAGAGCATGAGACAACGAATTTTTGAGCCATTTTTCTCTTCAAAAGAGCCCGGCAAAGGAACTGGCCTGGGATTGGCAATGGTTTATGGAATTGTAAAACAGCACAACGGATGGATTGAAGTTGAGTCCCAACCCGGCAAAGGAACGACTTTTAAAATCTATTTTCCTCTGGAATCAGACAATGTTGCCTTAAAACAACCTGAGAGCGCAATAAAGGCGCCGTTTGAAGAATTGCGTGGTCAGGAAACTGTCCTCGTTGTGGAAGACGAGCCTTCTTTGCGGGATATGGTGTGCGGGATATTAAAACATTATGGATATAAAATTGTTGGCGCATTTAGCGGAACTGAGGCGCTTAAAATTTGTGAAGACTCAAATCTACATTTTGATTTATTGCTTTCAGACATGGTTTTACCGGATGGCATTAGCGGACGAGAACTAGCGAGAAGATTAAAATCAAGATATTCCAATTTAAAAGTTATAATTACAAGCGGATACAGCGTGGACCCACAAATTAACAAATTCGAATACCAGGACGGGGTCGTTTTCTTGCCCAAACCATATCATCCTGTAACCCTTCTGAGAACAGTTAGATACATTCTGGATGAAAAGAACGCCAAAAAAACCGTCGAATCCACCGAAAATATTGAGAATATCCAGTGTGTTCAAAATTGATTGATAATCATTTTTAATCTCGTTCAGAGGTTAACGCTTTTGTAATGAAAAATATAGTTTGACCGCAAAAAAAGCATGGTATTTAATTGACTTTCATGAAAACAAATCACATTACACGGCGCGGGTTCATTGAAAAAACTTTTTTAACCATTGCGGCGGCTTATTCTGCAACAAATATGAAAGCCCAGGAATACGGAGGAAACAAAATCCCGATTGGCGTTCAGTTGTATTCTGTCAGGACTGAATGCGAAAAAGACCTTCCAGGCACCATCAAGTCTGTGGCAAAAATTGGCTATAAAGGCGTTGAATTTGCCGGGTATTATGGAAGAGACGCCAGAACTTTAAAGAGCATTCTCGATGATAATGGTTTGAAGTGCTGCGGAACGCACATCGGAATTGATACACTGCTCGGGGATAATTTGATGAAAACTGTGGAATTTAATAAAATTCTGGGAAACAAGTATCTAATTGTTCCTGGATTGCCGCAAAAATATACAAGCAGTAAAAAGGCGTGGCAGGAAACAGCAGACCTGTTCACAGAGATTTCTGATAAACTAAAACCGCATGGCATGCTAGTTGGTTATCACAATCATTCGGCGGAATTTAAACCCCTGGAAGGCGAGATGCCATGGGATACATTTTTCAGCCGTGTTTCGAAAAATGTTGTAATGCAGTTTGATACCGGAAACGCCATGCACGGCGGCGGTGAGGCTGTGTCATTTTTAAAGAAATATCCAGGACGGGCAATCACTGTGCATATAAAACCGTTTGCCAAAGACAATCCCAAAGCCTTGATTGGCGAAGATGAACTCCCGTGGAAAGAAATATTCCGTCTCTGCGAAACAACAGGGAAAACGGAGTGGTATATCGTTGAATATGAATCTGATGCTTTTCCACCTCTTGTCAACATCCAGAAATGCCTGGAGACATTGAAAAAATGGGGGAAATGCTGAAATAAATATCATTTGAATTATGTTCAACAGATAATATAAACGCTCAACTAATTGATGCCCTGCGATTTGCGTTTTTTTTGAAATTCGCAGGGTTTTTTTGTCCTCAGGATTAATTTTCCCAGGAATCAAACAACAGGGTAAATGTAAAATTAAAACACAGACGGAATTCCTTCGGTTAAAAACTTTACCTTATGCAAAATGCCATGTTTTTGAGCGAGCTCTTTTAATTTTCGCGGCGGACCATCCAGTTCCTCAAAAGCAAGTTTGAAATGTCCGTAATGCATTGGTATTAAGTAGTTTGCTTTAAGGTCATGAAACGCCTTTATGGCGTCTTCGGCGTTCATATGAACATGACGGAAAGAATCTGGATGCGATGCGCCGATTGGCAATAAAACTATCTCCGGTTTAAAACGTTTATGAATTTCTTTAAATCCATCGAAATATGCTGTATCGCCGGCATGGTAGATTATCCTGCCCTGGTGTTCGATTATAAATCCGCCATATCCGCGATGTATATCGCCAATATAACGCGCACCCCAGTGTTTTGAGGGCGTCAGCGTTATTTTCCAATTCCCATGTTGCAAAGACTCCCACCATTCAAGTTCAACGACTCTTTTAAAACCCAAACCCTCAGTCAATTTAGCCATTCCCCACGGCACAATGCCAAATTTTGGTCTTGGAAGTTTTCTAAGCGTAGGTTTATGAAAGTGGTCGTGATGTCCGTGTGATATTAATATCAGGTCCACATGGGGCAAATCCCTTAATTTTAAACCAGCATGTTTCAGCCTTTTTATCAAAAACAACCAGTTTGCAAAATTTGGGTCTATTAATACGCTCAAATCTGAGAATTGAATTAAAAATGATGCGTGACCTATCCAGGTCAACGACACCTGTCCGGATTTCAATCTCGGGAATTCAGGCTTTTTTTGTTCGCCTATCCTCTCTGTAAAAAGCGATTTAACCACCAATTCGTAGAAGAATATTGATGGTTTAAAGTGATTGCTGGGGGTTAATTTTCTAATGGGATTGGGAATTTTTGTCTTCGCAAGCGACAGTATTTTTTTAACAGTTTTTTTCATTCATCCATGTTTGCATTATACCGTATATTTCTTAGAAAGCAAATTACAGACCAGCAGGACCTGGCGGAAATTATTTGTTGGTTTACCAGTCTGCGAATTAGTTGTAAAATGTATAATCATTGAAAATGGGAAAAATAGAAAAAGCCTTTGAAAACCTGTTCAGAGAGTCGCTGATTTTATTGAACGCCCGCAAAATAGAGAAAGGCTTGCAAATCTTGTTTGATTTATCTCAACGGGATAATCCGTTTGAAATAGCGCCTTCCAGAAAGCCTTTGCTCGATACGTATTTTCGAATTAGAAAAAGCGTTAGAAAGTTTAAAAATGTGCTTGAATCTAAAAAAATAGAAGTTCTGGAGAAAGAGAATGACTCAATTAAGTTTGTTTGCGACGCCGGGCTTGGCGGATTGACTCGATGGTTATGGGCTTGCGGGCATCAGGCTGTCTGGAACCCAGAAATCAGTGATGATGAATTGGTCTTAATGGCAAAGAACACCTCTTCGATTTTGCTCACTACAGATTCAATGCTTTTTGAAAGGCGGCTTTTGCGCGACAAAATAATTAAAGCCCTCTGGATTCCCCCAACAGTCAAACCAAAATATCAATTGCTTCTTGTATTTGATTATTTTGATTTGCATGTTCGCGACCCTCGTTGCATGAAGTGCGGAGGAGTCCTTAAAGAAGTCCCCAAAGAAATGGTTTTGCATCGAATTCCGCCAAGGACATTGAAGTGGATTAATGAATATTATGTTTGTGTTCGATGCGACTCGCTTTTCTGGCGTGGAACGCACTGGAAAAGAATAACTCCGATAATTGATGAATTAAGAAATTCTATGTTTTGAACGTCTTAATTGCGTTAACCAAGCGGAATCCTGTCTCTATACTCCGTTGGAGATAGCCCTGTAATTTTTTTAAAGACACGGTTAAAATGTGTTAGCGATTGAAATCCAACCTCGTATGCTATGTCGCAGATTTTTATGTTAGGATTAAGCAACAGGTTTTTTGCACGTTCAACTCTGAGCCGCGACACGTATTCCGTAAAATTCAATCCTGTATATTTTTTAAACATTTTGCAGAAATAAAAAGTGCTTGCGTTGACGTGCTTTGCCACGTCAACCAGAGAAATCTCATCCGTCTGGTGTAAATTGATATATTCTCTTGCCTTTTTTATCATAACTGGCTCGGCGTTTTCATGTTTGAACGCCAATTGGTTGCTTAATTGTACCAGTTGTTTTGAAAAAATATTTAACATGATGATGATAGCATTGTATTTCTCCTGTCCCACAATTGGCGTTGAATAATAGATATTCTTGATTTTGTCCGTGTCATAAAAAAGACCGTGTTTTTTGAGGATATTCAAAACCCTCCTGAACTGTGATGGTTTTGGCGGTTCGATGAATACCTGCCCGGTCTGCAGATATCCAATCAGTTTTTCACCAATCCTTATGGGAATCGCAGAATCGCAGAGACCAAACGGACAATTTATGGATTCTGGAGAATTTATTGCTATCTCAGATAATTTTTTCTGAACCTGTAGACAAATACTGCATGTGGAACTCTTTTCAGCCACAAGAGAGCAGAACAGGTTTTCCAGTTTTACATTATGAAGCGGCAACATCCATGACTCCACGGGGCGAAGCGTCAACGGTAGCCCGAATACCTTGTTGTATGCGTCAGAAAAATCGTGAAACAGTTGTGAACGCAAAAGAGTGTCTATCAAAGACTTATCTTTTTCCGCTTCACTCTGTTCTGGTTTGTTATGATAAATCGGATTGGGAAAATCGTTTTTTAAAGGGATGGGAAGGTTAGAACCATCACCGTTTAGGGACTTAATTTGATTATCTTTATTATTTGCAGATTTTGCCTGCATATATACAAAATATGCTAATGTTTTTAAAAAACAAATAAAAGTCATCAAATTCCCATGTTTTTAAGAAGTTTTAGAGTGTGGCTGGAGTATCTGTGGCGAAAATGTTGAAAATGAATCATTTATTATCAACAGTTTATAGATGTTATTCCATGTGGAAATTAGTTTTTCAATAATCTGCTTAACTATTTTTTTTATCGTCAGGATAGAGCCGTTTTTTATTTATTAAAGATGGTTTTGTGGTAGTTTTAAGTTCTTATTTATGGGTAAGTCATTGCCAATTTATGAAGTTAAAGAGCAGATTGTATCGGGACTGAAACGATGCAATCGAATGATTATCCAATCTCCCACTGGCTCTGGCAAATCAACCCAGGTTCCTCAGATATTGGTCAATAACAATTTAAATGGGGAAGGGAAAATACTTATCCTTCAACCCCGAAGAATTGCGGCAAGATTGTTGTCAAGAAGAGTAGCTTATGAGACAGGAACGAAACTCGGAGATTTGGTTGGATACCAGATTCGATTTGAGGATGTATCTTCAAAAAACACAAAAATCAAGTTTGTAACCGAAGGCGTTCTTTTGCGAAGCCTGCTCAATAATGATACTCTAAACGGAGTTAGCGTTGTTATTTTCGACGAGTTTCATGAAAGGCACCTTTACACGGATGTATCGCTTGCAAGGGTGTTGCATCTACAGGAAACGATGCGACCGGATTTGAAGATAATTGTCATGTCTGCCACACTGGAATTGGATACTCTTGAAAAGTTTTTAAATCCGTGCGAGGTGGTAAAAAGCGAGGGGAAATCATATCCTGTTGATATGAAGTATTGCTGTCCTCCTATGTTTGCAAATTTGCCGTTATGGGAAAAGGTGGGCAGAGGTTTTCTCTTTTATTTAAGTTATTACCAGGATGGCGGGGACGTGTTGATATTTTTGCCGGGGGCTTATGAAATTCGCAAAACCATTGAGACCTTAAAGGAAATAAAGGAAGCCAGAGATTACATTATATTTCCTCTTTACGGGGAACTTCCTGTAGAGGCTCAAGAAGCCGCAATCAGACAGTATGATAAAAAGAAGATAGTGGTTGCTACAAATATTGCAGAAACCTCAATTACGATTGATGGCATTACGGCTGTGATTGATAGTGGACTTGCGCGGATTCCCGAGACCGACCCGATAACCGGCATTTCGTCGCTCAAAGTCAGAGAAATTTCCCAGTCTTCCGCAAACCAGCGGACTGGCAGGGCAGGAAGAACGTCTCCAGGTATTTGCATAAGGTTGTGGGATGCAAGCGAACACTCAAAGAGAAATGCCTTTGAAATTCCGGAGATACTCCGCCTTGAATTGAGCGAAATCATGTTGTTATTTAAAGCTTCAGGCATCAATAAATTATCTGAATTCAAATGGTTTGACGCGCCCCGAGATGAATCCTTGTTTGCGGCAGAACGCTTGTTGAAAGAACTCGGGGCTCTCGATGAAAATGGAAACCTCACTGAAATCGGATGGATGATGTCGAAATTCCCTGTCCATCCAAGATATGCAAGAATGTTAATCGAGGCTCAAAGACGCGATTGTGTTTATCATACCGCTTTAATTGCCTCAATAATTCAAACTGGGAATTTTATTTATCCTGTCTCTGACAGTGAATACTCCAAAGTTCAGAAGAATCTGTTTTACTCCCGCGACGATTCAGACTTTTTCATGATGATTAAAGCCTTTGAATACGCGTTAGAATGCGATTTTGACTTTGAAAAATGCCGCCTTATGGGAATTAAAGGCAACCTGGCGTATCAGGTTCACATTGCGCACCAGCAGTTTTTAAGTATTGCAAAGAGGGAGGGTTTTAATACGGCTAAGAAGAACCTGGATAAACAAGCCATTCAAAAATGTATTTTAGTCGGACTCTCAGACCTTGTTGGACGCCGTGTTCATATTAGTAACAATATGGCTGAACTTGTTCGGGGCAGGCGCGGGCAGATTGACAACTACACTGTGGTGAATGAGCCGGACTTGTTTGTGGCATCAGAGGTTCTTGATATTGAACGATATAAAGATTATCCCTTAATTTTTGAGACTATCACCAAAATAAAAGAGGAATGGTTAAAAGAAATCTTTCCGAATGATATCAAAAACACTGAACCAATATATTATTACGACACACAAAGCCGTTCAGTTATTCAGGAAGAGGTTGTTCTTTATAGAGACCTGGTTTTAAGAAAATCGCAGAAACCTGCCCCGCCATCCGAAATTACCGCAAAAATTCTGGCGAAAAAAGTTTTAGAGGGAGAACTTGTACTCAAAGACTGGGATGCTGTTGTGGAAAAATGGATTCTCCGCGTTAATTTATTAAACAAGTGGTGTCCGGAACTGGAAATTCCATCGATTGGAAACGAAGAAAAATTGGTCATGCTTGAACATATTTGCTACGGCGCTTCCACTTATAAAGAAATTAAAGAACGTCCTGTGAAGAATACTGTTTTTTCGTATTTGAACGAATATCAGCGCAGTCTGGTTGATAAATTTGCTCCTGAGCGTTTCAAACTTTCCAACGGGAAGACGCCCAGAATCGTTTATGTGGAAAATGGGCAACCGTATATTTCAATGCGGATACAGGAGCTTTACGGTGTCCAATCTATTCCCGGAATTGCCATGGACAGAGTGGAGGTGCTTATTCACATCCTTGCGCCTAACATGCAACCTGTTCAAATTACTAACGATTTAAAAGGTTTCTGGGAACGACATTATCCTGAAATTAAAAAACAGTATCAAAGATTGTACCCGAAACATGAATGGAAATAGGATTGTCAATAGATTTATTGTCGTCCCATTTTTAATTCTAATTCGTTAGACTGCTGGTTTTACATATCATCCCTGATTCCGTATTCATTGAGTTTTCTGTGCAATGTCCGACGACTGATTCCGATTTTTTTTGCCGCAAGCGTACGGTTGCCGTTGCATTCTTTCAGCGCGTTTATGATAAGTTGTTTTTCCAGCTCTTTTACCGTCATTGGCGTTTGCGGTTTTTCAATAACTGAAGGTTGTACTACCGACATCATTGTTTCTGGCTGCCGCACAAACACCGGCAGGTCGCGCGCTGTTATTGTATCTCCTTTGCAAAAAACAACGGCGTGTTCCATCGCGGTCCGAAGTTCGCGAACATTCCCGGGCCAGTGATAATTCAAAAGCATGGACAGCGCTTCGTCGCTAAAACCCGTGATTATCTTTCCGTTTTTGGATGCAAATTCTTTTATAAAATGAGAGGCGAGTAATGGAATGTCCATCTTGCGTTCCCGCAACGGAGGTAATGTAATCTCCACAACGCGCAGACGATAAAACAGGTCTTCGCGGAATTGACCTTTTTTAACCAGTTCCCACAGGTTTTTATTCGTGGCTGTAATCAGACGCACGTCGGCGCGAATTGTCTTGTTGCTTCCCACACGTTCAAAAGTTTTTTCTCCAAGAAAACGCAAAAGTTTTACCTGAATCGCGGGGTCAATTTCGCCGATTTCGTCTAAAAACAGTGTTCCGCCGTTGGCTTCTTCAAAACGTCCGATTCGTCTTTCGAAGGCTCCGGTGAACGCGCCTTTTTCGTGTCCAAAAAGTTCGCTCTCCAGTAGAGTAGGGGACAGCGCGGCGCAGTGGACAATCATCATTGCCCGTTTTGCGCGCGGGCTCAATTGATGAATGGCGCGCGCCACAAGTTCTTTACCCGTTCCGCTTTCGCCGTAAATCAGCGTGGTGGCTTCTGTCGGGGCAACCTGCCGTATTATGTCAAAAATTGCTCGCATTTGCGGCGACTCGCCGATAATGTTTTCCAGTCCATACCGGGAATCGAGTTCCTTTTTTAGATTGATATTTTCGCGTTCCAGTTCGCGTTCTCGCAAAGCGCGCGCAATGCGCATTTCCAATTCATCAATCTGCATCCTTCCTTTTGAAATGTAATCGTCGGCGCCGTGTTTCATGGCGTCAACTGCGATGTCTTCGGAACCATAGGCGGTCATTAGGATGCAGATGGGAGGCTTTGACCTGGCTTTTGCCTGCTGAATTAATTTTATTCCGTCTTCGTCCGGCAAACGCAGGTCGGTCAACACAACTTCAATTTGCGTTGAATCTAATAATTCGAGAGCAGTCTTTGCGTCGTCTGCCACGTAAACATCGAACCTGTCCTCAAGGGCGTTCCGCAGTCCCTCCCTTGTAGCGGCTTCGTCTTCAACAATCAATAACGTCGGTTTATCCATTTTTAAATTATTTTTTTGCAATTTGTTTCATAAATTATTGGATTAAAAATGCAGACGCCTCATGTTCTGGAAAGTAACAGTTTTTTGCCCGTCTGCCTTTGTTTACGCAGAAGTACAAGATTCTCCAGAACAGTTTCTGCAAGTCCGCTATTTCGGCTATGCGGAAGCAGAAGCGCCCCAGCAGAATCGGTCTGGATTGAGTCAGGACCTCCCTCGATTTGTGACGGGATACACAACATCCTGACTGTCCGTTGTTTATTTTGAACAATCGAGCAGGATGTCGTTCCCTCCTGCGAACATGGTTGTTCTTTACAGGTCATATCAAGGGTTTGAAATTTGGTCCGGTAAACGTTTTTGCATTGGCAACCTTATGCGAAACTTTGTTCCTTCACCCGGTCGCGACTCAATTTCGATTTTTCCACGATGGTCGCGAATAATCCGCTGGACAATCATTAGTCCAAGCCCTGTGCCTTCCCGTTTAGTAGTATAAAATGGTTCAAAGATTCGGTTCATCACCTCAACCGGGATTCCTTTACCAGTGTCGCTGACACAAACCCACACATCATCATTTGTATAACCGGTTTCAATTATGAGTTTCCCGCCTTTTGTCATCGCCTGCAGAGCATTTTTAATAAGATTTATGAGAACCTGTTTTATCTGATTGTGGTCGAACGACACAATCGGCAGATTCGGCGTAAGCCGTTCCTCGAGAACGATTTTCCGATTTTCAATTTCCGGGTAAAGAAGCGACAGCGTGTCTTTTACTACAATGTTCAGGTCTCCCGGTTTCAGCTTTGGCGGTGTGGGGCGGATTGCCTGAAGATATTGACTCATTATGTAATCCAGCCTGCGTATTTCGCCGTTGGATATCTTTACGTATTTTTCTAATTTTTCGACGCTTTGTTCGATTCCCTTTAAGTTTGCAAGAATCTCGGATGTTAGATTTTTCTCGTTTTCGGAAACAAGATGTTCGGATGGCAACGCCATTTTGATTTTTTTGATTTCGCGCTCCATCAATTGGGTATGAATACTTAACGCGTTCAACGGATTTCCAATCTCGTGCGCCAAACTGCCAGCAAGCAAAGTTAGTGCTTGTATTCTTTCGATTTCAATCGCTTCTGCGGTTTTCTTTTTTACCTCTGTTACGTCGTGGATGATGAGCGCCACGCGCCTGCTTCCATCAACCTCAATGTTCAACGGCGCCGCATACATTCGAAGCGTCCTTTGAGCGGGATTGGCAATGTCGAACTCAAGTCGGATTATTCTTTTACTGTCCTCTTGTTTGAACGGGTTTAGAGTCTCCCAGTTAATCTCCGGCAAAATTGTTTGGATTCCCTTGCCGATGTCCGAATCAATTTCCAGACCGAGCAACCTGACCACTGCGTTGTTGAAATAAATAATTTTGCCTGATTCATCTACTACGAGAATGCCGTCTTCGATTGTATTGAAAAGCGTTTCGAGAAAACCGCGCTCTTTGACGAGCCGTTCGAGAATTTTTTGAAGTCCGCCCGGGTCGAGCCTGTCTATTCTCCCCAAAATTTTATCAAGAAATCCGGTCTTTTTCATTTTAATTTAAAGTGTTTGCAACACCTGGGCTTTTAGAACCACCGTTTCTTTTTAAAATACCAATAAACAAACAGGGTAGAGATTACTGTCATAATGAAGGCAATTAAGTAGCCATATTGCCATTCCAGTTCTGGCATGTGTTTAAAATTCATCCCGTACCATGTGCCCACAATCATTATCGGTGTTGTAACAACAGTTATGATTGTCAGTAATTTAACGACCTCGCTTGTCTGGTTTGAGGACAGGTTCAGGTAAACTTGCAAAATACCGGTCAATGAGTCCATGTAACTTTGCGCCTGCCCTGATATTCTAAACAGAGAGTCGTAGACGTCCCGATAAAATGGCACCATGTGCGGTCTTATAAGTTTGAACTCGCCGCGCGCGAATCGCGATAGTACCTCCCGTTGTGGACCAATAATAGACATCAAATGTAGGACTTCTTTTTTGACCTGGAGTATCTGATTAAGCGTCTCCCTGCCAGGGTTTCTTAGAACCGATTCCTCGAGACTGGCAATCTCAAAGGACAATTCTTCCAGCGCGGGTTTGTAATTGTCTACAATTAAATCCAGCAATGTATGGGCAATGCGGTCTGGGGCGCGCGCTATATGAACGTTCCCTTTTGTGCAACGTTCCTCAAAAATCTGAATCGGTTTAAGCGAAACCATGTGATAGGTTACAAGAAAGTTCTTGCCTAAAAAAAAGTTCAACTCGCGCGTCGCGAACACGCCATCTTTTCTGCTGTAGTCCACCGCGTGGATTACCATGAAAATATAATACGAGAAACGGTCATCGTCCTTTGGTATGTATTCTTCAACCTTTGGCGCTGAACTTTCCATCACGCAGTCTTCAATAGAAAGCGTGTGAAAGTGGAAAATGTCTTCAAGGACAAGTTTAGTTTCTGCCGCCGTGGGATTCTCAAGGTCAACCCAGAGAAACAGATTCGTATCCAGCAAAAGCGTAGGCATCAGGAATACAGGAATATCCTTTGAATGCAACTTGCCCTGTGTTGTAAATGCAAACGACCGTATCATTTTTAAGCACTATATTTTCATGTTTGCGACATTATGTCTCTGTTATGTCATTTTGTATCAATTCAAAAAAAACAACAACCCTTTTGCTGATTATAATAATCAGGGTGAAGGCTTACCAACAATTTTTTGGTTTAATCAATCGCCAGGTATTATCTCACAAGCAGAGGTTCAGAATTTCAATGACCTGTTCTGGACCAATATTCTGGCGCTCTCCGAGTTTAATTCCTCTGATGCGGAATCTGCCCGCGATTTCTTCGAATTTTTCTTTTCCAATGCCGTTTTCGCTCAATTTAGTCTTAAACCCGAGCGAACGGAAGAATGACTCGGTTTTTTCGATTGCCTTTTCGGCAGCGTTTGTTTCGGATGGAGAAATACCCCATACCCTCTGTCCGTATTGAAGTAGTTTTTCTTTCTTGTTGTTGATTTGATGACGCAGGACGCCTGGCATAACGATTGCCAGCGTTCTTGCGTGCGCAAGACCATAGAAAGCCGTAAGTTCGTGTCCGATCATGTGTGTTGTCCAATCCTGTGGAACACCGCACGCGATTAACCCGTTCAACGCCTGTGTTGAGCACCACATGATTGCCGAGCGTGCATTGTAATCTTTTGGCTTCTGCAAAACTTTTGGACCTTCTTCGATAAGCGTCAGCAAAATTGCCTCTGCCTGGCGGTCCTGAAGCGGTGCATACACGGGATAAGTCATGTATTGTTCCATGACGTGTGCGTAGGCATCCACAATTCCGTTTGCCGTTTGTTCGGCGTCCAGCGTGAACGTGGTCTCGGGGTCAAGAATGGAAAACTTCGGATAAACCAGCGGATTTGCAAAGGCAAGTTTTTCCTGCGTAGAATCCCGCGAAATTACCGAGAACATGTTCATTTCCGAGCCTGTGGCAGGAAGCGTCAGTACGCAACCGATTGGCAACGCCTCGTTCGCCGTGGCGTGTTTTGCAAGAATGTCCCATGGGTCGCCGTTTTTGTATTTTACCGCAAGCGCGATAAATTTTGTTCCATCAAGAACCGAACCGCCACCAACACTCAAAAGAAAATCCACTTTTTCTTTTCTACAAACATCCACGGCTTTCATCAAAGTTTCGTAGCGTGGATTTGGTTCTATGCCGCCAAATTCAAGCATGGAGCGTCCTTTTAAAGCCGATTTTACCTGGTCGTAAACGCCGTTGCGTTTAATCGACCCGCCTCCGTATGTCATCAGAATTTTTTTCTCAGCGGGAATCAGTTCACATAGCCGCGCAATCTCTCCCTTTCCAAAGACGATTTTGACCGGATTTTGATATATAAAGTTGTTCATAAGCCACCATTTTTCAGTTTGTTCTTAGTATAGGTTAAAATCTCTTATTTTCAAGACGACAAGAGAATTATTATGCAATATTGTGCAATAATCAGGACTTTTTTAATTTTTCTGTGATTTCATTTATTACATGCCATGCATATTCCACATGGCGACGTTCTGTGTAAGTTTGTCCGACGCACAATCGCAATACAAATCGTTCGTTCAATTTAGTGTGCGACAGGAATATTTTGCCGCTGTTATTGATTTCGTTCAGCAGTCTTTCATTGAACTTATCGTCGCTATTGTGGCGGAAACAGACAAGGTTGAGATTTTGCGGTGCGGCGAGGTGAAAATCTTTGCTCTGCTGAATCCATGCCGTAAACTCGCGTGCGAGCGACACGTGTTTGCGAATTATGCTCTGCAAACCTTCCACACCGTAACTTCGAATAACAAACCAGAGTTTGAGCGAGCGGAAGCGGCGTCCGAGTTGAATCTGCCAGTCGCGGTAATCGATTACGCCTCCAGCGGCGCTTGTCGGATTTTTTAAATACTCCGGTGTTATGGTTAGCGCCTTTATCAGCCACTGTTTGTCTGCAACATAAAAACAATCGCAATCAAAATTTGTGAACATCCATTTATGCGGATTAAAACAAAAACTGTCTGCCAGTTCGACGCCATCCAGCATTTGTCTGAACTCCGGACATATAGCCGCTGTTCCACCCATTGCGGCGTCGATGTGAAGCCAGAGGTTGTACTTTCTGCAAATTCTGCCGATTTCTCGAATCGGGTCAAACGCGCATGAACTCGTTGTTCCAAGCGTCGCGACAACCAAAAACGGAGTTAACCCGGCGGTAATATCTTTCTGAATCTGTTCTTCGAGCAAATCCGGTTTCATCGCAAACTTATCATCCACGCCGATTAATCGCAGGTTTTTGCTCCCGATGCCGCTGATTCGGATTCCTTTTTCTATGGACGAATGAGCCTGTGTTGAAGTGTAGGCGACCAGTTTTTGATTGCATCCATGTAGATTGGTTTCACAACCAGTAACTCGTTCCCTTGCGGCAACAATTGCCACAAGCGCGGCAGTGGACGCAGTGTCCTGAATTACTCCTCCGCCTTGTGTGGACGATTTGAACCGCTCCGGCAAACCGAGCATGTCCGCCAGCCAGTCAAGGACGTGCGTTTCAAGCTCTGTGCAAGCCGGACTCGTTGCCCACATCATTCCTTGAACTCCGAGACCGGCACACACAAGTTCACCAAGAATGGACGGCGGTGAATTGTTCGCCGGGAAATATCCGAAAAATTTTGGCGACTGCCAGTGCATGATTCCTGGCAGAATAATTTCATCGAGGTCTTTTAAGACAGAATCGAAACACTCGCCTTTTTGCGGCGCTTGCGACGGAAGTTTCTCCCGTATCTCGCCGGGTTTTACCCCCGGTTTAACTGGAAACTCTTCCACGCGCCTCAAATAATTTTTCACCCAGCGGATTACTTCCTGTCCGTATCGCTCAAATTCATCAGCAGTCATGTGAAAATCTTTTTCCATATTTGAACCCTCTTAATTTATAAAACTGACTTTATTGTTTTGTTTCGGCAACTGTTTCTTCGAATTGATTTTTAACAGGCGAAGCAGTAAAACCCGCAATTTCCACGGTTACGTTTTTTGCCAGCGTTGCTGGCGCCCTCCTTAGACTCTTTCTCATTGTTTTCATAACTCTTTCTAACCCGCGCACATCGCGAGGTGTTATTTAAACCACTAAACCTTAATACGCATTAATTCAAACGATAATTTACAAAAATCGCATCAACTTCTCACCGTGAGAATGAATGGGAATTCTGCACGATTTACATTCAGTTAGTTATGAAAACATTAATGGAAGATAAGGATGGGAACACGCTGGAAAATCGCCAGCAGAAAACAAAAGAAACAAAGAATTGTGGAAATGGTTTTGCGGGGTCCTCTGGCTCCAGCCAGGACATCGAGTCTACAGCGCTGCAGGGACGGGATTGTCGGGGTGCAGGGGGCAATCTCTCCGTTGCCAGCCACTCGCCCGCCGGTGCGTCTTCTTCAGCCAATGGGAGTGGGAAAAGGGGGGCAGACTCAACGCAACCTGCCTTGAGCCGCGAACCCATGGTAAACCAGCAGACCAAAACCCTCAGGTTCAGGATGACAACTCAACCTATGTTAAACTCTCCAATGCTGTGGGACTTGATTCGCATGAATCAATACCTGCGCGATTGCAGAGACAGCGGCACGCTCAAAAACCACGCAATGTGCGTTGCACTGCTCAACAGCCTTGCCACAATGGCTTACAGAAACAGAAATGGGACATTCAATGCTTCGTTGAGCGAACTTTCTGAGGGCTCTGGATTATCCGTAAACTCTGTTCAGCGCGCATTGAAGGAGCTGGAAAAGACGGGGGTTGTTCGCGTGGTGAGCAATTACAGACGGCGAAAGCCGAATCTTTACGTGCTTATGAAGGTGGAAAATATTTCATGCGAAGATGTGGCGGAGAGTCCCCCCGTCCCCAATTGTGAACAACCTGTGAATAACTCCGGCAACAATGGTGCGGCGGGGCAAAGACTATATCCTGCGGGGCATAACACATATGCATCGCAGGGCATAGACAATATCGCCACAGGGGATTCACTATGCCCTGATGGGTCAACTAATAAGAAAAGAGAGATAAGAGCTTTTTTAAGTAATTTAGAAGAGCGTGTTAAGAGATTGGAAAATAAAAAAAGTTCATTTCCCCCTTCTCCAGAGGGAGGAACATCTAAGGCTCATGCGCCAAACACTCAATCTGCAGGAGGCAGCTCTGGATTAAGCAAGGATAAACAGGGTGGAGAATCGGGCTCCAGCCCGGCCAAGAACGGTTCTTCTGACGCAAATACAGCTACCGACAAATGCGATAAGCGAACGTTGATGGTTATTGCTTCGCAGTTGAAGGAAAGGATAAAGGAGTTTGAGTATAGCATGGACAGATTGAAGCGCGACTACGGATTTGCCAGCGACGAGGACATGGAAAAATACAATGAGTATCGGAAAAAGAAGAGAGCGGTAATCGAACGGCTCAACCAGATATACGACCAGGCAGGTTTGCCAGAGCTGAAAAGGTGACGTAGTTGTCTGTTGAACAAGAAATGTTGAACGCGTTCATCCCGGACAATCTGGAGTGCTCTGTCTCGGTCCCAACTCGGGACCGAGACAGAGCTTCATAAACATAGCAATACGTCATTACCAGCGCCGTTTGCCAAGAGGTGTAAACTCGAATTTTGCATTTCTATTTGACTCCAGCAATCCTGGAATAAAACAGGTAATCACCGCAAAAAATATAAAGAGAAAACATGTTTGATAGAAACGAATATCGAACCGGCATCGGTTCTTAAAGACATGAAGGTATCCATTAAGTAACGTTTTGTAGTGCAAAAAATCCTGGAGGTATGAATGGTGCTGATGGTTAAAAAGTATTATTAACCAGAAAAATGACGGTTTGTTGGGGTGATATGATGCAAAGTGCTGTTGCGCCTGTTCGCGCAGTCTTGCCACCGCACTCCAAATGAGAGTCCAATGTTTTTGTAAAGCCGAGATTGCGGACTTGCGGGAGCAATACATGTGTCCGAGTGAAAGAGGATTGGCTTGTAAGAGCGTGTCACATCACGGGGCACATATATTTTTTCTCCCGTTTTTTATCTTTTTAACATCTGTATAAAAAAGTAAATTTCTCGGACTTTCCGATTGTCAGGGTTGTCAGAAAATTAAAAACTTCATTGTCACTTTTCCAAAATATGACATATTTATCCTAAAACAGAGAGCGTTGCTGGTTAGACAAATAAAATCACAAGCATTACTTTAATCTTAACATGAACGAGAAATTCGAGAGACTAAAAGAATTAATCAAAAGCGTTGGTTCGTGCATAGTTGCGTATTCTGGCGGTGTTGATTCGGTTTTCCTTTCGGTGGTTGCGCATAACGTGCTGGGAGACAGGATGCTTGCGGTGATTGACGACACGCCAAGTCTTCCGCGGCGCGAGTTGCAGGAGGCGCTGGACATTGCGCAGAGGTTTGGCTTTCCGCTCCGTGTCATAAAGACCAACGAATTTGCAAACATCAACTATGTTTCCAACCCGGTAGACCGCTGTTATTTTTGCAAGCACGAGTTGTTCGATGAGATGGTAAAGATTGCGCGCGCAGAGGGGTATAACGTTATTCTTTATGGTGAAAACGCAAGCGACGTCGGCGATTTTCGTCCAGGGACAAAAGCCGCAGAAGAACATAGAGCGCGCGCTCCAATGAAAGAGGTGGGGTTAACAAAGGAGGAGATTCGCGCGCTTTCGAGGCAGATGAATTTGCCAACAGCGGAGAAACCGCAGATGGCGTGTCTGAGTTCGCGCGTGCCATATGGAGAAGAGGTGAATCCGCAGAAGTTAAAGATGATTGAAGAGGCTGAATATGTTTTGCGCGACCTCGGGTTTCGCGAGGTTCGCGTACGGCATCATGAATTGAAACATGGCTGTCTGGCAAGAATTGAGATCGGGCATGCAGAGATAATGAACCTTTTTAAAGACGGCGTTAACAGCAAAATCTCGGATGCCATGAGGCGGATTGGTTATAATTATGTAACCGTTGATGTTCTTGGTTATCGACGGGGAAGCGTAAATGAAGCGATCGGGATAAAATGAAAAAATTGTCCCCGGTAATGGTAAAAATTGTGCGGTGGACAGGTTGGTTTCTCTTTATTCTGATTGGTCTGTTCTTGTTCACCGGATACGGAATCACAGGCAGATATGGATTAAGCGCCGTGTTAAGCGAGAACGAAGCGCTGACTTTGCATCGTCTTTTTCATCTGCCGTTGATTGTCCTGTGGTTAGCGCATTCGCTTTGCGCAATTTATCTTGCCATGATAAGATGGGGCTGGATAAAGCCGTGAAAAGAAACAAAACGCCAGATGTACAATATACAGGAAAATGTTCTGATACATTGTTGAAGCGGGAGGTTTCGCGTCGTTCGGCGTTAAAATTTTGTTCTCTCGGGATAGGCGGCGCGCTTGCTGGCGGTTCTTTCTGGTCAATTCTAAAGAAATTAGCCGGCGAGGAGGCGCCGGCAGATGTTTTTAAAGGGGATGCGCCAGATGCAAAGACGCTTGAGCGGTGGCGGAAACGCGGATGGCTCGTGGAGGCACGGCATTATCTTAAATTAGGCAGAAACGTTCAGTGCAAGGTTTGCCCCAACAACTGCATTCTGGAGCCTGGCGACCGCAGTCATTGCAGGAATAAAATCAATGTTGATGGAACGCTTTACACGATGGCGTATGGCAATCCATGCGCTTTCCATGTTGACCCTGTGGAGAAAAAACCGTTGTTTCATTTTTTACCGGGCACATCCACATTTTCAATTGCCACCTCAGGCTGTGTTTTCCGCTGTTTGAACTGCCAGAATTGGGAGATTAGCCAGAGCAAGCCAGAAGAGACAAAAGACCCGAGCGGCGCGGAGATCCGTCTGCGTCCGCCATTGTCACGGACAATTTCAGCGTCGGATGTGCGGCGGGTGAGTATGTTTGCTGAAGACGTTGCGGCTATTGCAAAGGCACTGAATTGCCCGTCGGTTTCCTACACGTATTCGGAACCAACCGCGTTTTATGAATACACGTATGACTGTTGTAAAAAAGTTCGGGAAATTGGACTTAAGAATATTCTTGTAACCTGCGGTTCAATTGAGGAGCGTTCTTTTCGCGACCTTGCTCAATACGTGGACGCCGCACACGTGGACCTGAAAGGATTCGATGAGGAGATTTATCAAAAATTAAATTCTGGCAAATTGAGTGCAATATTGAAGACCCTTAAAGTTTACCACGAACTCGGCATCTGGTTCGAAATTATCAATTTGATTGTTCCAACTTATACGGACAAACCTGAGACTATAAAACGAATGTGCGGCTGGATTGTTGAAAATCTTGGAGCCGATAGGCCAATCCATTTTTCGCGTTTTCATCCGCAACATAAACTCGCACATCTGCCGCCGACGCCGGTTGACATGTTGCTGAAGGCACGTGAAATCGCGCGCTCGCAGGGGCTAAAGTATGTTTACGTGGGAAACGTAAGAGAACTGGATGATGCGGAAACGACTCATTGTCCGAACTGCAAAAAGGCGGTCATTGAGCGCGATATTTTTTCTATCAGCAGTTTTGACCTCGTGGACGGCAAATGTAAATACTGCAAGACCCCGATTCCTGGGGTGTGGAGAATATAGGACAAAAATTTTCTAAAAACGCACCGGAAAAATTAGTTTCGTCACTTTAAAAATCGAAATGACAACCACTCCATAATTTGACATAAGGGTGAATAATTGTAAGGTTAATCATGAGTGTGAATGGTGGGGTTAAGTGTTGCTCGGGGTGGACAAGCGACCAGAATGCAAATTCCAGGGATTTCCTTGCTACGGCGCCTGCGTGCGATTTTGCTGAAAGAAAAATATGGGATAATCTTGGTGGTGGCTGGCAATGTCTATATGGATGTTTTTGCCAGCGTGGGCTCAGCGTTGAGTGGCATGACTTCACCTGCAAAGAACCGTTACAGTGGTCACGGAGTTTTCATCCATGCAGTATAGAACTTTGTTTTAATGTTTCAGGGCATGCTCGTTTAATCTGCGGCAAAGATACAGTTGTTGTTGAAGAAAAAAGTGTGGCGCTTTACGCCACCGGGAATCAAAAACTTTCAGCACTGCGGTTTTGCGGGGAAAGACATAGATTTTTAACTGTTGAATTTTCTTTATGTTTTTTGCGGAAAAGTTTAAGCGAATATGAAAACATATTACATCCTCTTGTAAGAGCGGTTTTGCGAGGTGGAGGGAGGATTGCGAAAATTTCGCCTGTTATCGGGTTGTCGCCTTCTAAGCAAAGAGAAGTTGATTGTTTTTTAAATCCACCTGTTTCTGGCGCCGCAACTGCTATTTGGTATCGCGGAAAGGTGCTCGAGTTGATGGCTCAATTTTTCTTTTCGCCGCAGAATTTTCTTTCTGGCAAAGAATTGCGGGAGAAAGAGGTTTCGCAGATGCGAATCGAACGGGTAATTGAAATACTGAATCAACGATTAATAGACCCGCCGTCTCTGAGAGAATTGGGACGATTGGTGGGTTGTAGTCCGTATCATCTGAGCAGAATTTTCTCGAAAAAAATGGGGATAACAATCTCGCAATACCTGCGTCAGATTCGGATAGAGCGCGCTGCTGAATTGCTTAAATCTGGAAAATTCAACGTTACCGAAGCCGCGCTCGAAGTCGGTTATAATAGCATCAGTCATTTTAGCCAGGCTTTCAGGGAGGTTATGGGGTGTTGTCCTGGTTTATATCCATTAAAAATGCCTATAATCGAAGGCGATGAAATTGATTCTTAGATTTTCTGATTCAGCAAACTGCCGACAATAAATCGCAATCAGTCGAAAGCATTCGTAGAAGATATTGTGTACCTTCATCGACATGAAAACGAATATGAGGTTTGCAGTTGAATATGACAGGAACACGGCATTTACACTAATCGAGGTGCTTGTCGTTATCGGAATAATCGGCATTATTGCAGGGATGCTTCTTCCAGCGCTTTCGCGTGCAAAGGAAACATCCAGACGAACAGGATGTCTGTCAAATCTGCGCCAGGTTTATTTAGCTGTGGCGGCATTTGCCGAGGATAACGACGACCGTTTGCCGTTCAAATATGAGGTCAAAAAAAGTTCATTAAAACAGGAAGACGTTACTAATGGGAAAAGATTGCAAACACTTTCAGATGGCATTCACACTGTGCTTGCCCCTTATCTTGGTTCGACATCGAATATTGCCGCCGCCACGCCGTTAAAAGTGTTCAAGTGTCCTTCAGATAAAGGCAGTTATGATAACACAACCTCTGTGTTTGAACGGAAGGGAACAAGTTATCAGGTCGAAGGAGTTGACTTAAAAAAAGAGTCCACAGACCCTCAACGAAATCGTTTTTCTTTCTCTTCAAAAAGGAAAATAGCATGGGATGTGTTCAAGCCATGGGATAGTGATGACATTAAAAAAGTTCAACAGCAGGTCGCAAAAGGCGAACTGGGCGCTGTTAAATGGCATGCTTACTCGTTCAACATGGTTTTCGGAGACGGTCGCGTTGTTTCAATTCGCAGTAAAGCGCAGGAGAAAGCCGAACAAGGAGAAAATTCGGAGGATTAATCGGTATGGAAAAAAATATCGCAGTTCCGCAGAGAAAAAACAGATTATTGTTTTTATTTCGTAAATATCATTCATTTATTGGTTTGATTGCGGCTGTATTCCTATGCATTGTTGGCTTAACTGGAGCGGTTTTAAATTATAAGAAATCAATATTTGGCGCACTCGGTCTTGAGAGTGATGGTAAATTAGTTAAAGAGAATCAAGGACGAAATTTTAATATCGGTTCAGTAAGGATAGATAATTTGCCTGTTTCTTTTGCTCATGCTCTGGAGGTGGCAAAACAGAAGTTTAATGATGAAAATTATGAAAAGATTGAACTGAAATGCGAAAACGGTGTCTGGGTTTATAAAATAAAAATTCAGGGCAAGGGTGAACTCTGGATTAATGCTGAAACTGGAGAATCTTTTAAAAAGGGCGAATACAAAAAGGCGGTTATTGATGGCTCCGGGCGCCCTCTGGAACGTGGAACCGATTGGGGAAAACTATTGATTGATTTGCATACGGGAAAAATAGGAGGCGAATTCGGAAAAGCGCTTATAACTTTTGTTGCAATTTGTCTGTTGTTTTTATCTGTTTCAGGGGTTTACGTGTATTTAAAACCGTTGTTTATGCGCAATAAAAACGGTTTATTACGCAGAACTGTACATTCCAGGTCTCAAGAAAAATTAACTGCCATGGAGTAGCAGAAGGCAAGAAAACGGCAGATAAATCCTGTTGGATGTTTTTATCCTGGTGCAATAAACAACCCGAATCATTATTAATCTTTATTTTCCAGCAAGGCGCGGGCGTTGAGCCACTGGATGAATTGCGCCAAATTTTTCGTTGATGATTTTCAGGACTTCAGCCTGTTTTTTGAGAAAAATCTCTCTGTTCACAGTCTGGTTGTTGGTTGCGGTTATCTGCTTGTCCGCTTTAAAATTGAATGTGAATGCCCAGTTGTTGCTAACGGAGTTGCCGAAAGCAAGGTTTTTCTTTTGCCCAACGGTAATCCATGGTCTGGCTTCTCCGCCCCAGCGGCTGTAGCAGACGT